>JBBIUU010000001.1:0-40146 GCA_037440125.1 Acidobacteriota bacterium
AGGCGCCCCAGCGCGTTCTTCTTCAGCTCGGTCCTTGCCATCGTTTACTCCAGAGGGATTTCACAGTGAGGCAGTGAGACGGTGAGAACAACCGATTCTTGGCCAAGAGGTTCCTCACTGACTCACCGTCTCCCCGTGAATCCCTATTTCTCTTTCCTCCACCCCTTGGGCAGTAACCCGAGCGCCTCGGCCATCCTGACGGTGCGCAGGGCGCGCTTGACGACGGGCGGGTCGATCATCTTGGAGCCCAGGCTCACGACGCCGAGGTTCTCGCGCTCGGCCTTCTCGAAGGCGAGGACGATGCGCCTGGCCTTCTCCACCTCCTCGACGGCCGGCGCGAAGGCCTCGTGGACCACGGGCACCTGGCGCGGGTGGATGCATCCCTTGCCCTCGAAGCCCAGGCCCTTGGCCTCGAGGCACGCGGCGCGCAGGCCCTCCATGTCCGACACGTCGGAGAAGACCGTGTCGATGGGCGTGACGCCCGCGGCGCGCGCGGCGTTCACGACCACGGAGCGCGCCCAGAAGGACTCCCTGCCCTCAAGGGTGCGCTGGGCGCCGATGTCGGCGGTGTAGTCCTCGAGGCCGATGGTGAGCGCCACCACGTTGGGGCTGGCCGACGCGATGTACGCCGCCTCGAAGCACCCCAGGGCGCTCTCGATGATCGGCATGAGGAAGGGCGCCTGCTTGAGCCCCGCCGAGGCGGCGAGCCTCTTGGCGCGGGCGTCCACGGCGCGCACGTGCTCCGCCGTCTCCACCTTGGGGATGAGGATGACGTGGGCGCCCTGGGGCACGACGGCGTCGAGGTCCTCGAGGCCGCGCTCCCCCTGGTTGATGCGCACCATGCGCTCGCTCTTTCCGAAGTCCACGCACCGCAGGGCGTTCCGGACGACGAGCCGGGCCGCGTCCTTCTCGCCGGGCGCCACCGAATCCTCGAGGTCGAGGATGACGCCGTCCGGCTCGTGGAGGCCCGCGTTGAGGAAGAACTTGGGCTCGTTCCCCGGGAGGTAGAGGCGCGAGCGGCGGAAGCGCTCCCGCGCGATCTTCGACGCGAAACCCGGCCCCGGCGACGGGAGGTGGCACCGGTCCCCGCCGAGCCCCGCGCGCTTGACCGCGCACTCCACGCGCGCGCCGAGGACGAAGTCGAGGGCGCCGTGGTCCTCCACCGTCACCACGGCGTGCCGCACCTCCAGGGTCTCCAGGGCCGCGGCGCACGTGGCCCGCACGGCGTCGCCGTACATGGCCTCCACCTTCGTCGTGACGTTCAGCTTCAGCCCGCCCCGCGTTCTGGGCTCGACCTGCACCCAGCAGTCGGACCTGACTTTATCGCCGCGCCGTCCTGCTTCAGCAATCGCCGGCATTGAATCCCCCTAAGAACTCACAAGGAGGCAGTGAGGCGGTGAGAAGAAACCCTTCAACGTTCTTCCTCACAGACTCACCGTCTCCTTGTTCATTTCGGATTGGTTTCGTGCAGCTTCTTGCGCGCATAGGGCAGGAGCCCGCCGGCGTCGCGGATGGCGAGCATCTCGGGCGGCAGGGGCGGGAAGGCGTAGGTCGCCCCGCCCACCGCGATCTGGCCCTTGGCGAGATCGAGAGAAACCTCGTCGCCCGGACGGTAGGCGTCCACCGCCGCGGGGCACTCCACGAGGAGGAGCCCCTGGTTCGTGGCGGCCCGGAAGAAGATCCGCGCGAAGCTCTTGGCCACCACCGCCTGAATGCCCGCCGCCTTGAGGCCGAGGGCCGGCTGCTCGCGGCTCGACCCGCACCCGAAGTTCTTCCCCGCGAAGATCACGTCACCGGGCTGCACCTTCCCCGCGAACTCCTTGTCGAGATCCTCCAGGAGGTGCGGCAGGATCTCCTCCGCCTTGCTGCACGTGTAGGTGTACCGCCCTGGAAAGAGCAGGTCCGTGTTGATGTCGTCGCCGTACTTGAAGACGTTCATGCCCGGACTCCAATGGATACCTCACAAGGAGGCAGTGAGACGGTGAGAACGCGGAAGACGATCCCCTGGGGCATCATCCATCCCCCATGCCAAGCGGCATCTCGCCGGGCTCTTCCATACAGGGCCCAAGCAAGAGGCGGCGGATTCCGGATTTCAGCACGGGAGTGTGGAAATTGATGAGCAGGCCCACCGGCACGCTGCTCAATCTCATGTAGGTCAGAAGTTGCGCCTCGTGAATCCCTGCCAGACGATCCACCGTTTTGAGTTCGACGATGAGCCGCTTCGGCACGAGAATGTCCATTCGATACGCGCAGTCCAGCTTGACCGACTTGTACCTTATGGGGAGCGGTACCTGTCGTTGAAAGGAAATCCCTCTCTGCGAGAGTTCGTAGCACAAGCATTCCTCATAGGCCGATTCCAGAAGCCCCGGGCCAAGAGCCTTGTGGACCTCGATCGCTGAGCCGATCACGGCTTCGGTCAGAGGGTCGTTCTGGCGCTGTGGCCCTGCTGGCCGTCCTCTCACTGCCTCACCGCCTCCCTGTTAAGACTTCCCGCGGATCGGTGAGGACGCCGGTGAGGGCGCTTGCGGCGACGGTGAGGGGGCTGCCGAGGAAGACCTCGGCGTCCTTGCTCCCCATGCGCCCCTGGAAGTTCCGGTTGCTCGAGCTGATGCAGCGCTCCCCGGGGGCGAGGAGCCCCTGGTGCGCGCCGAGGCACGGCCCGCAGCCGGGCGGGCCCACCATGGCGCCCGCGTCCACGAGGATCGCGAGGGTTCCGTCGGCGATGGCGGCCTGGAAGACGCTCCGGCTCGCGGGGATGACGAGGAGGCGAACCCCCGGCGCCACGTGCCTCCCCTTGAGGATGGCGGCGGCCTCGTGCAGGTCGCTCAGACGCCCGTTGGTGCACGTTCCGAGGTAGGCCTGCTGCACGGGGAGCCCTTTCACCTCGGAGATGGGCGCCACGTTGTCCACCGTGTGAGGTTTGGCCACCACCGGCTCGAGGGCCGAGAGGTCGTAGGCCAGCTCCCTCGCGTAGGCGGCCCCGGGGTCGGCCCAAACCGCCTCGTAGGCGGCGCCCGGCGCGTGCTCGGCGAGGTAGGCCTCCGTCGCCCCGTCCACCGGAAACGCGGCATTCTTGGCCCCCATCTCGATCCCCATGTTCGCGATCGTGAGGCGGTCGTCCTGGGGCACGGCGGCGAGGTCGCCGTGGAACTCGACCGCCATGTAGTTGGCGCCGTCGGCGCCGATGTCGCCGATGATCCGGAGGACCAGGTCCTTCCCGATGACCCCTGCCGGGAAGCGCCCCGACAGCGTCACCTTGATGGTCTCGGGCACGCGCAGCCAGGTCTCCCCCGTCAGGAGGAGGACCGCGGCCTCGGTGCGGTCGATGCCCGTGGAGAAGGCGCCCAGGGCGCCGTACATGCACGTGTGGCTGTCGGAGCCGAGGACGAGCTGGCCCGGAAGCGCGAGGCCCTTCTCCACCACGAGCTGGTGGCAGACGCCCTCGCCCACGTCGAAGAAGTTCTTCACGCCGTGCGCCTTCACGAACTCGCGGATCTTGACATGACCGAGGGCCGTCTTCTCGTCCACGGCCGGCACCACGTGGTCGATGGCGATCACCGGCAGGTTCGGGTCCACGAGGCCATAGGTCTTCAGGTCCTCGGAGACCTTGGAGACGATGGCGCTCGTGTTGTCGTGCATGAGGAGGTGGTCCGGCCTCACGGTCACGATCTGTCCCGGCACCACCGCGTCGAGCCCCGCCTTCTTCGCGAGGATCTTCTCAGCGAACGTCTTGCCCATCAGATACTCCCAACGGATTCACATTGAGGCAGGGAGGCAGTGAGGAGGTTCCAGGTGACCCAGAGAATACTCACTGCCTCACCGTCTCCCTGTGGGCTCATCCCAGAAGCCCGCCGCGCCGGTAGGTGTCCACCTGGACCTGCGGCCAGGGCCGCGAGGCGATGACCTCCCCGTCCCGGTGGCGCAGGACCTCGCCCTTGACGAGGTCGAGGGTGATCTCCTCGCCGTCCTCGACGCCCATGTCCACGAGGTCGCTCACCACGATGGGCAAGGCCGCGTTGATGGCGTTGCGCTCGTAGATGGCGCCGAAGCTCTGGGCCACGATGGCCGCCACCCCGAGGGCCTTGAAGCAGTCCACGGCTTGCTGGCGGCTGCTCCCCGCCCCGAAGTTCTTCCCCGTGACGACGATGTCGCCGGGCTGGACCCTCTGGGGGAAGTCCTCCCAGCCCTCGAGGTTGCCGAAGGCGTGGGGGCCCATCTCCTCGAGCCTGGTGATGGCCAGGTGCCGGTTGTGGAAGATCATGTCGGTGTCGATGTTGTCCTTCATCACCACCCAGACGCGGCCCTTGAGCACGAGGGGCTTGCCCGCATCTTCCGCCGAAGGCCCTTGGGCCGCGGGCAGGACCTCGAGCCGCGCCGCCGCCGGCGCCTCGAAAACCACGGGGCGCTCGGGGAGGTTCTCGGGATCGGTGAGAATGCCCGCCACCGCGGAAGCCGCGGCCACCGCGGGGCTCGCGAGGTAGACCTCACCCTTGCCCTGCTTGCCGGCGAAGTTGCGGTTCCCCGTGGAGACGGTCACCTCACCGGGGCCGTTCTGGCCCACCTGGCCCGCGGCGCACCCGCCGCACCCCGCGTTGGAGATGAGGGCGCCGGAGGACTTGAAGACGTCGAAGAGCCCCTCCTTCATGGCGCGGCGCCACATGGCGTCGGTGGAGGGGACGACCTTGAGGACCACGCCGGGGGCGACCCTCCGGCCCCGCAGGACCCTGGCGGCCTCCTCGAGGTCCTCGTAGCGGCCGTTCGTGCAAGAGCCGATGAAGACGCTGTCGATCTTCCGCCCCCGGACCGAGTCGAGGGGCACCACGTCCTCGGGGTGGCCGGGGCGGGCCACCATGGGGCCCACCTTCGAGAGGTCCACCACCTCCAGGCGCACGTAGCGCGCCTTGGCGTCGGCGAGCATGGGGGTCAGGTCTTGCCTGCCCGAGGCCGCGCGGCAGTGCGCCATGACCTTTTCATCGGGGGGGAAGAGGAGGATGATGGCGCCCATCTCCGTCGCCAGAGACGAGATGGTGATGCGCCCCGCGAGGTCCAGTCCCTCGGCGTAGTCGCCGTAGACCTCCGCGGCACACCCGAGGAGGCCGTTGGCTCCGAAGTGGCGAAGGAGGGCCAGGCCCACGTCCTTCGGCGTGGCGCCGGGGAGGGGCCGGCCCGCGAGCTCCACGCGCACCGTCTCCGGGACCTTGAACCAGACCTTGCCGTAGGACCACGCCGCCGCGATGTCCTGGTCCCCCATACCCTGCCCGAAGGCGCCGATGGCGCCCAGGATGTTGGCGTGGGAGTCGGTGGAGACGAGGGTGGAGCCGGGCCACGCGAGGCCGTTATCGAGGGCCACGTGGGTCCCGATGCCGGTGTCGATGTCGAAGACGCGGATGCCCCGCTGGCGCGCGAAGATGCGGCACGCCTGCTGGTTTGCGGCGTATTTCTGGTCGCTCCCCGTGGGGTTGCAGTCGAAGGTGAAGAAGGTCTTGGAGGGGTCGTGGACGGGCAGGTTGTGGGACACGATGGCCTGCACCACGTTGGCGCCGCCGAAGTCGCGGGCCACTCGGGCGTCCACGGCGACGTCCACGATCTCGCCGGGGACCACCCGGTCGAGCCCGCCGTGGGCGGCCAGTATTTTTTCGATCATGGTCATGGGCATGATGGATTGCTCCCTTTCGGAGGCTCGCTCCGACCGATGCGAGCCGGAGAACCGGTGAGCCGGAGAGGGGTGAGGTCTTCGGTTTCGCCGGCTCCCCGGCTCTCCGACGCCCCGGCTCTTTCGCTCACGGACAAGGTCCCAATCAGATGATGAGCGTCCCTTTGACCATCATGACCAGGGGATCGAAGGTGGCGTAGTCGGCCTGGTGGATGAGGACGGTCTCCAGGGTCTGGGGACGGCCCTCGCCCTCCTTGGCGTGGCAGGCGATGCAGTTGAGGACCTCGTCGGGCACGCCCACCTCGGCCGCGAGCGCCGCGCCGGAGATGGGGTGGCGCATGCAGAAGCCGCTCCGGCTCTTGCGGTGAGAGCCCTTGCCGTCGGGTTCGATCTCCACGATCTTGCCCACGTCGTGCAGGAGGCCGCCGGCGATGAGGCGGTCCATGTCGATCTCGTAGGGCATGGCGCGGTAGTGTCCCGCCTGGGCCTGTGCCAGGCCCACGGCGCCCGCGGTGACCGCGAGGGTGTGCTCCACGAAGTTGAGGCCCCGCGTGTCCGTCAGCAGCGTGAACGGCATCTTCTCCAGGTCCGCCAGGCTCCCGTAGCCGCTGCGCTCCAAAGCCTTCTCCCAGCACGTGATGACCTTCTCCCGAAGGTCCTCGTTCCCGATGCGTCCGACCCAGGGCTGGAGCAGGTCGGTGATCTCTTGGCGCGTCATCCGTTTTCCTCCATGGGGTGTTTCCATCCCGAGCCCCTATTCTTGCACCAAAGGCCTTTGTCCTCAAGGGGATGGGGCTTCCCGCGCGAGTCCCGCCTTGACCCGCGGGGCCGATGCCTCTTACATTCTCAGGGTAAAGCACATCGAGGACGCGTCCGGAGGGGGAAGGGTGGGCGCTTCGAAGCTCCGAGGGATGAGAGCCTTGGCGATCGCGTGCGCGGCCGTAGCGACGCTGGCCGTGATACCGGCGCGCTCGCTCGACCCTCAGCGCCACATCACCCAGTACGGCCTCCAGGTCTGGACCACCGCCCAGGGCCTTCCCTCGAACGCGGTGAACGCGGTCCTGCAGTCCAGGGAAGGCTACCTCTGGCTGGGGACCGAGGACGGCCTCGTGCGGTTCGACGGAACCCAGTTCACCACGTACGACCGGAGCACGGTCCCGGCCTTCAAGGTCAGCGACGTGACGGCCCTGGTGGAGACCCCCTCGGGCACCCTCTATGCGGCCACCACGGGGGGGGTGGTCCGGTACAAGAACGGAGCCTTCTCGCGCTTCGGGCGGGAGCAAGGCCTGGGCGAGGAACGCGTCTGGGCCATCTGTGGCGACGGAGGGGAGGGGCTCTGGATCGGCACACCTCACGACGGCCTCTACCACCTTCAGGGTGAGGCGGTGAGCCGGCCGGCCGGCCTCCCCCCCGACCTCCCTGACGGCGTGAGCGCCCTCGCCCTCGGCCCCGCCGGAAGCTACGGCCTGAGGCCCGACGAACCGTGGGGCCTCTACGTGGGCCAGGGGATGACGCCCTCTCTCATCACGGGAAAGAGGATCGAGCGGCTCGCACTGCCCGAACCCTTCTCCCAGGCCCCCGTTACCGCCATCTATCCCGATCCGCGCGGCCGCCTGTGGGTCGGGACCGACCTGGGCGTCATCCGCCTGGGCGAAGGGGAGCCCAAGCCGTTCACGACGGCGCAGGGGCTTCGGAACGACAGGGTCTTTTTCCTCGCCGGTGACCGCGACGGCAACACCTGGGTGGGGAGCTACGGCGGAGGGCTTGCACGCGTCTCGCCGGACGACCGCGTCGAGGTCCTCACGGTGGAGACGGGGCTGGCGGACGACCGCCCCCTGTGCTTCTTCGAAGATCGCGAGGGGGCCGGTTGGGTCGGGACGCGGGGCGGCGGGCTCAACCGCCTGGTGGGTGGCCCGGCCATCCCCTTCAGCACGATCCAGGGTCTCTCCCACGACAAGGTCTACGCCATCCTGCAGGACCGGCAGGGGGCCCTCTGGCTGGGGACCGCCGGCGGCGGCGTCAACCGGATCGAGGGCGGGAAGGTGACCTCCTGGACGATCCGGCAGGGGCTCTCGAGCGATTCGGTCTACGCGCTCTACGCCGACGCGGACGGCACTCTCTGGGCGGGTACGGGCGACGGGAGGCTGAACCGGATCGACGGCCACGGCGTCACGACGGTGAGCTTCCAGCCCGAGGCGCGCCGCGCCAAGGTGGCGTGTATCGCGAGGGACGCCAAGGGGACGTTCTGGATCGGCACCCGCGGCGGCGGCCTCTGGACGGGCACCGACGGACGGTTCGAACAGGTGACCGCTTCGGACAGGCCCCCCGGTTGGGGCATCTACGCCATCCTCTTGGATCCCGACGGCACCATGTGGCTGGGCACGTCGGAGGGCCTCTACCGGAAGGACGCGAGGGGCTTCACGCAGTGCCTTCAGGAACCGGACCTGGGGCGGGAGAAGATCTTCGGCCTCTGCCGCGACGGCTCGGGGAACCTCTGGCTCACCGCGTATTCCGGGGGCCTCATCTGCTATCGCGACGGCCGGGCGCGGCGCATCACGAGCGAGTTCGGCCTGGGGAAGAACACTTTCTACCAGGCCCTCGACGACGGACGCGGCTCCCTCTGGCTCACGAGCAACAGCGGCATCCTCGTGGCCGCCCTGTCGGACCTCAAGGCATTCCTCGACGGCCGGTCGACCACGGTGCGACCCAGAACCCTCGGGATCGAGGAGGGGCTCCTCACCCTCGAGTGCAACGGGGGCGGACAGCCCTCGGCCTGCGCGGCCTCGGACGGGCAGCTCTGGTTCCCCACGACGAGGGGCGCCGTGGCGGTGGACCCCAGGCGCCTGGCCTCCCTCGGGCCTCCTCCGCCGGCGCACATCCAGGGGCTCCTCGTGAACGGCCAGCCGGTGGCCACGGGAGAGGCCGTGGACCTTCCGCGCGGGGCGGGGGCGCTCGAGATCCGCTTCTCCGTGCCGACCCTCCTGCACCCGGGCCGGTACCAGGTCTCCTACCAGCTGGAGGGGTTCGACACCGACTGGGTCGCCGCGGGCCGCCGTCGCACGGCCTACTACACGAACGTCCCCGCCGGGACCTTCCGGTTCCGGGTGAGGAGCGAGGACGGTCCCCTGACGGGCCCGGAGGCGGTCCTCCCCATCCGGCTCACGCCGCCCCTCTACCGCCATCCGCTCTTCGTCGCCGCGCTCGCGCTGCTCCTCGCCGTCGTCGGTTACGCCGCCTACCGGCTCCGCGTGGGTCTCCTGGAACGGAGGGGCCGGCTCCTCGAGGCGGAGGTGGCCCGCCGGACCACCGAGCTCATCTCGGAGCGGGACCGCGTCCAGGCCCTCGAGGAGCACTACCGCGCGGTGGTCGAGGGCCAGACGGAGATGATCTGCCGCTTCGCGCCCGACGGCACCCTCCTCTTCGCCAACGCCGCCCTGGCGCGCCTCTGGGGGCAGGACCCGGAGCAGATGCGCGGCGCGTGCCTCTACGACCTCCTGCCCGAAGGCGTCCGGCAAGCCACGCGGGACGGCCTCTCCACCCTCACGCCCTCGGAGCCCTTCCGCATGATGGAGCAGAGGGTCGCGGCCTCCGGAGGCGTCCCGAGGATCCACCAGTGGTCGGTCCGCGCCTTCTTCGACGGGCGCGGGCTGGTCACGGGGTACCAGGCGGTGGGCCGCGACGTGACCGAGCTGAGGCACCTGAGGGAGCAGCTCGTCCAGGCCCAGAAGATGGAGGCCATCGGCCTCCTCGCGGGCGGCGTGGCCCACGACTTCAACAACCTCCTCCAGGCCATGCTCAGCGCGGCGGGGACCCTGCGGCGGTCCTGCGCCGCCTGCGATCGGGGCGAGGCGGTGGTCCGGGAGATCGAGCAGGACATCCACCGGGCCGCCCAGCTCACACGCCAGCTCCTCATCTTCGCCCGGAGGGAGACGGCGCGCCCCGAGCCCCTCGACCTCAACGCCCTCGTGCGGAACGCGGACGGGCTCCTCAGGCGGTTCTTGAGGGAGAACATCCTCTTCGAGCTCTCGCTCTGCGAGGGCACGCTTCCGGTCCGCGCCGATGCGGGACAGCTGGAGCAGGCCGTCGTGAACCTCGTGGTCAACGCCTGCGACGCCATGCCCGAGGGCGGGCGCCTCGTCCTGAGCACGGGCCGGGAGGGGAGGGCCTTCGCGTGGTTCGCCGTGAGGGACAGCGGGCCCGGCGTCCCGGAGGAGCTCAGGGGCCGCATCTTCGAGCCCTTCTTCACGACCAAAGGGGTGGAGCAGGGCACGGGCCTCGGGCTGTCGGTGGTCCTCGGCATCGTCCAGAGGAACGGCGGCGCCATCGAGGTCGCCACACCCCCCGGCGGGGGCGCCGAGTTCAAGGTCACCCTGCCGCTCATGGAGGGGGCGTTGCCCGGCGAGGAGGGCGCGGGGCCGGCGTTGGCCCCGGAGCATGAGCGGCCCCAGCATCGGGTGCTCCTGGTGGAGGACGCGGCGGGCGTGAGGGAGTGGCTGGGCGAGGCGCTCTCGCTGTTGGGCTACCGCGTCGTGTCGGCCTCCACGCTCAGGGCGGCCATGGACCACCTCGAGGACGCGGTCTTCGACGTGGTCCTCTCGGACGTCCTCCTCCCCGATGGGTCGGGCGTGGACATCGCGCGCCGCGTGTCTGCCCTGCGCCCCTCCCCCGCCATCATCCTCGTCTCGGGGTACTCGCGGGACGACGTCCTGCGGCGAGAGGTCATGGAGGGCAACGTGCGCTTCCTCCAGAAGCCCTTCGGCCTCGACGCGCTCGAGCGCGAGATGGCCGCCGCCCTCGCGGACGAGGCACCCCCTCAGGACGACCCGCCGCGCTGAGGCGGGGTTCCCCCTTACGGATGGGCCGGGGCGATCTGCTCCCAGTGGATCTGCGATCCCCAGGCGCTGTGCGGGATCGCGAAGACGACGAGCGTGGCCACCGAGGCGATAAGGACGATCCACCGGGGGTTCTTGCCGCGGTGCAAGTGCGCCACGGCGATGGCCCACGTGACGCCGGCGATGAGGGTCTTGTTGTCGGTCAGATCGTGGCCGAAGGGAATCCCCGTCCACCAGGCGTCGAAGGCCATCTTCTGCACCGCGGGGCCCAGGATGAACCCGCCCACGCCCAGGAACGCGAAGGTGATGAAGACCAGGGTCCTCGGATGGCGGCCGGAGAGGGTGTCGAGGCCGGCCTTGTTCGAGAAGAGCATGCCCAGGAACATGCACAGGATGTGCGGGATCAGGATGTAGGGGGACACCTCGCCACGAAACCTGGCCACCGCCGGCCTCGGCGGGAAGGTCGCGGACTCGCCGCTCAGGGTGAGCCGCACCTCGTATTCGACCTTGCCTGCGGGAGGAAGGTGGGGGATCGCGGCCTCGAGGACGTCGCCCTTCCTCACCATGGGCAGAGCCTGCCAGGGCTCCTGCGTGGGGTACTTCCGCCACGCCACGAGGCCCGTGATCTCACGCGGGCCGACCGTGACCCGGACGGGAAGGTCGCCTTCGCCCGGATGGGTGCGCAGGAGCTTCAGCTTCACGGGCTGCCCACCCAGGGCCACCTCCCCCTTGGCCGGGTACGTGGGCCCCGTGGTCCTCTGCCAGACGGCGGAGGCGAGCGTCACGAAGATGGCAAGGGCCCACAGGCCGGCGCGTTGCCAACTGGTCAAGGTGATCCTCCCCTCTCCCCGCGCCCCGCTCGGGCGCAGTCCCACGAGGATACCAGCGGCCCGGGCGCCCCTCAAGGTCGCCTGAAGGGAAGGGCGGCCTCCCGGCCGCCCCGCCCTGTCCTACTGTCCTATTGACCTACTGACCTGCTCCCGAATCTCAGAGCTTCGCGAGGATCGCCTCGGTCATCTGCTGGGTCGTGCAGGCGCCCTTCTCGAAGACCTTGGGGCCGCCGGGGAGGCGCATCATGTCGTAGCAGCGGACCTTCCCCTCCTTCACCACCTCGGCCACGGCGCCGCGGATGCGGTCGCCCTTCTCGCGCTCGCCCACGTGGTCGCAGAGCATGGCGGCGCTCAGGATCATGGCGATGGGGTTCACGATGGAGGGGTCGAGCTTCTCGTACTTGGGCGCCGAGCCGTGGGTGGGTTCGAAGACGGCGTACTCGCGCCCGATGTTCCCCGAGCACGCGAAGCCCAGGCCGCCTGCGAGGCCGGCGAAGGCGTCGCTCAGGATGTCGCCGAAGAGGTTCTCGCAGACGAAGACGCCGTACTCCTCGGGGTTCTTCGTGAGCCACATCATGATCGCGTCGATGTTCACGGACCACAGCGCGACGCCGGGGTACTCCCTGGCGATGGTGCGGGCCTCGCCCTCGATCATGCCCGAGGTCTCGCGCAGGACGTTGGGCTTCTCCGCCACCGTCACGCTCTTGTAGCCGAACTTCTTGGCGTACTCGAAGGCCTCGCGGATGAGGCGGCGCGTCACCTCGCGGGTCACGATGCGCGTGGAGATGGCCAGGTCCTCGCCCTTCACGCCCGCGAAGCCCTTGAACTTGGGGTGGGTGCAGAAAGCGTCGTGGACGGCCTTGGAGGGGTTCGTCCACTCGACCCCCGCGTAGGAGCCCTCCGTACCCTGCCGGAAGATGACGGCGTCCACGACGGGCTCCTCGAAACCCCCGTCAAGGGCCTTGCGGATGAAGTTGAGCGGGTTCCCCGGGAAGGAGCGGATGGGGCGCACGCAGAGGTCGAGGTCGAACTTCTGGCGCATGGTCACGATGGGGCTGTAGTAGACGAGGCCCTTGCCCTTGAGCTGCGGGTCCAGCTCGGCGTCCGCGTCCCACTTGGGTTTGGAGGTGATGGCGCCGAAGAGGCCGAGCCTGTGCTGCTCGAGAAGCTTCACGGTGCGGTCCGGGAGGGCGTTGCCCTCGGAGCACCAGAAGTCCCAGCCGATGTCGCCGTGGAGGTACTCGGCGTCGAAGCCGACCCGCTGGAGGACCTTGACCGATTCGGGGAGGACGGTCTTGCCGATGCCGTCCCCGGGCATGCTGACGATCGTGTAGTGAGCCATGAAGGATCCCTTTCGTGATGGCGTGGTGAAACACGGGCGCCCGAGGGCGCACCCCCAGTTAACGCCTCTGATTGTGGGGGTTAGGGTGCATCGGGTCAAGGTGGCGGAGGGCCCTGGGCGGAGGCGTGGGCGAATTCATCCAGTGGGACTGCCGGGGCGGAGGAGGGGCTACTTGAGGATGACCCGGCCCGCGGGCGGTTCCTGGGGTACGGGGCCCGCGGCGCGCCGCTGGGCCTCGAAGAAGCTCAGGTACCCCTCGAAGGCCTCGTGGAAGGGCCGGACGGCGTCCACGGGGAGATTCGTCCGGACGCGGAAGGTGTGGTCGTCGATGAGGGCGTAGGTCCCGTCCCTGCCGATCATGCCGTAGACGAAGCCCACCGTGCTCCCCACGAGGAAGATGCGGTCCGATTCCTTCGGCGTCGGCGACCCGGCGATCCGCGACCAGAGGATGTCGGCGAAGTCGAGGTGGGAGAGGAACCCGCGCTCCTCGCCCGCGGCGAGGTCCGTGGCGACGAGCAGGAGCGGCAGGCGGTAGCTGTTGGGGTCCGTGGGGTTGGGCCGGGGCCCGTGGTCCGAGGTGATGGCGATGAGCGTGCCCTCGAGGAGGCTCTCCGCCTTCAGCCGGTCGTAGAGCTTGGTGAAATAGCGGTCGTAGTAGGCGAGCGGCTCGATGCCCACCTTCTCGGTCCAGACGGGGCTGTGACCGCAGACCATCTCTTGCATGACGAAGGTCCGGCCGGGGCGCCGGCAGAGGTCCACCACGTCCTCGAGGACCGCGTCGTCCTCGAGGGCCCGCTCCATGCCGTTCGAGTCCATCGCGACGTAGCCAGGGTTCTTCGCGGGGTCCTTGAGCACGATGGCCTCCCAGTCGGGGGCGTCGGGGACGAAGCGCGCCTGCCACGCCCCGTAGGAAGAGACGAACCACGGCGTGAACCCCCCGCGCTTCATGTCCCGCGCGAGGTTGTCCCGGGTGTTGACGAAGCTGAAGGTGGAGTCGTCCCCGTAGGCGCGGTAGGGGATGAAGACGCCGTTGAGGAGCGTGAGCATCCCCGTGTAGCTCTCCAGGTTGAGGCAGCGGTAATTGGTGAAGCTGATGCAGTGGTCCTTCACGCGCTTCGGGAAGTCGGCCGCGGGGTCGGAGAAGCGGCTCATGAGGAGGTCGTAGTCCACGCTCTCCATGACGAGGAGCACCACGCGCGAGTACCGCGGCGGCTGCGAGGGGAGCGGAGGGCGGGGCCGGAAGAGGAAGGCGTAGTCGTTCGCCTTGGCCGCCTTGGCGGAGGGTTCGAGCTTGCCGAGGTGGTAGGGGTTATGGACGCGGCGCCCCACGGAGGAGGCTTCGTCCACGAGGCTGTAGACGAGGGGGCTCACGGCGGGCTCGCCCATGCTCGCCACGAAGAGGGCGACCTGGAGCACGCAGGCGGCCAGCAGCCACGGCCACGCCGGCCGGATGCGGGCCGCGAGCAGGATGGGCAGGCCGAAGAGGAGCACGGCGAACCCGACGATGCTGACGATCACGACGGGGCTGACGATGAGCCCGAGGGAGAACGTGATCGTGGACGGGTCCAGGGAGAAGATGTTGATCCTCTGGCGCAGGAAGTCGGGGATGAAGGGCGTGTAGGCCAGGCTCATGGCCGTCAGCAGGCTCACCCACGCGACGAAGGCGCCCCGGAGGGCGGGCTTGAACCGTGCCGGCGCCAGGCGCTCGAGGAGCAGCAGGAGTGCGGCGCTCGCGATTACCAGGACCGCGTCCTGGAAGTAGGAGGACAGGTTCGGCAGGACCGTCTCGCCGAAGGCGCCCGTGAGGCCGAACCCCGCCTTCGTCACGAGCATGATCAGGAGGGCGCACACGGTGAATCGGAGGGCGTAGGGATGGGGCGTCCGGGGGGTCATCTCGCGCCCCGCTCCGGCAGGGTGCGGGACGCAGGTTCCGCGGGTTTTCGCAGGATCGGGAACGGGGCCATGGACGTCCTTCGCGCTGGTCGGCGGGTCCCTGTGAAACTCATGTATTGTAAGGGTTTCCGCCCGGTGGGTCAAGGCTGGACGGGGCTGTGCAAGGGTCTCGGTTACAATGTCCCGGGAGGGGGGAGGGCGCGCATGAAGTGGCTCGTGAAGGGCGACGTGGACGGGTTCTTCGGGCTGGCGCTGGACAACCTCGTCCAGGTGCTCCTCATCGAGGCGCTCTGCGGCGGGGTCCTCGGGTTCCAAGGCGCGCTCGTCTACGGCCGCATCCTCCCCGGCGTGGCCGTCTCCCTCCTCGTGGGCAATCTCTACTACGCCTGGCAGGCGCGCCGCCTGGCCCTCCGCACGGGCCGCACCGACGTGTGCGCGCTCCCCTACGGCATCAACACGGTCTCCCTCTTCGCCTTCGTCTTCCTCGTCATGCTTCCCGCCAAACTCGCGGCCCAGGCCGCCGGAGACCCCGACCCGGCGCGCACCGCGTGGCGCGTGGGGCTCGTGGCCACGGTCTGGTGCGGGATCATCGAGTTCGCGGGCGCCTTCGTGGCGGAGCGCATCCGCAAGGCCACCCCGAGGGCCGCCCTCCTGAGCACGCTCTCGGGCATCGCCCTCGGCTTCATCTCCCTCGGGTTCCTCTTCCGCACCTACGCGCGTCCCGTGGTGGGGCTCACGACGCTGGGCATCATCCTCCTCACCTACTTCGGGCGCGTGAAGTTCAAGGGCGGTCTGCCGGGAGGCCTGGTGGCGGTCTGCGCCGGCACGCTGCTCGCGTGGGCGCTCGGCATCGCGCCGGGGGCGACGGCGCCCGCGGGCGCGGGGCTCTACCTGCCGGTGCCGGTCCTCGGCGATCTCCTTTCCACGTTCACCTCGGGCGGGTGGTGGGGCTACATCTCGATCATTCTGCCCATGGGCCTCTTCACCCTCGTGGGCTCGCTCCAGAACATCGAGTCGGCGGAGGCCGCGGGGGACAGCTACCCCACGGCGCCGAGCCTCGCGGTGAACGGCATCGGGACGGTGGCCGCGGCGTGCTTCGGCTCGTGCTTCCCCACCACGCTCTACATCGGCCACCCCGGATGGAAGTCCCTCGGCGCGCGGGCGGGTTACAGCGTCCTCAACGGGGCCTTTTTCACCCTCGTGTGCCTCACGGGGACCTTCTCGTACATCGCGTGGGCCGTGCCCGTGGACGCGGGGATGGCCATCGTCCTCTGGATCGGCATCGTCATCGCCGCCCAGGCCTTCTCCGCCACGCCCAGGGAGCACGCCCCCGCGGTGGTCATGGGCCTCTTCCCCGCGCTCGCCGCGTGGGGTGCCATGATGGCCAAGAACGGGTTGCGCGCCGCGGGCCTGGGCACGCCCGAGCACCCCTTCACGGAGGCGCTCGTGGACGCCTTCAAGGGGAGCGACACGTGGATCCACGGCGCCTTCGCTCTCGAGCAGGGGTTCATCTTCAGCGCCATGATCCTGGCCGCCGCCACCGTGGCGGTCATCGAGCGGAAGTTCGTCCAGGCCGGCGTGTGGTGCCTCGCGGGTGCCCTGTTGTCCGTGCTCGGCCTCATGCACTCCTACCGCTGGACCTCGGGCGACACCATCATCGCGCTGACCCCCGCGTGGCCATGGGCGGCGGGCTATGCGGTGATGGCGGCGGTATTCTTTGCGGCGAGGTGGATCACGGTGGAGGGGGAAGGGCACTGAGGGGAACGAGCTGGGGAGCTGGAGTGCTGGAGAGCTGGAGAAAGAGATGAAAAGCAAATCGTTGCTGGGTGGGCTCGCGCTACTATCGACGTTCCTCCTCCATGCCGCGGAGCCGGCGAGGGTGCCCCAGCAGGGGCCCGTGACGACGCCGGAGCGGACAGCGTACCAGGCAACGAGCACGCTCGCGGAGGTGCAGGCCTTCTACGAAACCCTCTGCGCCCAGAACCCCGGCAGAGTCGTTCTGGGCGAACTCGGGCGCTCGGCGGAAGGGCGCGTCATCCCCCTCGTGATCCTCGGGGACCCCGCCGTCGCGGCGCCGCAGGACAACACCCGGCCCGTCCTCCTCATCGTGGCCAACATCCACGGCGGCGAGGTGGAGGGCAAGGAGGCGCTGCAGATGTTCGCGCGGGACCTCCTGGCGCGCGACCCTCAGGGGCTCCTGAAGCGATTCACGCTCCTACTCGTCCCCCTGTTCAACGTGGACGGGAACGAGAAGATCAGCCCCGAGAACCGGCCCTACCAGAAGGTCCTGGACGGCGTGGGCCTTCGGACGAACGGGCAGAACCTCGACCTCAACCGCGATTTCGTCAAGCTCGAGACGCCCGAGGTGCGGACCCTGGTCGCCCTCTTCGACCGCTGGAACCCCTTCGTGATGGCGGACCTCCACACCACCAACGGTTCCTACCACGAGGAGCCCCTCACGTGGATCTGGGGCAAGCACCCCGCGGGGAACCCGGCCATCGACGCGGCCATGCACGACGAGGTCTTCCCCTGGATGCAGGCCTACGTGTCGGCGCACTTCCAGATGGACACGCTCCCCTACGGCGACTTCGACGACGACCTCAAGCCGACGAAGTGGGTGAACCACCCGCCGAGCCTGCGGATCGGTGTGGACTACTTCTCCACGCGCTGCGCCTACGCGCTCCTCGACGAGAACTACGCCTACGCCGACTTCCCCACGCGCGTCCGGGCGAGCTACGCCTTCCTCGAGGCGCTCCTCGCGTACGCGGCGACGCACGAGGAGGCCATGCTCGCCAACGTGAAGACGTGCAGGGACTCGGGCCAGCCGCGGCTCTACACCGACATCAAGACCTCGCTCTACCCCGAGAGCCTCACCATCAAGGCCTTCAAGGCCACCAAGGACGCGAAGGGCGAGGTTCATGGGACGACGGAGCGCATGGACGTGACGGTGCCCTACCTCGGCAACGTGACCGCCACGGCGGGTCCCGTCCTCACCGGCGCGTACCTGATCCCGCCCGGGCTCGGCGCCGTCGTGGACACGCTCCGTGCGCACGGGGCGCGCGTCTACCGGGTGAAGGCTCCCGAAAAGGCCAAGGTCCTCAGGTTCGACGTGGACTCCCTGACCTACGCGTCCATGCCCAACCAGGGGCGCGTGCCCCTGAAGGAGATCAAGGGCCATTGGGAGACGGTGGAGATGGGCGTGGCGGGCTGGTACGCCGTACCCCTCGACGGAGGTCAGAAGATCCGCGCGCTCCTTCCCGCGCTCCTCGAGCCCGAGAGCTCGGACGGCCTGGCTCGTGCGGGCGCCTTCGACGCGGCGCTCTATCCCAACCAGTGGTCCAAGGACCCCGGGCCTTACCCCGTCGTCCGCGTCCCCGACACCGCGGGTTTTGTCATGGAGCTCGTTAAAGAGTAAGTCGAAGGAATTTCACCACGGAGGCACGGAGGACACGGAGAAGGTCAAAGGAAGGTTCTTTTCAAAGAGAAGAACCAGAGGGTTTCTTCTTCTTTTCTCCGTGCTCTCCGTGTCTCCGTGGTGAGTTTTCTCTTTATCCTTCCAAGATGATGCAGGTGGAGGTGGCGTGGGCGTAAAGGCGCCCCTCGGCATCCTCCATGCGCGCCTCGGTGACGGCGGTGCGGCGGCCTTTGTGGACGACCTTGCCGACGGCCTTGAGCCTCCCGGTGTCGGGCTGGACGGGCCGGACCACGTTCACCTTCATCTCGAGGGTCGTGTAGCCCACCCCCGCGGGGAGGAGGGTGTGGAGGGCCACGCCGAGGGGCGCGTCGAGGACCGCTGCGTACCACCCGCCGTGCACGGAGCCGATCGGGTTGTAGGCCCACGGCCCCGCCTCGGCCTCGAAGACGGCGACGCCCTCGCTCACCTCGACAAGTTCGAAGCCCAGGGTCGCGCCGATGGGCACTCGAGCCTTGGCTGCGATGAGCCAGCGGAGGAACTCGAGGCCCGAGAGTTCGCGGGCTCTCCTGCCCAGCGCGAGCGGGTCGTCCCACGCGATGGTCCGCGTGTTCTCCATGCCGTCAGGCTTCGACGGTGCAGCGCTCGATGACCACGTCCTTGGTGGGGCGGTCGCCGGGGCCCTTGTCGCACGTGCCGATCTTCTCCACCACGTCCATGCCCGAGACGACCTCGCCGAAGATCGTGTGCTTGTCGGTGAGCCACTCGGTGGGCGCGAGGGTGATGAAGAACTGGCTGCCGTTGGTGGAGGGGCCCGCGTTGGCCATGGCCAGGATGCCCTTGCGGTCGAAGCGCAGGCCGTTGCGCACCTCGTCCTCGAAGGACTTGCCCCAGATGGACTTGCCGCCGCGCCCCGTGCCCGAGGGGTCGCCGCCCTGGATCATGAAGCGGTCGATGACGCGGTGGAAGATGACCTTGTCGTAGTAGCCGTTCTTGGCGTGGGTCGAGAAGTTCTCGCAGGCCTTCGGGGCCTTGTCCTCGTAGAGCTTCAGCGCGATGTCGCCGTTGTTCGTGTGCAGCGTGACCTTGGCCATGGTTCCTCCTTGATGGGGGTCCAGGGTATCACGGGGAGCGCGGCGAGAAGATGAGTCGGGCACGAACCGGCGAGAGGGGGCGATAGGGAGGTGGGGAGACGGGGGGAAGACGAAAATGTGGAGGCACTCCATCATTTGTGCTCATTGACTCGCTGGCCCGTTGACCTCATCCTGACCTGCCGGAGGAACCGATGGACGAGGTGTCGAAGAAGGCGCTGGCCAAGCTCAAGCGGGACCCCAGGCTCAAGCCGATCATCCAGAAGGTGGGCCCCCCTACCTTCTACGAGTACACGCGGGAGAACCTCCTGGCCAACCTCGTGGGCGCCATCGTCGGCCAGCAGCTCTCCGGCAGGGTGGCGGAGGCGATGTACGGGCGCCTGGAGAAGCTGGGCGGCCGGGGCTTCCCCAACCCGAAGAAGCTCCTCAAGCACACCGACGAGGAGCTCCGCGCCGTGGGTCTTTCGCGCGCCAAGATGGCGGCCATCCGCGACCTCGCCGATGCCGTCCTCACCCGGCGCCTGGACTTGGACGGCCTCGAGCACCTCTCCGATGCCGAGGTGGAGGAGGCCCTCGTGGGCATCAGGGGCATCGGTCCCTGGACCGCCCACATGGCGCTCATCTTCACCCTGCGGCGCCCCGACGTCTGGCCCGCCGCGGACCTGGGCGTGCGCAAAGCCCTCAAGGTCGTCCTCGATCTCCCCAAGGTGCCCACCGCCCGGGAGGCCGAGACCATGGGCGACCCTTGGAAGCCCTACCGCAGCTACGCCTGCTGGTACCTGTGGCAGCACCTGGACGGAAAATGACGGGAGCGGGGGGCGGAACCCCCTCACCCGCCAGATGTTCTGATTCTTCTCTCCTGCCCCAGCTCTCTAGCTCCCCGGCCCTCCAGCTCGCTCTCCCGGAGGCGCCCAAATCCCTCACCAGCATTGACATACAGGGGGGCCCTGCGGTATCCTCCGCGATTGTGGCGGTGTAGCTCAGGTGGTTAGAGCAAACGGCTCATATCCGTTGTGTCCGGGGTTCGACTCCCTGCACCGCCACCACCCTCTTCTCAAGCGGTTCAGGAGCGACCTGAAGGCCTATCCCTTGCGGGACGGCCATCGGGTCCTCGTGGCCGTGTCGGGAGGCGGCGATTCGGTGGGCCTCCTGGCGCTCCTCATGTCGGCCCGGCCCCGGCCCGACCTCGTCCTCGGCGTGGCGCACGTCCACCACAACCTGAGGGGGAGCGAGGCGGACCGCGACGAGGCCGCGGTGGCGGCCCTGGCCAAGGCCCTGGGCCTTCCCTTCTGCAAGGCCAGGCTCCGCGGCAAGCCGGTCCGGGGGGAGAGCACCGAGGAGTGGGCCCGCGAGGGCCGGTACGCGGCCCTCGAGCGCCTTCGCGCCAAGGGGTCCTGGGACTGGGTGGCCACGGCGCACAGCCTCGACGACCAGGCCGAGACCGTCCTCATGCGCATCGCCCGCGGCACGGGAATCGCCGGGCTCTCGGGCATCCATCCCCTCTCGGGCCGGGTCGTGCGTCCCGCCCTCGGGCTCACCGGCGCACACCTCCGCCAGGCTGCCGAGAGCTGCGGCCTGCGCTGGTTGGAGGACTCGAGCAACTGTGACCACCGCTACCTTCGCAACCGCGTGCGGCAGGAGGCTCTCCCGGCCCTGGAGGCGGCCCTCCCCGGCATCTCCGCCCGCCTGGCCGCCCTCGCGCGGCTGGCCCGCGAGGCACGCCCGCAGGCCCCGCCCGCGATTGCGAGGCTCGAGGGGGACGCCGTATATTATGAGTGCGACGCGCTGTCGGGACTGGCGGAGGGACAGGGGCTGGAGCTCTTCCGGGAGGGCCTCAGGACCGCCCGGGGACACCTCCGCCGGATCGCCGAGCGCCACCTGAGGGCGCTCTGGGCGCTGAGGACGGCCCGGCCCGGAGCCGAGGTGGCCCTTCCCGGAGGCTGGTCCGGCACGCGCGAGGCCCGGGGCATCCGACTCGCGCCCGCGGCGCCGCGCCGGAGGAGAACACGATGAAGCTCGCGACGGGTCTCCTGTTCACCGAGAAGCAGATCCAGCAGCGCGTGGCCGAGCTGGCCGCGCAGATCGACCACGACTACAAGGGCCAGACCCTCGTCCTCTGCGGCATCCTCAAGGGCTCCATCCCCTTCCTCGCGGACCTCATGAGGCGCCTGACGTGCGACGTGCGCCTCGTCCTCATCGAGATGAAGAGCCAGGTGGACGGCGTGCACGCCACCATGAGGTTCACCTCGAGCCTCGACCTCGCGGGCAAGCACGTCCTCATCGTGGAGGACATCGTGGACACGGGGATCACGCTCGACTACCTCATCAAGCACCTGGAGATCGAGCGGACCCCCGCCTCCATCCGCGTGGCCGCCATCCTGGACAAGCCGGAGGCCAGGAAGCTGGACGTGCCCCTCCACTACCGCGGCTTCACCGTGCCCGACAAGTTCGTGGTAGGCTACGGCCTGGACTGGCAGGAGCGCTACCGGAACCTTCCCTACATCACCTGGGTCGAATCGGAATGAGGGTGAGGATGCGGGCGTTTTCCCTGTCCTGAACCCGCCCCCGAGGGGGTCGGGAACCTCGGCGGGCGGCCCCGGTGGCACGGCCCGCCGTTTCTGGCCCGGCCGGGCCCTTCCCTCCGGCCGCCAAGGAGATCGAGTGAACTCACAGCTTCGGAACCTCATGCTTTGGATCCTCATCTTCGTCGTCATCGCCGCATCCATAGGGCTCCTGCGGAAGGCCACCACCAAAGAGGTGGAAATCCCCTTCAGCAAGTTCGACCAGCTCGTGCAGACGGGGCAGGTGAAGACCGCCGTCGTGAAAGGCGCCACGGTCAAGGGCGAGCTCAAGGACGCCATCGAGGGCGCCACCACCTACACGACGAACCTCCCGCCTGACCTCCAGAACTACACTCCCCAGCTCGTGGCCAAGGGCGTGGACGTCCGCTCCCAGGAGCCCAACTCGGGGCAGTACTTCTTCGTCCTCGCGTACATCCTGCCCGTGGTCCTCATGATCGGGTTCTGGATCTTCTTCATGCGCCAGATGCAGCAGGGCGGGAACAAGGCCTTCTCCTTCGGCAAGTCCAAGGCCCGCCTCATCAACGAGAGCAAGAACAAGATCACCTTCAAGGACGTGGCGGGGATCGAGGAGGTCAAGGAGGAGCTCTACGAGATCATCGACTTCCTCAAGGACCCGCACAAGTTTCAGAAGCTCGGCGGGAAGATCCCCAAGGGCGTCCTCCTCATGGGCTCCCCGGGCACGGGCAAGACGCTCCTCGCCAAGGCCATCGCCGGCGAGGCGGGCGTGCCCTTCTTCTCCATCAGCGGCTCCGAGTTCGTGGAGCTCTTCGTGGGCGTGGGCGCGAGCCGCGTCCGCGACATGTTCGAGCAGGCCAAGAAGAACGCCCCGTGCATCGTCTTCATCGACGAGATCGACGCCGTGGGGCGCAACCGCGGCGTGGGCAACCTGGGCGGACACGAGGAGCGGGAGCAGACCCTCAACCAGCTCCTCGTCGAGATGGACGGCTTCGAGGCGAACGAGGGCGTCATCATCATCGCCGCCACGAACCGGCCCGACGTCCTCGACCAGGCCCTCCTGCGGCCGGGCCGCTTCGACCGCCGCATCGTCGTGCCGCGCCCAGACCTCAAGGGCCGCACCGAGATCCTCGGCGTGCACGTGCGCTCCCTCAAGGTCGCCGACGGCGTGGACCTCTCCGTGGTGGCCCGCGGGACCCCGGGGTTCTCGGGCGCCGACCTGGCGAACCTCGCGAACGAGGCCGCCCTCCGCGCCGCGCGCCTGGGCCGCAAGGGCGTGGCCATGGAGGACTTCGAGTTCGCCAAGGACAAGGTGATGATGGGCAGCGAGCGCCGCTCCCTCATCCTGTCCGAGGAGGACAAGAAGGTCGTCGCCACGCACGAGGCGGGCCACGCGGTGGTGGCGAGCTTCGTGCCCAACGCCGACCCCATCCACAAGATCACCATCGTCCCGAGGGGCATGGCCCTGGGCCTCACCCAGCAGCTCCCCATGGACGACCGCTACAACTACTCCAAGGAGTACCTCGAGGCTGAGATCGCCGTCATGCTCGGCGGCCGCACCGCCGAGGAGCTCCTCATCGGCTCCGTCACGACGGGCGCCGGCAACGACTTCGAGAAGGCCACGGAGATGGCGCGCAACATGGTCGTGGCGTGGGGCATGAGCGACAAGCTCGGCCCGTTGAGCTACCGCTCCGAGAGCAACCCCTTCGGGCCCTTCTGGGAGGGCGCCGCGCGGGGCCAGTACAGCGAGCAGACGGCGCGGGAGATCGACGAGGAAGTGAAGGTCATCGTTCTCGCCGCCCAGGAGAAGGCCCGCCAGATCATCAGCGAGCACAAGGACCAGATGGGCCGGGTCATCCAGGCCCTCCTCGACCGCGAGGTCCTCGACAGGGAGGACTTCCAGGCCCTCCTCCGGGGCGAGGAGCTCCGCGACCGCACGGGCGAGCCGCCCTCGGACGCCTCCACCCCCAGCGACGGCGTCCCGGCCCCGGCCGGCGACGTGGCGCGCGCGACGATCTCGCCCGCGCCGGAACCAGCGTAGGGATCGAGTCAACGAGTCAACGAGCCGACGAGCCAACGAAGGAAGAGACAAGACGCGGTTTGAACGACAGCGGACAGGTCCGGTCCCCGATGCAAATGCCGGCACGATGAGCGACAGCGAAAGAACTGCAACACTACGCCGCTCGGGGTTCAACGTGTTCCCGCTGGACCTCAGAACCGGCGAGCGCGCGCCTTACCTGCGCGCCCTCGGCGTGAGCGACGAGGGCGTGTCGCACCTCCTGCGCCGCATGGACGCGCTGTGCCTTCGCGTGGAGGGCCTCGACGCCCGGGCGGCCTCCATCCTGAAGCAGGACCTCCTGTCGTTGGGGGGCGAGGCGGCCCTTCCCGACTCCGTGAGCCGCTTCGTCCACGGCCCCGTGACGGCCCTCCTGCTCGGTACGCGCCGCGAGTTCGGCTATCTCGTCAAGGGGCTGAAAGCCCAGCCCTACGGCCTCAAGGGCCTCTCGGCGGAGATCGAGCACTGCCTGCGCGCGATGGACCGCTCCGGGACGCTCCTCGTCCGGGGGAGGGACCTGCTGAAGGACCGCCCCTACCTCCTCATGGGCGTGGTCAACGTGACGCCCGATTCCTTCTCCGACGGCGGCCGTTTCCTCGACCCCCCGTCTGCCGCAGCCCACGGCGTGAAGCTTGCGGAGGAGGGTGCGCACCTTCTCGACGTGGGCGCCGAATCCACGCGCCCCGGCAGTGCGGGCGTGAGCGCAGAGGAGGAGAGGGCTCGCCTCCTGCCCGTCCTGGAGGGCCTGCGCAAGGCGTTGCCGGACGTGCCGCTCTCTGTGGACACCACGAAGGCCGAAGTGGCCAAGGCCGCGCTCGACGCGGGCGCGGACCTCGTCAACGACATCTCCGCGGGCGCCGACCCCGCCATGTTCCCGCTCTGCGCGGAGCGCGGCGCGCCCGTCGTCCTCATGCACATGCGCGGCACCCCCGCGACCATGCAGGCGGAGCCCTACTACCGCGACGCGGTGGGCGAAGTGGTGGCTGAGCTCAGGGCGCGCGTCGAGGCCGCCGAAGCCGCCGGGCTGGGCCCCGGGCAGATCGTCGTGGACCCCGGTTTCGGCTTCGCCAAGCGGCCCCAGGACAATCTGGCCCTCGTGGCGCACCTGGAGGCGCTCGAGGGCCTCGGCCACCCCGTCCTGGTGGGCGCCTCGCGCAAGAGCACCATCGGCGTCCTCACGGGCGCACCGGTCGGGGACCGCCTCGCGGGGACTCTCGCGCTCCACGCGGCCGCGCTCCTGAAGGGCGCGCGCATCCTGCGCGTGCACGACGTGAAGGCGCACGCGCAGGCCATGGCCTGCGCGGCGGCCCTGAAGCAACCGTTCTGTCCCGATTCCGACCGGGGCTGACGAGCCCCGGCCCCAGTCTCAAGAAAAGGTCGCTGCGGTGCACTGCTGGCGGAGGATGGCCTCCGCCTGGGGGTAGTTCTGGGCCGTGCAGTAGAGCCCGATGGGCTTCTGGAGGGTGCCGCCCTTCACGAGGATGTACTTCCGGCCGGGCCGAAGCTTCACCTTGGAGACCTCGCCGTAGGGGATGAAGACGAAGGCTTCCGACTTGGCCAGCATCCCGGCACCCATGGCGGCCGCGTTGCCCGCCAGGAGTCCCATCCAGAAGGCCGCGTCCCCGGCACCGCGGGCGGCCTTGCCCGAGATACTGCGCACGCCCCGCGTGGTGAGCGCGAAGCTCACACGGAAGCCTCCGAAGAGGTCCACCACGATTCCCACCAAGAGGAAGATGACCATGAAGAAGGTGAAGATACCCGCCCCGATGGCCAGGGCCCACGGACTCTTGCTGATGGCCAGCATGAGCGCCGTGAAGAGGCACGTGCTGATGCCGAAGGCCGCCAGGACCCCGAGCCACACGGAGGGGTTCAGAAGGATGCGGACCCGACTCTCCCACGACAGCCAGAGTTGCTCCGGCTCGCCCGTTTGCGCCACCGTCGGATCGTCCGCCATGGTCCCCTCCCGTGCCTTCTATATACCACGGTCAGGGCCTCCGCAGGTTGACGGAAAGCCCCAAAACGGCGATACTTAGGGGACCGTGGGGCGCCGTAGCCAAGCGGTAAGGCAGGGGCCTGCAAAGCCCTCATCACCGGTTCGATTCCGGTCGGCGCCTCCACCCTTTTTCCCCCATCCTGCACATCACGACCCACCGCCCAGCACGACCGCCGCGCCTTCGTCGACGCGAGACGGAGAGTCGGAGAATCGGAGAGCTGGGGAGATCGAAAGAAGGGACCAAAGAAGGGACCAAGTGCCTTTCCTGCGCTCAGGGGATGAGGGAGAATGATTGAATTGGAGGAGGCCGTCCGATCGAGGACCCCTCGCCAGCACCACCCGAAAGAAGGGAGCCGCGCGATGTCCGAATCCTTCTCGTTCCAGATCACCGGCACGGCCGCTGAAGCGGTGGAAAAGGCACGGATTGCCGCGGAGAAGGAGGGTGCCGAGTTCGAGGGCGACGTCACGGCGGGGCGCTTCAGCGCCCTCGGCGTCGTGGGTTCCTACAGCATCTCCGGCGACACGGTCGAGGTGGCCATCTCGGAGCGCCCCTTCTTCGCGCCTCTCTCCCTCGTCGAATCGAAGATCAAGTCGCTCTTCAGATAGAGCCCGACGCGGGTCCTTCCCGCGCTCACGGGTACTGTGAGAACAAATCCTTGTTCGGCCACCTGGGTACGGCGTTGATGGCGGCCCTCATACCGGGCATGAGTTCGTCGAAGAAGGTGGCGAAGTCGTCGGGCAGCACGTTGAACAGGACCGCGTAGGAGATGCCGTCCGCCCTCCGGATGAGAAGGGTGGCGTTGCAGCCCGAGAGCGCGCCCGAGTGGCCCCACTCTTCCTGGGGCGTCCCGGGGAACTCCACGCCCCACCCGAGCCCGTAGTACTTGGCGGGCGACTGCCCGGGGCCGGGCAGCCCCTGATACTGGGTCATCTTGGCGAGCATCTCGTCGCTCAGGAGCTTGTCCTGGCCGCCCGAGCCCTCCACCACACGCACGAAGCGCATCAGGTCCATGCCCGACGCGATCCACCCGCCGTGGGAGTCCAGGACCGCGTGAGACCAGCCCCCGTAGGCTTCAGGCACCCGCCCCAGCGAGGGGAAGACGGCGTCCATCGTGGGCGCTCCGGCGTTCGCGTGGTAGGCCCCCTCGCCGTCGGCCCGCTGCTCCTTCAGGGTGGCCCCGATCTTCATCCGCCGGACCCCCGCCGGAAGGAGGACCCGGCTGAGGACGCAGTTCTCGTAGCTCATGCCCGTCCGCTTCTCAAGGATCCGCCCGAGGACGTTGTACCCGAAGTTCGAGTAGGAGTAACGCGTGCCCGGCGTGAACTGCAGGGGCTCGCCCATCCAGAAGCCGATGACCGATCGCGCGTCGGGCGGCGAGGGCGTGCCCAGGGCCTGCGCGATCTGGAGGGACGCGAACTGCGGGTCCCCGGCCTCGTCGGTCACCCACCCGCCGCTGTGCCTGAGGAGGTCCCTCACGGTGATCTGGCCCAGCCGGGGATCGGGTGAGCTTCCCACGGGGGGACGGAGGTCGTCGAGGATCTCGAAGGCCCTCTCGTCCAGGGAGAGCTTGCCCTCCTGGACGAGCTGGAGGATCGCCACCGCCGTGATCGTCTTCGAGACGCTCGCGATCCTGAAGAGGGTCTCGGGCTTGGCCTTCTCTTTGAGTGCCTTATCGGCGTAGCCGTAGGCGGCGGCATAGACCAGCTTGCCATCCTTCATGACGGCCACCGTGCCGCCGGGAATCTCGTACTTCCTCATGAGCCCCTTGATGGCCTGGTCGATCTGCGGGATGGCCGCCCGCTCGGTCCGGGCGGGCTCTGCCGCACCTCCGGAGATGGCCGTAGCGACAAAGAGAACCCCCGCGAACGCGGCGGCCGTGAACCCGAATCCGAGACGACGGAAGACGCTGGATGGTCCGCGCATGC
Organism: Acidobacteriota bacterium; assembly: GCA_037440125.1. GTDB lineage: Bacteria > Acidobacteriota > UBA4820 > UBA4820 > DSQY01 > JAKAJA01. Next base: position 27,566 of record JBBIUU010000001.1, read on the forward strand.
CCCCCTCCTCCACTGGGTGTCTTGGAGCCCCGCCCCAAATATGGCGACCGGGGGGACAAAAGGGTACTGGCGGGGGGGGAGAACCGGGGGGCCGCCTGCCCCGTCACCCGCCCTGCTGGAGGCGGGCGAACTGCCACTCGCAGAGGCGTTTGATCCGGTTCAGGACGTTGGCGGTGACGCGGTCGTGGACCCACTCCCAGGGGCGCCCCATGATGCGGCCCCTCGCGGAGCGGGCCTTGCCGTAGAAGTTGAACCCCACGACCATGAAGAGCTGGGTCTGCTCGCGCTCCCCCTCCTCGGGGATGGAGGAGCGGACGTAGATGGCGAAGATGCCGATGGGGTAGCCGCCGCTGCAGGCGTAGAGCATGTAGCGCGCGCTGTCCATCTCCATGGGCGAGGGCACGGGCTGGTAGCGCAGGGCGTTGAGATCGAAGAGGGGGACGAACCTGAGCCCGAAGAAGCTCCGCTTGAACCCGAAGGGGTAGCGCTTCCAGCCCATGAGGTGGATGTGGACGTTCTGGTTGCACCCGTCCACGAGCTCGGCCATGGCCAGGTGGTTGGGCCAGCAACGACCGTCGCCGTTCCACCGGGTGAGCTCCTCGAAGACCACCTTGTTGGGCACCTCGATGCCGATGCGGTGGATGTTCAGCACCGTGTAGTCGCTCACGTCGATGCCCACGCGCTGCATGATCCGCCGGCTGTACTCCTGGCGCTGGGCGGAGGTGCGGAACGTCACCTTCGTGCGGATGGGCGGCCGGGCGAGGAAGTAGGCCCGCAGGTCCGAGAGCACGCCGCCGCTCGGACCCGGGGGCCCCTCTTTCTTCCGTCCGCCTCCCGCCATGGCCCTCTCCCTCACCTGCCCCGTCCCGGCCCCGCCGGGGCGGCCATTTTACTCCCCGGGCGGGCGCCGGCAAGAGGACGCGGTGATCTCCCCCACGGGCAAAGCGAAGCGGCCCGCCGGAGCGGGCCGCTGCAGGGTGGATTCGTTTCGCGCAACGGGTCTGGTGCCGGCTAGGGGAGCTTCTCGTCCCCCTCCTCCGCCTTGGTCCGCTCGCGCGTCCACGAGAAGACGAGCCACGCGCCGAAGGCGATGACCGCGACGGGCCAGAACTTGAGGGTCCACGAGAGGTCGATGCCGAGGTAGAGCTGCAAGCTGGCCACGACGCCCAGGAGGATGAGGAGGAGGCCCGCCACGAGGCCGCCCTGCCCCGCCTTCGGCAGCTTGGGCAGGTCCTCCTGGCCCAGGTCCTGCGCGATGCCGAGGTTGATGAGCTGGGCCTGCCGGTAGGCGTCGAGGACGTTGAAGATCCACACGAAGGCGATGACGAAGCCCAGGACGGGGTGCTCGTGATCCTCGCCGCCGAGCGCCATGAGGCACGCCGCGGCGGTGAAGAAGATGGCGCCCCTCAGGTAGAGGCCGTTGTAGATGTTCCCCATGCCCGGGAAGAGGGACAGGAACCCGGCCACGAGGGGCTTCTTGAGGAGGCGCGCCGGCGGGGCGGCCTGGGATTCGGGCGCTCGGGCCTCGGCGATCTCGGGGTCAATGGGTCGGGCGGCTTCCATGGGGGGTCTCCTTTCGTTCGGGTGGGGGTGTGGGAGGGGAGGCCTCGGTGGCCCTCTGCTCCTCCCGTTTCGGTTCGGTGATCCGGCCGAGGAAATCCTCGAGGGTCCGGTTGGCCTTCAGGAATCCGTCGAGAATCCCCTCGCCCGCGCCCAGCAGCGTCTGGGTGCCTCGGGTCCCGACCTCCTTGAGGACGGCCCCGGCGACGCGGGACGCGGCGGAGAGCGTAGGGTGGTCTGACGGGGTCAGCACGTCCCCGGCCCCCAGCGTCACGAGCACCGCGAAGACGAGGCTCGCGGCGACGACCTCCGTGGAGCCCGCGGGCGCCCTCCGCCGCGCTGTGGCCAGGCGGGCGTCGGAGGGGATGCGGTAGAGCTTGGCGCGGAGCTCCGAGGGGAGGGACACCTGCGGCAGAGGCGCGACGGCGGCGCCCTCGACGTCACGCTCGCCGACGCTCGCCAGGCGGAGGCGAAGGCCCTCCGGCAGGGGCAGCGCGCACCCCGCCGACCCGAAGGACCGGACCGTCAGGGCCCACTCGCGGCAAGGGGCGCACGCCGACTCATGGTCGGTCCGGCGGGCCGGCTCGAAGTTTTCGCGGAAGAGGGCGCAGGCCTCGCTCAGCACGGCGCGCCTCCCGCTTCGATCCCGGCGGGCCCCGGCGTCAGCCGTCCGCGGACCACCTCAACCAGGCGCTGGCGCCCCCGGTGGAGCCGCGATTTGAGGGTGCCTACAGGGATGCCGAGATAGGCCGAGGCCTCCTCGAGGGACAGGCCCTGCAGGTCGCACAGGAGCACCGCCTCGGCGAACTCTTCGGCGAGCTCGGCGAGCCCCGCGTAGACGGCCTCCACGTGCTGGCGCCGCTCGGAGCCCGCCTCCACGTCTTCATCGGAGGGCAGATGATCGAGGACCTCCGAGGCGACGCGGTGCCACCGGCGCTCCTGGCGCGTCCTGCGGTAGTGGTCGATGCAGAGGTTGCGCGAGAGCCTCAGCGCCCAGCCCAGGAGCGGGACCTCGCCGCGGTAGGTGCGCAGGTTCTGGAAGAGGCGGAGGAAGATCTCCTGGGTGAGGTCCTCGGCTTCTTCGCGGGTGCCCGAGAACTGGAGGGCGAGGTTGTAGAGGCGGCGCCCGTGGCGGTCCACGAGGTCGGCCCAGGCCTCCTCCTGCCCCGCGGCGGCACGGCGGGCGAGGAACAGGTCGGGGTTGGGCGTCTCACCGCTCATGGAACCTCCTCACCCTTGCATGACGACGGGCGGCGAGAAAAGGTTCCCGTGTCGGATCGGGGGCCTACTTCGCGGGAGGAGTGTCCTTCGGCAGGGCGGGGTTGAGGTCCTTCAGGAACCCGGCGTCCACCCAGTAGATCGCCGAGGTGCCATTGCCGCCGCTGTTGTGGAGCTCCTTCAGGCGGGCGTAGGTGAGCTTCTCGCCGGCCCCCGTGAGGTCGGGGCGAACGCGCGCCGAGGCGAAGAAGAGGACCTTCCCGTCGCGGGACACGTAGGCCGAGTAGCCCTCCGACTTCTTGCCGTTGATCGCGGGGCCGAGGTTCACCGCCTCGGTCCACGTGTCGTCGGGGTTGCGGAAGACGATGTAGTAGTCGACCGTTCCCAGGTTCGCCCTCTGGCCCTGTTCGCTGAGGATGAGGTAGGTCTCGTCGGGGTCCACGAAGGCGTTGAACTGGGAGTTCCCGCGGTTCACCTCGTAGGGGAGCTTCTCCGGGGGGGCGTAGTGCCCGCCCACCCAGCGGGTCCGCCAGATGTCCCCCGAGCCCGGGCCGTTGTCGCGGGTGAAGTAGAGGGTGCCGTCGCGGGTGACCGAGGGAAAGTACTCCCCCTTCTCGGTGTTGATGGGCGCCCCGAGGCTGAGGGGCTCGCTCCAGCCGTCGCCCCGGCGCTCCATGACGTAGAGGTCGAAGTCGGCCTCCTTGCCGTTCTGGGGGCCGGGCCGGTCCGAGGAGAAGAAGAAGAGCTTGCCGTCGGGCGAGATGCACGGCTCGATTGTGTGGTAGTGGGGGTCCGCGGCGAAGGGGGCCACCTCGGGCGAGGTCCAGTGCCCGTCCACCTGCCGGCTGAAGACGATGGTGGTCAGGGTCCAGCTACCGATCGTGGCGGTCCAGTAGATTTCCTTGCCGTCGGGGGTCATGGCCACGTCCCGCGTGTACATCCCGGCGTCCACGATGCCTGGGGCGAAGAGCTCGGGCTCCTGGCCCGGGGGTTTCTGGCCGAGGTAGTCCCCCCCGGGGAGGAGGGAGCCCTTCCCGGCGGAGGCCGGGGCCGCGGCGGCGGGCTGGAGGAATGACCCCGGGCCCGCGGCGGATGCCGCGACCGGGAGCAGACAGGCCAGGGAAAGAATCAGCAGGCGCGAGAGCCGAGGCATGGGGTCCCTCCTGGAGCCATGATGCGCCAGGGGCGGCGTCTCCGCCAAGGGCGGGGCCCTTTACACGGAGCCTTTCGGGCACTAGGTTTAGGTCAAACCACCGGAGGGAAGACGCCATGAAACGGACCTTCACCTGCCCGCAGTGCAACGCCGTCCTCAACCCCAGCGTCAAGATCGTCCTCCGCGCCCACCTCAAGCGCCGCAACGGCCTCGTCCTCTTCAGCCCCCGCCCCGGGAACTACGACGTCTTCGTCCCCCAGGGCTTCCCGCTCGAGGCGGGGGACAAGGTGGAGTTCTCCTGCCCCGTCTGCATGGCGGACCTCACCTCCCGCAAGGGCAAGACGTGGGCCGAGATCCGCTTCTCGACGGACACCGGCCACCAGGGGACGGTGGTCTTCTCCAAGGTCTACGGAACCCACGCCACGTGCTTCATCACCGAGGAGCGCGTCAAGTGGTTCGGCAATGACGCCTCGGGGACCACGAACTTCTGGGGCGCCGGGCCCGATACGGAGCGCTGACGCCCGGACCCCGTCCCCGCCCCGAAAACAGCCCGCGTACACCATCCCCCGAAAAGGAGGTTGCGGCCATGTCCACCGACGCCCAGGGACCCTTCCACTTCCCCGAAGAGCAGGACATCCCGGAGGCGCTCCGCCTCCCCCACCCCGCCGTGGTGGACCGGGTCCTCATCAACGGCGAGCTGCGCCCTTGGAAGGGCTCCATGCGCGAGGTCCTCTCCCCCGTGTGCCTGCGGACCGACAAGGGCCTGAGGCAACGCCCCCTCGGACGCTACCCGCTCATGGGGTCCACCGACGCCCTCGAGGCCCTCGACGCCGCCGTGCGCGCCTACGACCACGGCCGCGGCCTCTGGCCCACCATGTCGGTCCGCCAGCGCCTCGGGCACATGGAGCGTTTCGCGCTCGCCATGCACAAGCGGCGGGAGGAGGTCGTGCGACTCCTCATGTGGGAGATCGCCAAGACGAAGGCCGACGCCGCCCGCGAGTTCGACAGGACCCTGGAGTACATCCGCGACACGATGGACGCGCTCAAGGACCTCGACCGCGTCTCCTCCCGGTTCACCATCACCCAGGGGATCCTGGGGCAGATCCGGCGAGGGCCCCTCGGCGTGGCGCTCTGCATGGGGCCCTACAACTACCCCCTCAACGAGACCTTCACCTTCCTCATCCCCGCGCTCATCATGGGCAACACGGTCCTCTTCAAGCCGCCGCGCGTGGGCGTCCTCCTCCACGGGCCGCTCCTCGAGGCCTTCCGAGACGCGTTCCCGCCGGGCGTGGTGAACACGCTCTTCGGCCGGGGCGAGGAGGTGGTCCACCCCCTCATGGCCACGGGGAAGATCGACGTGCTCGCCTTCATCGGGTCGAGCCGCGTGGCGGACAGCCTGAAGAAGCAGCACCCCACGCCCCACCGCCTGCGGTCGGTCCTGGGGCTCGAGGCCAAGAACGCGGCCATCGTCCTGAACGACGCCGACCTCGACCAGGCCGCCAACGAGTGCCTCCTCGGCGCGCTCTCCTACAACGGCCAGCGTTGCACCGCGCTCAAGATCCTCTGGGTCCACAAGAACGCCGTGGGGACCTTCCTGGAGAAACTCTCCGCGGCGGTTTCGGAGTTGAAGTGCGGCATGCCCTGGGACGAGGGCGTGGGCATCACGCCCATGCCCGACGCCGAGCGCGTGGCTTACCAGCGCGCGCTCCTCGAGGACGCCGTCGCCAAGGGCGCACACCTCGTGAACCCTGGCGGAGGCGCCGTGGAGGGGACCTTCTTCTCCCCCGCCATCCTCTACCCCATCGACGCCTCCATGCGCGTCTATCACGAGGAGCAGTTCGGGCCCGTCATCCCGGTGGCCTCCTTCGACGACCTCGAGACCCCCGTGCGCTACGTCATCGACTCGCCCTACGGCCAGCAGGTGAGCCTCTTCGGCAACGACCCCGCGGTCATCGGGCGCCTCGTGGACCCCCTCGTCAACCAGGTGTGCCGCGTGAACATCAACAGCCAGTGCCAGCGCGGCCCCGACACCTTCCCCTTCTGCGGTCGGAAGGACTCGGCGGAGGGCACCCTCTCCGTGGGGGACGCCCTGCGCGTCTTCTCCATCCGCACCGTCGTGGCGGCCAAGACGACGGAGGCCAACAAGGCCCTCGTGGAGGCCATCGTCCGCGATCACCGTTCCAGTTTTATCTCGACGGACTTTATACTCTGACGCTGGTGGTTCGAATGCCACCCGTTTGAGGAGACCCTATGAAGCGCATCGTCTCGTCGTCCCTCTGCTCGCTCCTTCTGGCCACCGCGCTCTGCACACCCGCCGCCGGGCGCCCCAAGTGTCCGCCGCCCACGGAGAAGCGCCCCGTGGTGGACACCTACCACGGTGTCGCCGTGACCGACGACTACCGCTGGCTAGAGGACTGGTCCGACCCTGCGGTGAAGGCCTGGAGTGAAGCTCAGAACGCCTGCACGAGGGCCACCCTCGACGCCCTGCCGGGTCGAGACGCCCTCCGCGCCCGCTTCACGGAGCTCATGAGCGGGTCTTCCCCATCCTTCCGCGGCCTCCGCATCGCGGGGGGGACCCTCTTCGCCGAGAAGGCCCAGCCGCCCAAGCAGCAGCCCTTCCTGGTGACCCTGGCCTCCCCCGACGACCCGTCCTCGGCGAAGGTCGTCCTGGACCCCAACGCGCTGGACGCGAGGGGAATCACGGCCATCGACTGGTACGTGCCCTCGCCCGATGGCAGGCTCGTGGCGGTCTCCCTCTCCGTGGGCGGCAGCGAGGACGGCACGCTCCACGTCGTGGACGTGGCCACCGGGAAGTTCGTGTACGAGGCCATCGCGCGCGTCCAGGAGGGCACGGGCGGCGGCAGCATGGCCTGGGACAAGGACGGCAAGGGCTTCCACTACACGCGCTACCCGCGCGCCGGCGAGCGCCCCGAGGCGGACGAGAACTTCTACCAGCAGGTCTACCACCACGTCCTCGGGACGCCCGAATCGCAGGACACCTACTCGATCGGGAAGGACTGGCCCCGCATCGCCGAGGGCGTCCTGACCCGGAGCGACGACGGCGCCTACCTCCTCGCCACCGTGGCCAACGGCGACGGCGGAGAGTTTGCGTTCTACCTCCAGGGCGCCGCCGGGACGTGGGCCAGGATCGCCGACTTCAAGGACAAGGTCGTCGCCGCGGAGTTCGGCCCCGCGGGGGACCTCTACCTGCTCTCCCTCAAGGACGCGCCGCGGGGCAAGGTGCTCCGCCTGCCGGCCGGCGAGACGGACCTTCGAAAGGCGGCCCTCGTGGTCCCCGAGTCCGTGGCCGTCATCGAGGGCCTCCAGCCCACCGAGAGCCGCCTCTACGTCCTCGACCTCCTGGGCGGACCCTCCCGCCTCCGCATCTTCGACCCCTCGGGGAAGGACCTGGGCACCGTCCCCGTGCCGCCGGTGAGCAGCGTCGGCGGTCTCCTCCGCACCGGGAAGGACGGCCTCCTATTCCACAGCGTGAGCTACCTCGAGCCGGGCGCGTGGTTCCGCTACGACGCGGCCTCGGGGAAGGTCGTCAAGACCGGCCTCGTGCAGGTCTCCCCCGCGGACTTCTCCGACACCGAGGTGGTGCAGCTCCTCGCCACCTCCAAAGACGGCACCAAGATCCCCCTCATCGTTCTCCAGCGGAAGGGCACCAAGCTCGACGGGGGCAATCCCGCGCTCCTCACCGGTTACGGCGGCTTCGGCATCAGCGAGATGCCGGGCTTCTCGGCGGCGCGGCGCGCGTGGCTCGAGCACGGCGGCGTCTGGGCCATCGCGAGCCTGCGCGGCGGCGGGGACTTCGGCGAGGAGTGGCACGACGCGGGGAAGCTGCTGAAGAAACAGAACGTCTTCGACGACTTCTTCGCCTGCGCCCGGGCCCTCGTGGACCAGGGCTACACGAGGCCCGAGCGCCTCGCCATCACGGGCGGCAGCAACGGCGGCCTCCTCATGGGCGCCGAGCTGACCCAGCACCCCGGGCTGTTCAAGGCGGTCGTGAGCCACGTGGGCATCTACGACATGCTCCGCGTGGAGCTCTCCACCAACGGCGCCTTCAACGTCACCGAGTACGGCACCGTGAAGGTGCCCGAGCAGTTCCGGGCCCTCTACGGCTACTCGCCCTACCACGCCGTGAGGAAGGGCGTCGCCTACCCGGCGAGCCTCTTCCTGACGGGCGCCAACGACCCGCGCGTAGACCCCATGCAGTCGAGGAAATTCGTGGCCGCACTCCAGGCCGCCAACAAGGCCAAGACGCCCATCCTCCTCCGCACCAACGCGAAGGCGGGCCACGGCCTGGACATGGCCCTGAGCGAGCGCATCGAGGAGAACGTGGACGTCTACGCGTTCCTCTTCAACGAGCTCGGGGTGAAGGTGAACGCCGGGCCCGCGAAGGCCCAGAAGAAGGGCACGTGAAGACCCTCGGGCTCGTCGGGGGGACGGGCTGGCCCTCGACGGTGGAGTACTACCGGGCCCTCAACGAGGAGGTGGGGAGGCGGACCGGCGGGCAGGACGCCGCCCGCCTCGTCCTCTACTCCCTCAATTTCGGGGACGTCCTCCGCCGCTTCGATGCGGGGAACGACCGCGGCGTGCACGACCTGGCCCTCGCCGCCGCCCGGTCGGTGATCGCCGCGGGCGCTGAGGGCATGGTGCTGTGCGCCAACACCCTCCACATGTTCGCCGCGGAGCTCGAGGGGGAGCTCCCGGTCCCCATCATCCACATCGCGGAGGCCACGGCCCGGGACATCCGGGCGCGCGGCCTCACGCGGGTGGGGCTCCTGGGGACGAGGCGGACCATGGAGCTGGATTTCTATCCGGGCAAGATGCGCCCGAGAGGCATCGAGGTCCTCACGCCCTCCGAGGAGGAGCGCGCCTTCGTGAACCACGCGATCCTCAAGGAGCTCATCCTCGACCGGTTCCTCCCGGAGACGAAGGCCCGGATGCTCGAGGTCATCGAGGGGCTGGGGGCCCGGGGCGCCCAGGGCGTCGTCCTGGGCTGCACCGAGATCCCGCTCCTCGTGAAGCAGTCCGACACCGACCTGCCCCTCTTCGACACCCTGGCGCTCCACGTGAACGCCGCGGTGGACTTCGCGCTGGGCTAGGATCGGACCCGGTCTATTTCAGCGAGAACACGAGCTCCGCGTCCTTGGACTCGATGTGGAGCAGCACGCCCGTCCCGAACTCCTGGGCCGAGGCCAGGGCCGAGCGGACGAGGGGGCCGAAGTCGTCGTCGCCTTTGCCTTTCTCGCCCGAGCCGAACTCTTTGGCCCACGACTCGACCGTGTCCATGGCGACGCTCAGGCTCACCTTCTCCTTGCCATCCTTGAGGACGGCGAAGGTGAGGCCCGTCGGCTTCCCCGCGGCGCCGTGGCGTGCCCTCGCAAAGGTCTTCACGTAGATCGTGGCCGTCTCGCCCTCGTCGCCCTTCTCGGAGGCGAAGAAGACCTCTCGGTCCTTCGCCTTCCCGCTCTGGACGAGCTTCATCAGGTCCGCCATGGTGACCTTGGTGTCGCGGCCGCCGATGTGGCCCACGTCGAACTTGTCCTCCTTGGTGTGGTCGGCCAGGTACTGGAGGAGCTGGACGGGCATCTCGATGGTGACCTTGTCGTGGTCGCTCTCGATGCGCAGCGCGACGAAGTCGGTGGAGGGCTGGGCGGCCGCGGCGGGGACCAGGACGAACGCGGCGAGGATGCCGGCGGCCAGCGGGACGATGAGCCTGCGAAGGGTGCGTGGCGATCTCATGGAGAACCTCCTGGGGATTCATACGGAGGAGACCCCCTGGAGTTGCAGGGCGGGGGGCGGCGTCCCTGCGTTACAATCCCATCTGGAGGAACCGCTCATGTCCGACAACGCCGCCATCGCCTACGCCCGATCGAACCGCGACCGATTCCTGGAGGAGCTCAAAGACCTCCTCCGCATCCCCAGCGTCAGCACCCTTCCCGAGAACAAGCCCGACATCGAACGCGCGGCGGCCTGGATCGCCGACGACCTCCGGCAGACGGGCATGGAGCACGTGGAGATCATCCCCACCGCGGGCCACCCGCTAGTCTACGCGGACTGGCTCCACGCCGAGGGCAAGCCCACGGTCCTGTGCTACGGACACTACGACGTCCAGCCCGCCGAGCCCCTCGAGGAGTGGCACACGCCGCCCTTCGAGCCCGTCGTGCGCGACGGCAACCTCTTCGCCCGAGGCTCCACCGACGACAAGGGCCAGCTCGTCATGCACCTCAAGGCCCTCGAGTCGCTCATGAAGACCGGCGGGGGCAGGCTCCCCGTCAACGTGCGCGTCATCATCGAGGGCGAGGAGGAGATCAGCGGCCAGGGGATCGACGCCTTCATCAAGACCAGCCCCGAGCGCCTGGCGTGCGACGTAGTGGTGGTCTCCGACACGGAGATGTTCGCCCCGGGCCTGCCGAGCCTCACCGTGGGCCTGCGCGGCCTGTGCTACACGGAGATCGAGGCCCAGGGCCCCGCCAGCGACCTGCACTCGGGCTCCTACGGCGGGGCTTCGCCGAACCCGCTCTTCGCGCTTTGCGAGATCATCTCCAAGCTCAAGGACGCCGAGGGGCGCGTCCTCATCCCCGGTTTCTACGACAGGGTGAAGCCCCCGACAGAGGCCGAGCTCAAGGCTTGGGCTGCCCTGCCCTTCGACGAGGCCCACTACCTCAAGACCGAGGTGGGCTCCACCGCGCTCACGGGCGAGCCGGACTACCCCGTGCTCTACCGGACCTGGGCCCGCCCCACGCTCGAGGTGCACGGCATGCCCGGCGGGTTCACGGGCGCCGGGGCCAAGACCGTCATCCCAGCCAGGGCCTCCGCCAAGGTCTCCATGCGCCTCGTGCCCGACCAGGACCCGCCGGAGGTCTTCGCGCGTTACCGCGACTACGTTCTCTCCCTCTGCCCCAAGGGCATCCGGCTGAACATCAAGCTGCTCGGCACGGGGCCGGCCATCGTCGTGGACACGGGCAATCCCTACGTCCAGGTGGCCGCGGAGGCCATGCACGAGGTCTACAAGAGAGACACGGTCTTCATCCGCACGGGCGGATCCATCCCCATCGTGGCGGCCTTCGGCGAGCACCTCCACGCGCCCACGCTCCTCATGGGCTTCGGGCTCCCGGACTGCGCGGCGCACGGGCCCAACGAGAAGTTCGCGCTCGAGAACTTCTACGGCGGCACGGAGTCGCTCGTCCACCTCTTCCAGAAGCTGGGGGCTTGAGAAGCTAGGGGGGAGGAATGGGCCTGTTCACCTCGAGGGAGCCTCGACGCCTCACCGAAGAACCGCTCCACGTGGCCCCGGAGTTCGTGGGAAGACCCCTCGCGACGCCCACGCGTCGGGCCGTGGCCTTCGCCGTGGACTACGTCGTGCTCTTCGTCCCCGCCATCCTCGTCGCCCTCGCCGCGGCCGTGCTCTCCCTGCGGATGGCCGACCCCGGGGCGTACGGCGGTTTCAAGACCCTCATCCTCGGGCATCCCACGGCCGAGGAGTCGCGGGCGGCGTGGGGGGCGGTGGGTCCCATCCTCGTGCACCTGGAGTCACCGGGCCTGCCGGCCGCGGCCCTCGAGGCGGGCGAGGCGAACGACCGGGAGAAGCTGGCGGAGGCGCTCCAGGGTTACGACCTGATGGTCGCCATGGCCATCGGTGAGCGCGAGGAGGTGAAGCCGCCCCCGCACACCGTCCTCCTCCAGGTCGAGAAGCTCATCCCCAGGCCCTTCCGCGCGCTCGCTCTCTTCGGCGTGGCGGCACTCTACTTCACGCTCCTTCACGCGTCGCGTCGCGGCCAGACCCTCGGCAAGCGGCTCCTGGGCATCCGCGTCGTCCAGCTCGCCGGGGAGCCCCTGAGCCTGTTCGAGAGCTTCGAGCGCGCCGCCGCCTACCTGGAGATCCCCGCCACGCTGGGGCTCTCGCTCGTCTCGCTCTGGCGCGACCCAAACCGCCGTCTGCCCCACGACCGCGTCGTGCACACGGCCGTGCTCCGCGTGGAGCGTCAAGCGCCCCCGCAGCCCAAGGAGGCGCCCATCGCCGAGCCCGAGAGTGAGGAGAAGGAACCCCAGGCCGGCTAGACCGGCTTGGTCTTCAGGCCGAACCGCAGGGTGAGCTTCGCGCCCTCGGTGGTGGCCTGTCCGTAGGTTCCGCTGGAATCCTTGTACACGACCGTGCCCTCGTTTACGGTGAGGGGCGTGAGCGTGCGGTCGAGCTTCTGACCCAGGTGCTTCAGCGCCTCCCTGGCGAGCTCGGGGGAGGGATACTCGGCCACCAGGAGCGTGGTCACGCCGCCATCCTTCGCCTTGTAGTCGCCCAGGGCCGCGGTGGCCCTCCGCTCGAGGAGGAGGGGGTCCCCGTCGCCCAGCGTGACGATGGCGCCGAGGCCCACGGGCCCCCGCACGATGCGCAGGGAGCCCGGGACCAGCCCATCCTGGGGCAGGAGGGACAGGCACGGCGGTGGATCGGACGGGGGGATCTTCTCCGCGATGGTCCGGCCCGCGCCCGTGAGCGGCTTGCCCATGCCGGGAGGGGCTTCGGGGCTCGTGACCACGATGTAGTACCGCCCCTTGAGCAGGAGGAGCTGGTTCCGCCCCACGGTGTGCCGCTCCGCCATCGAGGCGTCGGGCGTTTCCTTCCCACAGCTGCTCAGGTAGATCC
>JBBIUU010000001.1:40246-69011 GCA_037440125.1 Acidobacteriota bacterium
CGCTCCGCCATCGAGGCGTCGGGCGTTTCCTTCCCACAGCTGCTCAGGTAGATCCCGAGGGCCGCGGCGGGGTCCGCCATGCGGTAGATCTCCGCCACGAGCGTCTCGCCGCCCCGCCGGTAGCGCTGGACGGTGCACGCCTCGAACCCCGTCTCGAGGAAGATCTCGCCTCCGCCGTCGATGTGGTCGTAGAGCGCCTCTCCCTCGTACACCTTGGGCGCGCCGTCCTTCGCCCACCCCTCGGCCGGCCCCTGCGCGGGCATCAGCGCCGCGTCGCCCTCTGCCATCGCGATCCCAGGAAGGATCACCAGTCCGAGACAGAACGCGGCTGCCATGGCCCAGCGGTTGTTCTTGGCCTTTGATCTCCCCGGCTCTCCGGCTCTCCGGCTCTCCGGCTCGCGAATTCCGCGAGCGGCCCGCGCCCCTACACCCATCGTTGTCACCCTCAGACCTTATAGAGTTTGATCTTCGTCGGGTCCCCGATGCCGAGCCCGAGCTTCTGCGCGTAGTCGAGGTACTCGGTGAATCGGGGGTGCTCGTTCACCTTCACGCCCATGGCCTTGCGCTTGGCCACCATCTGGTCCTGGCCCACGCGGTCGAGGGCGAAGGGGTCGGTCGCGAAGTAGAGGGCGTTGTTCGGGTACCAGAACTGCTCGTTGGGCATGGGGCCGCCGTCGTACTGCCCCCGGATGCCGTCGGTGATGTTGAGGACGAGCTTGTCCCGGACCCACGGCGCCGCGAGGACCTCCGTGCAGACCCTGAAGAAGAGCGGCTGGTGCAGGCGCCCCGTGTTGCAGATGGCGCCGTAGCCCAGGTTCTTCGTGGCCATGGAGACGCCGTTGCCCGTGTTCTTGAAGGCCGCGAGGTTGATGATCTTCGTGAGGCGCTTGGTCAGGAGCTTGCCGAAGTAGGAGTACTCTCCCGTGAAGACGTGCTGGTTGGCGTAGGCGTCGTCGTTGTCGTAGCCCTTCACGCTTCGGCCCTCGACGCCCTTGGCGAAGTAGTACGCCTCGAGGTCGAAGTTCGCGGCGCTGGGGTGCTCGCCCTTCTCGTTCTTCCAGGGCTTGCCGTCCTCGACCATGGTCTGCAGCGACTCGATGCGGACGCCGGGGAAGGCCTTCGCCGTGAATCCCGCCTCCTTCAGCATGTCGTCGAAGCGGTCCCAGATCACGATGTTCCCGTACGGCACGCCGTTGGCCACGAGCCACGACACAACGGCAGCGGTGAGGGCGGGCGTGGTGTTGATGAGGGGCGCGCCCACCGGGTTCACCTTGATCCCCACCACGTCGTCCTTGGTGAAGAGGAGGTCGAAGCTCTTCTTGAGGCCCTGGCCGGTGAGCTCGGTGAGCCCCCGCTCGAACATCCTGTTCACGACGGCGGCATCGACGCGCCGGTCCTTCATGGCCTTCGCGTCCGTGACCTGGACGACCTTCCCCGGGAAGGGCCCGGGGAGCGCGTGGGGCCCCTTGGGCACCTTCATGAAGTCGGCGATGTTGGTCTGCACTTCGGCGGGGGGCGCAGGCTTGACCTCCGCTTTCGCCTCCGGCTTCTCCTCGGCGAAATCGGGCACGCCCAGGACGAGCCCCCCCGCGGCGGCCACGCCGAGGGTCTTGAGGAAGTCTCTCCGGTCCGGGTCCAGCGCGGGCTTCATCGAACGGTATGAGCGTCTCATGGCGTCCCCCCTCAACCGATAGGATACGCCCTGGCCGCGCGTGAAGTTTAGGGGGGCGTGTCCGGAGGGGGCCGCGAAGCCCCCTCCGGTGTGCATCGGGGCGTCCCTCAGGCCCTCGCCTCGAGGACCATGTTGAACGGGGTTTCGGCGGCGCGGCGGATCTTGCTGAACCCGCCCTGCGACACGACCTCGCGCAGCTTTTTTTCGCCCGCCTGAGCGCCGAGGGCCGGGCCGTTGCCCGCCAGCGAGCACGGCACGCAGATCATGGTGGAGGCGGCGTAGTAGACGCGGCCCACGGGGTTCAGGTTGTCCTTGAGCTCGTCGCCGGCCTGGGGCTCGACGATCATCCAGGTGCCGCCCCCGCTGAGCGCCTTCTTCGTGTGCTTCACGGCACCGAGCGGGTCGGCCATGTCGTGGAGGCAGTCGAAGGAGGTCACGAAATCGTAGGTGCCGGGGAACTCGTCGGCCTTCGCCACCTCGAAGCGGACGCGATCCGAGACGCCCGCGGCCTGGGCTCGTTCTTTGGCGATGTGGATGGAGGGCGCGTGGTAGTCGAACCCGACGAAGCTCGAGTTCGGGTAGGCCTGCGCCATGAGGACCGTCGAGGACCCGTGGCCGCACCCCGTGTCGGCCACGGTGATCCCCTTCCTCAGGCGGGCCTCCACGCCGTCGAGCGAGGGGATCCAGCTCTTCACGAGGTTGGCCGCGTAGTTGGGCCTGAAGAAGCGTTCGGTGCCGTGGTAGAGGCCCGGGTCGTGATCGCCCCACGCCATCCCGCCGCCGGTGATGAACCGGTCGGCGATGCGGGGCTCGTCTCTCGCGGTGGAGGCGATGATTTCGAAGGCCCCGGGCATGAAGTGGGGGCTCGCCTCGTCGGCGAGCAGGTGGGCTTGCTCGGGGGTCAGCGAGAAAGCGTGGGTCTTCGGGTGATAGGTGACGTAACCGCCCGCCGCCTGGTTGTGGAGCCACTCGCGGACGTAGCGCTCCTGAGTCCCCGTCTTCCTGGCGAGGTCCGCGGGCGTCAGGAGGCCGCCCTCCGCGAGAGCCTTGTAGAGGCCCAGCTTGTCCCCGATGACGACGAGGGACGCGCTCATGGCCGCACCGATGTCGGAGAGCATGCGCTCCAGATGCTGGTGGAGTTTGGATTCATCGACCGTGTGAGACATGGTGTAGCTCCTTTTCGTCCCCCGCTCCGTGGGGGGACCACGAGGGTCGAACCGTCGCCGCGCAGGCCCGGTCCTCCCGGGCGGCGGCCCCCCCGCTCACGAGCACGACACGGACTGTCCTCCTTTACAGGGCCGAGTGAACAGGGTGCCATTGGGGGGTATTCCCGCCGACCCTTCTGGACCGTGGGTGCGGTATTCTGGGAGCACCCGAGCGGGGGGCTTTCGGTGACGGGGACGAATACTCCATCTGGAGGTGGTCGTTGGCGCACCACACGCTGAAGGGGTCTTACGGCGAAATGGCGGAGCGGCTGAACCGCTTCCCGCAGGGGGCGCCCCCGACTGAGCTCCTCTTCAAGATCCTGAAGGTCCTCGTCTCGGAGCGCGAGGCGGCGCTCCTCGCCCAGCTCCCCATCCGGCCCTTCAGCGTCGCCCGTGCTGCAAAGATCTGGAAGCTCGGCGAGAAGGAGGCGAAGAAGGCGCTCGACGCGCTCGCCGATCGCGCCGTCCTGCTGGACTACGAGGAGGAGGGGGAGACGCGGTACGTCCTCCCGCCTCCCATGGCGGGCTTCTTCGAGTTCTCCCTCATGCGCGTTCGCGGCGACATCGACCAGCGGGCGCTCTCGGAGCTCTTCTACCAGTACCTCAACGTGGAGGAGGACTTCATCAAGGACCTCTTCGTCCGCGGCGAGACGCAACTGGGACGCGTGTTCGTCGACGAGACTGCGCTTCCCGCGGGGGGCGCCCTGCGCGTGCTCGACTACGAGCGCGCTTCGGAGGTCGTCCGGACCTCTCCTGTCATCGGTGTGGGCGTGTGCTACTGCCGCCACAAGATGTCCCACGTCGGCCGGGCGTGCGACGCGCCCATGGACAACTGCATGACCTTCGGAACCGCGGCCGATTCCCTCACCCGGCACGGTGTCGCGCGCAGGATCGAGGCCACGGAATGCTTGGACCTCCTGGCCCAGGCGAGGGAGCGCGGCCTCGTCCAGTTCGGTGAGAACGCCCGGGAGGGCGTGAACTTCATCTGCAACTGCTGCGGGTGCTGCTGCGAGGCCATGATCGCCGCACGGCGCTTCGGGCACCTCCACCCCGTCCACACGACGAACTACATCCCCGGGGTAGACGTCGCCGAGTGCAACGGCTGCGGGAAGTGCGTGGCCGCGTGCCCCGTGGAGGCTCTCGGCCTGGTTGCGGCCCACGACCCCGCCCACCCGTCCATGCGAAAGGCCAAGTTGAACGAGGACCTGTGCCTCGGCTGCGGCGTCTGCGTCCGCGCCTGCCCGAGAGACGCCATCGCGCTCCACGAACGCGCGGAGCGCGTCCTCACACCCCTCAACAGCGCGCACCGCACGGTGATGATGGCGCTCGAGCGAGGAACCTTCGCCGAGCTCCTCGTGGACGGACAGGCCACCCACGGCCACCGCGCTGTCGCGGCCATTCTCGGGGCGCTCCTCAGGATGCCGCCCCTCAAGCAAGCCCTCGCGACGAGGCAGTTCAAGTCCCGGTACCTCGAAGCCCTCCTCGCGCGACCGCACTAGGGGAAATCCCTTGACCTCCCAAGGAAAACGGGAGGCGCCGGAGCGCCTCCCGCGGGTTGAGGTATCGATTCGCGGAGCTTAGATGCTCGGACGGTAGGTGGCGCACTGGGAGGCGATGCGGCTCGCCTGGCCCGAGGTGAACTCCCACATGCAGTTGTCGTCCGTGTAGTCCATGTAGTTGTGGACGGGGTCGAAGCCGGGATAGTTCCTGCCCGTGCACGTGTCGGGGTTCCCGGAGGGGCAGCCGTAGGTGGCCGACTTCTCGGCGGGGGTGTCCTTCACGTAGTCGTTGTTCTTGGTGCATCCGCCCTGGAAGGTATGGTAGAGGCCCAGCCAGTGGCCGATCTCGTGCGTCGCGGTGCGGCCCAGATTGTAGGGGGCCGCGCTGCCGCCCGGCAGGGAGCTGTAGAGGATGACCACGCCGTCCATGGTCGGGTTCGACTTGAGGCTGGAGGGGAAGGTGGCCCAGCCGAGGAGGCCGCCGCTCAGGTTGGCCGTGTAGAAATTCAGCTGGATCTGCGGGCTCTTCACGAGGGCGGTCTTCGCCTGCTTCTCGGCGGTGGTGCCGTAGCCCATGTTGTACCAGGCGGCGTTGTCGGTGTAGTCCACACCCACCTGCGTGAAGGTGATGCCCCAGGGGGCGTAGTCCTGGTTCAGGACCTGGATCTGCTTGCTGAGGTCCGTCGCCGTGAGCTTGCCCGCGTTGCCGCTGTGGATGACGTGGAAGAAGACGTTGACGGACTTCTGGCCCTCGTAGCGGGCCTCGGGGTGCTCCTCGATGAACCGGGCGACCTCCTTCTCGATGCACGTCATCTGGTCCTGGTCGGGGTGGTAGGTCCCGCAACGGTGACCGCTCTTGACGTAGGCTTCCTGGTTCACGTAGCTCGTGTCGCCGATGACGAAACCGCCACCCGGAGGCGCGACCGCCACTTCGCTCTGAGCCCAGACCGACACCGCACCCACCAGAAAAGCCATCACTGCGAGCAGAATCACCCTTCTCGTCATCGGGACCTCCTTGGGCCGCACTCCCATGCGGCAAGCCCCGTCTTGAATGCAAGGTGTGCGCCAGTCTTGGGTTGTTGAGTTTTTTCTTTATTCCCAGCAAGTTAGGCGTACTGTCCGCATGTGAGACAAGGAACGGGGTATCCAGTAAATGGTGCGCCTGGGCCTTGTCGCGCGTAAATCCCTGACAAGTCGCAAGTTAAATGCGCGGATACGCCGTTCGCATCAAGCCCGTGAACGAAGTAATCAAAATGGAGGGCTCAAGGAATCGCTCCGCGGGCTCCCTTGACGCTGCCGCTGGCGGTGACCATACTCGGGGGCGTAGGCGGGCTCAAAGGCCCGGCGGGAGGGGTTTTCCATGCGGCGCTACCACCACATCGGCATCCCTACGAAGGAGCCCCGCGAGGGAGAGACCTACCTGGAGGCCTACAAGGTCTATGCCTCCGGGTTCGAATCGAGCCCCTTCGGCGTGGAGTGGCTCCGCTACGAGACGGGCTGCAGGATCCCGGAGCTCGTTCAGCGGGTGGCCCACGTGGCCTTCGAGGTGGACGACCTGGAGGCCGAGCTCCTGGGGCAGGAGATCCTCATCGCTCCCAACAGCCCCTCCGAGGGCGTGCGCGTGGCCTTCATCCTCCACGACGGCGCGCCCGTCGAGCTCCTCCAGTTCGACTCGCCCGACGACCCGAGGGGGAGCCGGGCGCGCTACGGAGCGACGCCGTGAAGCTCGAGGGCCAGGCGATCCTTCCCGCCCACTGGTCCGCGCTCCCTCCCGACGAGCATCCCGGCGATTCGGGGACATCCCACTGGCACACGCTGGAGATGGGCGCGGTCCGGGCCCGGGTCGTGGTGTACTCTGCGGGGTTCCGGTCCGACCACTGGTGCGAGCGCGGCCACGTGATGATCGTGCTCGAGGGCTCGCTCACGCTGGCCCTGGCCGACGGCCGGAGTTTCGAGCTGGGTGCCGGCGAGGGGTTTCTCCTCCCCGACGACGCGGGCAATCCGCACGCCGCGAGCTCGGAGAACGGTGCGCGCGTCTTTCTCGTCGACTGAACACCATCACGCGAGGAACAGAAGGACCGCGCCCATGAGGGCCGCCATCGCCGCGCTCGCTGGCAGTCCCGCGAAGGGAAGGAAAAGCATGCTTCCCAGCAGCGCACCGAAGCACCCTCCGGCGAGGTCCGCGGCGTAGAGCGTCGCCGCCCGCCCCGGCGCAAGCCCGTCGCCGGCCCGCCCCGCCCAGGCGAAGGCCGCCCCGACGCACGCGCCCGCCCCTGTGAGGAGCACGCCCACGGCCACCCTTCCGAAGGGCACCTCCCAACCCGTTATGGGGGCGCACAGGAGAGCGAGCATCGCCGTCCCTCCGGCGATGAGGAGTCCCGCAGGACGCTCCGGCCCTCCACGGTCCGCCGCCAAAGCCCCGAGGCCTAGACCTCCCATGAAGCAGGTGAGGAGGAGGCCGAGGTCCTGGTAGAGCGCGCCGCACCGCGTCTGGTAGGCGAGGAGGAGCGCGCCCTCCAGGAGCATCCCGACGAAGCCGGAGGCGGCGACGAAGAGGGCTCTCCGACGCCCGCGTCCCCTGAGCACGAGGACCGCTGCCCCCAGAGCGAGGGGAGGCGCCAGAAGCCACGGGAGGGGCAGGGAACCCTCCGGCGCGGAAGCCCCCAGCGCGGGAAAGAACCGCGCGAGCCAGAGCAGGAGGGTGCACGGGTAGCACGCGGGGCGAGCGTCGGTGTTCTCGGGGGCCCTCGTCGTGAGGAGCGTCCTCTCCGCGCCTGCCACGCGGTCGTTCGTGAGGAGGTAGGCGATGTATTGAGGGTTCACGAGGCGCGTCTGGAAGTGCCTTTCGCCGAACCTCGCCACGAGGAGGTCGGGGTCGCGGGCGAGGGGCGAGGGGGAAGCGAGGACGAGATCCTCCGTCCCCGGCAAAACCAAGACGTGCGGAAAGGAATCCCGGAGCGCCTGCAGGACGCTCTCGTTCCGGACCGCCAGCGCCTTCGACCAGAAATTCTCGGCGGACCTCAGGCGGAAGGCGAGGACGCCCGTCAGCGCAAGATGGCGCTTGACGAGGGCGAAGAACTCGCGGGTGTAGAAGCGATTCGCCTGGCCCGACGAGGGCTCAGGCGAAGCGCAGAGGATCACGTCGTAGATTCCTCCCGTTGCCAGGTATCGTCTGGGATCGGAGAAGGCGCGCACCACCCTCGGATCGTCGAGGTCGGCGCGGTGGCCCTGGGGCAGGAGCGGGGCCAGGACCTCCTGGGCCCGCCGGTCGATCTCGACGAGCTCCACCCGATCCGGCCCGTGCTTGAGGATCTCTCCGGTCAGGCCCTCGGCGGTCCCGCCGAGGAGGAGAACGTACGCCGGTGAAGGGCATTCGAGCGCCGTCATGTGGACGAAGGCCTCCGCCGAGACCCCCTGGCTCTCCGCCACCAGCGCCCCGTCTTGAAACACGGCGACCTGGCCCAGGCTCCCCGTCACCGCGGTCCTGCCGTAGGGGGTGTCGCGAACGACGAGCAGACCAGGTAGGTTGAGCGCCGTCAGCCGGAGGTCCCACCCCGCCGAGAAGGGCAGGGCGGCGAGGAACGCAACGCAGAGGACCCCCGCCATGGCCCGCTGGGTCAAGGCTTGCGCTCCTCGCCGAGCGCAGACGACGGCGGCCGCGGCCGCCGCACACAGGAGAGCCGACGCCAGGTTCTGCACGCCCGCCGCGGCGAGGACGGTGGCCAGGAGCCCCCCCAACAGGGAGCCCATGCTCTCGAGCCCGTACGCGCGGCCCACCGACCCCCCGACCGAGACGAAAAGGGCGGCGGAGCGCTGGAACAGGAGCCCCGCGAGGAGGCCGAAGGGCAGGAGGGCGAGGGCCAGCCCCGCGAGCTGCTGACCGATGGGGAGGTCCGCACCGGGCACCCCGCCGAAGAGGACGCGGAGCGCCCGGAGGAGGAGGACGAGGAGCGGGAGCGCCGCCGCGAAGGCGAGGAAGGACCTCCCCGCCGAGGCCTCACGGGGCGGTCGCAGGCTCCGCCCCGCGAGCGCGCCTGCTGCCGTCGCCAGCATGAGGAGGCCCAGACCCACGAGGACGACGAGCTCGCTCCCGTAGAAGGCCACGAGGAGCTCCCGCAGGAGCAAGACCTGACCCCACAGCGTCACGAGCCCCGTCGCCACCAGCCAGATCATCCGGCCTCCAGAGCAAGGGACCGTTCACCACAAAGGCACAAAGGACACCAAGTACTGCTTGGTTTTTCTTTGCCGGACCTCATCTCTTCTTCGTGAACTTTGTGTCTCTGTGGTGAGGCCTTATTTCTTCTTCTCCCCGAACACGATGGCGCGGAAGGTCAGAAACTGACAGCCGCTGCGCCAGCAGTCCGAGGGGAGGCCCGCCTTCTCGCACAGGTGGTCGAGCATCTCCTCGCGGCTCCAGCCCTGCTCGGGCGCGACCTGGGGGAGGAAGACGGCGCTGCGACCCCCCTTCCGGATGACCACGCCGTCCCGTCCCACCTGGATGGCGCCCACGCCCGCCACGGGCGCGAGGGGCGTGAGCACGGAGATCTCCACCTCGAGGGAGGGCACCTCCGCCGCACGGACGGGCGTGAAGCGCGTGTCCTCGAAGGCCGCGGCGAGGGCCATGCGCGACACCGCCTGGCAGAGGGGCGTGTCCTCCGCCATGTGCCCGATGCATCCGCGCAGGTCGCCCCCCTTGGTGAGCGTCACGAAGGCGCCCTGCCGCGCGCGGAGCTCGGGCGCGGCGGGACGGGGGAAGGGGAGCGTGTCGGTGGCGAGGAACCGCTCGATCGTCGTCCGCGCCAGCTTGAGGAGGTAGGTCTTGTCGGCCTCCGTGAGCTCCCCCACCTTGCCCGGCGGCAGCGGCGCGAGCGCCTTCGTGTCGGGGCCTCCCGGGCCTTCGACGAAGGCTACGGCGCCGTAGCCCACGACGCGGTCCCGGTCGCCCACCGCCGTGTCCCCGGAGTTGGCGTAACTGAGGACGACGCCGCGCGTGGCTCCCAGCGCCTTCGACGCCGCCATGACGGCCATGATGGCGCCCTCGCCGCAGGCGCACGTGGCGAGGCCGGGGCGCTCGGCGGCTTCGGTCCGGCCCACGGCCTCCGACACGGCCTTGGGGTCGAGGGAGGCGACGGCCGTGAGCGTGGCGCGGTCCGCCGCACACGCCTCGTCGTAGGGCGGGTAGTGGGAGAGGTCGGAGGAGGCCACCAAGAGCACCTTGCGGTCCTTCACCTCTTTCGCGAGGGCCTCACCGAAGCGCGTCGCAAGGCCGAGATCGGGCTCGCCCACGACGGCGGTGACGACTTTGGCCTTGGGGAAGAGCACCTGCACGAAGGGGACCTGGACCTCCTCCGAGTGCTCCGTCATGTGGGCGCCAGGTCTGTACGTAAAGCCCGCGGCCATGAGGCGCCCGGCCACCTCCTGGTCCACCGGAGCGACGCCGAGGGGCGTGCCGTACCCGCGGCCCTGGAAGACGGAGACCGAGTCGAAGGGCGCCACCGTGTGGTTCGTCCCGAGGATGACCACGAGGTCGATGTCGCTGCCCGCGGCCTGGGCCCAGGCGTCGGCGGCGATCTGGCCCGAGAAGAGGTACCCGGCGTGGGGCGCCAGGATGCCGATAGGTCTCTCGCCACGGGCGGGAACGGCCTCCGCGAGGTAGGCTCTGATGGCCCCCTCGAGCTTCGCTTTGTCGGCGGGATAGAACTTCCCCGCCACCGCGGGCGGGCGGACCACGGCGTCCGCCGGCTCCGACGCGCGCGTGCAGCCGCAGGGCGCGAACGCCAGGGCGCACAGGGACAGGGCGATGACACTGGACGCGCCGGGCCTCATGTCCAGACTCCTGGGATCTTGGTGCCGCACTGCGGGCACGCGCCCGCCTTGAGCCGGTTGGCGGTGGTGAACATCCCCGAGCGCTCGATGAGGGTCAGGTTGCATTGGGGGCAGTAGGTGTTGGCGCCCTGGTGGCCCGGCACGTTCCCGACGTAGGCGTAGTGCAGGCCCTGCGCCCGGGCGATCTCCCGCGCCCGCTCGAGCGTCGCCACGGGCGTGGGCGGAAGGTTCATGAGCTGGTAGTCGGGGTGGAAGCGCGTGAAGTGGACGGGCGTGTCGGGCCCCACCTCCCCGGCCACCCACTTGCTCAGCTCCGTCAGCATCTTGTCGGAGTCGTTGAGCGTGGGCACCACGAGGTTCACGATCTCCAGGTGGCGGCCCGCCTTGGCGACCTGCTTGATGCTCCTCAGGACGGGCGCGAGCTCGGCGCTCGAGACCTGCCTGTAGAACTCGGGCGAGTAGCCCTTGACGTCGATCTTCACGGCGTCCAGGACGTCGATCATCTCCGTGAGGGGCGCCTCGTTCATGAACCCGCACGAGATGATCACGCTCCTCATGCCGACCTTGCGGGCCGAGCGCGCGACGTCGGTGAGGTACTCGGTGAAGACCGTGGGCTCGTTGTAGGTGAACGCCACGACGGGGACGGCGCGCTCCTTCGCGCGCTTCGCCATGGCCTCCGCGGGACAGTAGTCCACCGTGTAGTCCTCGGGGAGCGCCTGGCTGATGGTCCAGTTCTGGCAGAACTTGCACCGGAAGGGGCACCCCGAGGTGGCGAGGGAGTACGCCAGGGCGCCCGGCAGGACGTGGAAGAAGGGCTTCTTCTCGATGGGGTCCACGTGCTCCGCGATGGGGCGGCCGTAGACGAGGGAGCGCAGCTCGCCCCTCACGTTCATCCGCGCCCGGCACCGCCCCCGCTCCCCCTCGGGGATGAGGCACTCGTGGGCGCACAGGAGGCACTTCACGGCCCGCGACTTGTGCACGTGCTCGGCGCCCTTGGCGAGGTCAGCCGCCGTGTGACATGCACCGCACTGGGGCTGGACGGCTCTCGGCGAGGTCCAGTAGCGCGCCGCCGGGGCGCGCCGGATGAGGCCCTCGACCGGTTCGGCGGCGGGGTCGAGGTTCTCGAGGCCGAGGAGGCGGAGGAGCTCGGGGCACGAGAGGACCGCCGCACCGGCGCCCAGCACCGCGGCGCCGCGGCCCGCCGAACGCAGGAAGTCCCTGCGGGAAAGGCCCTTCATCGGAACGCCCCCTACGATGCCACCTTAGGTTCCGCCGCCGGGCGAGTCAAGGCGCGGCAGACCTTAGCGGGGCCTGCCTTGGGGCGAGGGCTCGTCGCGCGTGGCGTCGAGGAGCTGCTCTTGGAGCCCCTTCAGCCCCGTGGCCCTCAGCGCGCGCTCCAGGACCGACGGAAGGTTCCGGTCGAGCTTCCCCTTCAGCCGGGCGTAGAGGACCTGCTGCTCCCCCTCCGCCACGAGGACGAGGTCGCCGAGGGTCTCGCCGTTCGTCCTGACGAATACGGTGAAGGAGCGGTTGCCGTCGCGCGTCTTGATGAGGGTGTCCCATCCCCACGACGAGAGCCGGGTGAGGTCCAGGGGCTTTCCCTGGGGCACGTCGAAAACCGCCAACTCGATCCGCGTCAGGCCGCCGAAGTTCACGGGCTCCCCCGTGGCCTTCGAGATGACGGTCTTCGCGAGCCTCATGGTGGCGCCGCCGAGCTTGAACTCGAAGGAGGTCTGGGGTTCCCGCCCCGTCTGCCGGATGATCTCCCGCCGGACCTTCTCCGGGCTGAAGGGTGCGTAGCAGCCCGCCGACAGGACGAGGAGCAAGGCCGCGAGGAACGAGGCGAGGGCGCGTCGCATGGGGACCTCCCTCCCGATTCTGAGGCGGTCTGCGGCCGCGGCGCAAGCGCGGCCTTGATTCTTGCGGCGACTCGGGCCACCATACCAGCTCTTGGGAGGGAAGCCCGTGAAGTCCACTCAGCGATGGCTCGTCGAGGTCACCGAGCTCCTGGAGGAGTGCGTCCACACCAAGAAGCAGAGCAGCCTCGGCTCGTTGCAGGACCACATGAGGCAGATGGACCTGCCCGCTGCGCTCAAGGCCATCGGGTGCGACGAAAAGTGCACCGCCTGCGACTGGGGCGTCCCCTCCCCCCATCCGCTCCAGAACCCCTGCCGACTCGCCGCCTTCCAGGAGGCCATCCTCGGCATGAATCCGGGGGACAAGCTCTCGGCCTCCCTGCAGAAGGAGGCCCGCGACCTCCTCGTGGCGCTCCTGACGAAACCGTTCCCCAAGGGGTCCTGAAGGCCGCGGTTCCGTTTTTTCGAGAGGCGCCCGGGCGGCAGCCCGTTCGCCTGCCGAGACCCGCTCAGAAGACGCCGTGTTGCACGAGGATGCGGATCCCGATGGCGAGGAGGACGAGGCCGCCGAGAGCCTCGGCCCACCGTCCGAGGCGGCTGGCCGCGGCGGCCAGGCGTCCGAGGTGGAGCCCCGCCGCGGTGATGGCGGCGCAGACGACGCCGATGACGAGCGCCGGCCACCAGATGGAGATTCCCAGGAGGGAGAGGCTCAGACCTACGGCCAGGGCGTCCATGCTCGTGGCGAGCGAGAGGAGGACGAGCGACAGGCCCCGCGTGGGATCGCTCTTCGCATGCCCGTCCTCGCCGCGCAGAGCCTCCCAGAGCATGTGGCCGCCCACGACGGCGAGCAGGCCGAAGGCGGCCCAGTGGTCCACGGCCTCGATGGCTCTGGCGAAGGTCCGCCCGGCCGCCCAACCGATGATGGGCATGAGGGCCTGGAAGAGGCCGAAGTGGTAGGCGAGGCGGAAGGTCTGCCGGCCCGAGACGGTGCGGAGCCCCACGCCGGTGGCCAAGGCCACGGCGAAGGCGTCCATGGCGAGGGCCACGGCCAGGGCCACCAGCTCCCATCCCCTCACGCGCGCCTCCCGCCCTCCGGCCGTGGTCGAACCCAGGCAGTGTACCTCCGCGCGCGGCGGGGATGAAGTCCGGTGGGCGCGGTGTTGAGGAGTATCGGAACTCTCAGGAGGTGATGAATGCGTGGGTTGTTCGTTGCTCTGGCGGCACTCGCGGTGTCCGCGGCGGTCCAGGCCAAGGTGGTCTCCAAGACGGTGGAATACAAGGACGGCGACGTGGTCCTCCAGGGGTACGTGGCCTCCGACGACGCGGTGCAGGGCAAGCGCCCGGGAATTCTCGTGGTCCACGACTGGATGGGGATTGGCGACGAGACCCGGCGGCGGTGTGACATGCTCGCCCAGCTGGGCTACGTGGCCTTCGCGGCCGACGTCTACGGCAAGGGCGTCCGCCCCGCGAACGCCGACGAGGCGGGAAAGCTCGCGGGGAAGTACAAGGGGGATCGCGCCCTCTACCGAAAACGGCTGAACCTGGCGCTCGACCAGCTCAAGAAGGACCCCCTCGTGGACCCGGCCAAGCTCGCGGTCATCGGCTACTGCTTCGGCGGCACGGGGGCGCTCGAGCTCGCCCGGAGCGGCGCCGACGTGAAGGGCGTGGTGAGCTTCCACGGGGGGCTGGACAGCCCCAAGCCCGAGGACGCCAAGGCCATCAAGGGCCGGGTGCTCATCCTCCACGGCGCCGACGACCCCTTCGTGCCCGCGGCCGACATCGCGGCGTTTCAGGAGGAGCTGCGCAAGGCCAACGTGGACTGGACCATGATCTACTACGGCGGCGCCGTCCACGCCTTCACCAACCCCGGCGCCGGGAGCGACAACAGCAAGGGCGCGGCCTTCAACGCGAAGGCCGACGCGCGCTCCTGGCAGGCCATGGCCGGGTTCTTCGACGACCTCTTCGAGTAGCGACCGCTACGGCCGGGGCCCGGGCAATAATCGACGGGCCCCGGCCGTTGCTTCCTCCCCGCCCGAACCCGGCGGTCAGGTTCCCGGCCCGGTGCCGGGAGAAGGTCCACACCTACTTGGAGGAAGCCATGTTCGAAGTCCCGAAGCTCTCCTACGCCTTCGATGCCCTCGAGCCCCACATCGACGCGCGGACCATGGAGATCCACCACGACAAGCACCACGCCGCCTATGTGACCAACCTCAACAAGGCGCTCGAACAGGCCCCGGGCCTGTCGGGACGCTCCGTGGAGGAGATCCTCCGCGACATCGACGCCGTCCCCGAGGCCGTCCGCACGGCCGTGCGGAACCACGGTGGCGGCCACGCCAACCACTCCCTCTTCTGGGACATCATGGGCCCCGGCGGGGGCGGCACGCCCTCGGGGGAGCTCGGCCTCGCCATCGACAAGGCCTTCGGCTCCTTCACCGCCCTGCAGGAGAAGCTCACCAACGCCGCCGCCGGCCAGTTCGGATCGGGGTGGGGCTGGCTGGTGCTCAACCAGGGTGCCCTCGAGGTCGTCGCCCGCCCCAACCAGGACAGCCCCCTCATGGAGGGGCGCGTGCCCATCCTGGGCGTGGACGTCTGGGAGCACGCCTACTACCTGCTCTACCAGAACCGCCGCCCCGACTACCTCAAGGCCTGGTGGAACACGGTCCGCTGGGACAAGGTGGCGGAGCGCTACCGGGCCGCGCTCGGCTGAGCGTCGACACGGTCCACGGATACGCCGAAGAGCCCCGGCGAGCCGGGGCTCTTCGTGCGCGTTCCGAGATTAGGGGCACGCATCAGGAGCTGGGTGCGAGCCTGGGCGCCGGGCCGATGAGGTGCAGGCACACGTCGCCGAGCTCCTTCAGGCTGACGGGCTTGCGGAGGAAGGCGTCGGCCCGGAAGGTCCTGAGCGCCTCCGTCTTGTGCGTCTCGCGCGTGAAGATCCCCGACATGATCACCACCGGCGTCTCGCGCGTCTCCGGGTTGTGTTTGATCCTCAGGCACATCTCGCGTCCGTCCATGCGCGGCAGGACGGCGTCAGTGAGGACGAGGTCGGGCCTCAGGGTGGTCGCGAGGAGGTAGCCCTGCTCGCCGTTCGAGGCCACGACGACGGGGTAGCCCAGCTCGCCGAGGAGCTCGCTGGCGAGCTCCCTGAGGTCGACCTCGTCCTCCACCACGAGGACGAAGGGGTGCCCCGGCGGCTCCGCCGGGTCGGCCGCGCGGGAGGCGCCGTTCGCGCGGTGCCGCTGCTCCTGGCGCTTCCGGAAGAGCTCCTGGGGCGCGCCGGCCCAGAACGCCGTCTTGTAGGAGTGGGGCGCCTGGCAGAAGCAGTGCATGCAGTGGGGGCAGACGAGGCTCGGGGTCAGGGCGAGGCAGGAGCACCAAGCGCTCTGGGAGGCGTCGAACTCTTCCAGGCAACGGAAGCATCGCACGAGATAGGCGCCCGCCGTCGCGGGTTCTTCAGGCATCGGTTGTCCCCCTCAAGTGGGTGATTCCAATATAGCCCGCAACGGGGGGATTTTCCAGCGGGCGCGAAAAGGGCCGCCCCATCGGGCGGCCCTCGTCGATTCGATGCTCTCCCGGACCCGCCGGCTTACTTCTTGGCGCGCTCCCAGTCCTTCAGGAAGCGCGCGATGCCGAGGTCCGTGAGCGGGTGGTGGAGGCATTGCTCGAGGACCTTGTAGGGCACCGTCGCGATGTCGGCCCCGGCGAGGGCCGAGTCCACCACGTGCCGCGGGCTCCGCACGGAGGCGGCGATGATCTCGCACGCCATGGCGTAGTTGTCGAAGATGCTCCGGATCTGCTGGACGAGCTCCATCCCCACGTGGCTCACGTCGTCCAGCCGCCCCACGAAGGGCGAGACGTAGGCGGCTCCCGCCTTGGCGGCAAGGAGCGCCTGCGCGGGCGAGAAGACGAGGGTCACGTTGGTGCGGATCCCCTCCTTCTTGAGCGCGTGGGCGGCCTTCAGGCCCTCCGCCGTGAGGGGCACCTTGATGACCACGTTGGGGTGGAGGGCGGCGAGGGGGCGCGCCTCCTCGACCATGCCCGCGGCATCCGGCGAGACGACCTCCGCGGAGACGGGTCCGTCCACGATGGAGCAGATCTCGCGCACCACGTCCTCGAACTTCCGGCCGCTCTGGGCGATGAGGCTGGGGTTCGTGGTGACGCCGTCCACCACGCCCCACGAATGGGCCGTGCGGATCTCATCGACGATGGCCGTATCCAGAAAGATCTTCATCGCCTCGTCTCCCCTCTCCGGCTCACCGGCTCTCCGGTTCCGTCTCCTCGGCCACCACGTGCGCGAGAGCGGCGACCTGGTCCCCCGCGTTGGGGGTGATGACCTTGTACCCCTGCGTGCGGCGCCCCACGCGCGAGATGCCCTTTACGGGCGTCCGCAGGATCTGTCCGCCCGCCGTGATGACCATGATCTCGTCCTGGTCGTGGACGTGGAGGCCGTCCACCACGGGGCCGTTCTTGGCCGTGACCTGGATGTTGATGACGCCGTAGCCGCCGCGGCCCTGGATGCGGTAGTGGCTGAGCGGGGTCTTCTTGCCGTACCCGCGCTCGGTGACCGTGAGGATGTCGCCCTCCATGGCCACCGCCTTGCCCTGGCCCTCCTCGTCGGAGGACTCCACCACGGCCCCGCGCAGGATCTCCATCTCCACCACGCGGTCGCCCTGGCGGAGCCGGATGCCGATGACGCCCATGCTCGTGCGCCCGGTGGCCCGGACCTCCTCCTCGGCGAAGGTGATGCACTGGCCGTTGCGCGTGGCGAGGAAGAGGTGGTCGTTGCCGGCGCTCACGCCCGCGCCCACGAGCTCGTCGCCCTCCTGGAAGGTGATGGCGATCTTGCCGTTGGCCCGGATGGACGCGAACTCCGTCATGACGGTCTTCTTGATGAGGCCCTCGCGCGTGGCCATGACGAGGCAGTGGCTCTCGTCGAAGCAGCCGCGCGTGGGCAGCATGCCGAGGATCTTCTCGCCCTCCTCCAGGGAGAGGAGGTTCACGAGCGCGCGGCCCTTCGCCGACGGGCTGGCCTCGGGGATCTCGTAGACCTTGAGGGCGTAGACCTTCCCCTTGTTCGTGAAGAACAGGAAGGTCTCGTGGTTCGTGGCGATGAAGAGGCGCTCCACGAAGTCGTCCTCCCGGGTGGCCATGCCGGCCTTGCCCTTCCCGCCCCGGTGCTGGGAGCGGAACTCGCCGAGGGAGGTGCGCTTGATGTACCCGCCGTGGGAGACGGTGACCACCATCTCCTCGTCGGGGATGAGCTCCTCCAGGCTGATCTCGCCCGTGGCGTCCAGGATCTGCGTGCGGCGCGGGTTGGCGAACTCGGCCTTGAGGGCCCGCGTCTCCGAGCACAGGATGGCGCGCACCTTGGCCTCGCTGCCGAGGATCTCCGTGAGCTCCTGGATCTTGAGGAGGATCTCGCGGTACTCCTGCAGGATCTTCTCGCGCTCGAGGCCCGTGAGGCGCTGGAGGCGCATCTCTAGGATGGCCTTGGCCTGGATCTCGCTGAGGCGGAACTGGCTCATGAGCCCGTCGCGGGCGTCGTCGGGCGTCTTCGCGGCGCGGATGAGCGCGATGACGGCGTCGAGGTTGTCCAGCGCGGTGGTGAGGCCCTCCAAGATGTGGGCCCGCTCCTTGGCGCGCGCGAGGTCGTAGCGCGTGCGCCGGACGATGACCTCCTTGCGGTGCTCGATGAAGGCCTCGACCATCCCCTTGAGCGTGAGGAGTTTGGGCTGGTTGTTGGCGATGGCCAGGAGCTGGACGCCGAAGGTCGTCTCCATCTCGGTGAACTTGTAGAGCGACTTCAGGATGATGTCGGGGATCTCCCCGCGGCCCAGCTCGAGCACCACGCGGATCCCCTCGCGGCTCGACTCGTCGCGGATGTCCGTGATGCCCGTGATGCGCTTCTCGCGCACGAGCTCGGCGATCTTCGTGATGAGGTTCGCCTTGTTGACCTGGTAGGGCACCTCGGTGACGACGATGGCCTCTCGATCCTTCTTGAACTCCTCCACGTGGGCCCGGGCGCGGACGCGCACGAGGCCCTTTCCCGTCTCGTAGGCCTGGCGGATCCCTTCGCGGCCCAGGATGAGGCCGGCGGTGGGGAAGTCCGGGCCGGGGACGAGGGCCATGAGCTGGGCCGCCGTGATGTCGGGGTTCTCCACCGTGGCCACGACCGCGTCGCAGACCTCGCCCAGGTTGTGGGGCGGGATGTTCGTGGCCATGCCCACGGCGATGCCCGCGGAGCCGTTCACGAGGAGGTTGGGCAGGACCGACGGGAGGACCGACGGCTCCGTCTCCTCGCCGTCGTAGTTGGGGACGAAGTCCACCGTCTCCTTGTCGATGTCGGCTACCATCTGGTGGGCGAGCTTGGCCATGCGGATCTCGGTGTAGCGCATGGCCGCCGCCGCGTCCCCGTCGATGGAGCCGAAGTTGCCCTGGCCGTCCACGAGGGGGTGGCGCATGGAGAAGTCCTGCGCCATGCGCACGATGGTGTCGTAGATGGCGGCGTCGCCGTGGGGGTGGTACTTACCCATGACGTCGCCGACGATGCGGGCCGACTTCTTGTAGGCGCGGTTCCAGTGGTTCCCGCCCATGGTCATGCCGTAGAGAATCCGGCGGTGCACGGGCTTGAGGCCGTCGCGTACGTCGGGGAGGGCCCGCCCGATGATGACGCTCATGGCGTAGTCGAGGTAGCTCCTGCGGAGCTCCTCCTCGAGCTGCACGGGCACCGGGCGGTCGAAGAGCTGGGTTTCGGTGGTCATTCGGGTCCCTCTGTCAAAAGTCCTTCGTCAGTCGTGAGCAGTGAGTGGTGAGCCGTGAGCCGAAAGGGCGGGCCGCGATCTCCCCTGGCTCGCGGCTCACGGCTGACGGCTCACTTAGATATCCAGGTTCGTCACGTTCAGCGCGTTCTCCTCGATGAACTTGCGCCGGGGTTCGACGGCGTCGCCCATGAGGATTGAGAAGAGCGCGTCGGCCTCCACGGCGTCCTCGATCTTGACCTGGAGGAGGCGGCGCCGCGTCGGGTCCATGGTGGTCTCCCAGAGCTGTTCGGGGTTCATCTCGCCCAGACCCTTGTAGCGCTGGACGTGGTGCTTGCCCTTCACCGCGCCCAGGAGCCCCTCGAGGAGCGCCCGGCGGTCGGAGACCTCCTGCTTGTCGCCGCCGTTCTGGATGGTGAAGGGCGGGTGGTCGAAGGCCTCGAGCTGGGTGTGCAGGACCTGGAGCGTCGTGAACTCGGAGGCGTGGTGGAGCGAGTGGTTGACGAGGGCCGCCGCCGGGAGGGACGGGTCTTGCGCCGTGAACCACCAGAGGCTGTGCTCCTGGTCGAACTCCGGCGAGGAGACGTTGAAGCCCTCGCGGCGGAGGGCCTGGACAAGGTCCTCGGTCTGCGCCATGTCGGCGAAGAGGCCGCGGCTCATGTTCGCCTCGAAAAGCCGGTGGAGGAGCTTCTCCGAGTAACCCTTGTGGCCCATGCGGGAGAGCAGGCGCTCGTAGCGCTGGATGGCCTCGAGGATCTTGGCGAGGTCCGGACCCTTGAAGACCTTGGAGGAGGCGGGCACCTTCACGGTGTAGGCCTCCACGGCCTTGTTCACGAAGAAGCGCGTGAGCTCCTCCTCGGTGCGGATGTAGTGCTCCTCCTTGCCCTTGCCCACGCGGTAGAGGGGCGGCTGGGCCACGTACACGTGCCCCTGCTCCACGAGCTGGGGGAAGTGCCTGTAGAACAGCGTCAGGAGGAGGGTCCGGATGTGGCTCCCGTCCACGTCCGCGTCGGTCATGATGATGGTCTTGTGGTAGCGGAGCTTGCCCAGGTCGCAGTCCTCCTTGCCCGTGCCGGCGCCGAGGGCCGTGATGATGGTCCGGATCTCGTTGTTGCTCAGGATCTTGTCCAGGCGCGACTTCTCCACGTTGAGGATCTTGCCGCGCAGCGGGAGGATGGCCTGGAACTTCCGGTCGCGCCCCTGCTTGGCGGAGCCGCCGGCGCTGTCGCCCTCCACCAGGTAGATCTCGCAGAGGGACGGGTCGCGCTCCTGGCAGTCGGCGAGCTTGCCCGGGAGGGACTCGCCGTCGAGGGCGCTCTTGCGGCGCGTGAGCTCGCGCGCCTTGCGCGCGGCCTCGCGGGCGCGGGCGGCCTCGATGACCTTGCCCACCACCGCCTTGGCCACGTCGGGGTTCTCCTCGAAGAAGCGGCTCAGGTAGTCGTTGAGCACCGTCTCCACGAGGCCCTTCACCTCCGAGTTGCCGAGCTTGGCCTTGGTCTGGCCCTCGAACTGGGGGTTGGGGATCTTGATAGAGATCACCGCCGTGAGCCCCTCGCGCACGTCGTCGCCGGAGAGGCCTATCTTGAGGTTCTTGGCGAGACCGCTCTGCGTGGCGTAAGTGTTGACGGAGCGGGTGAGCGCCGCGCGGAAGCCCGCGAGGTGCGTGCCGCCCTCGGGCGTGTGGATGGAGTTCACGAAGGAGTACACCATCTCGTTGTAGCCCGAGTTCCACTGCACCGCCACGTCCATGAGGATCCGGTCCTTCTCGCCCTTGAAGACGAGGGGCTGGGCGTGGAGGAGCGCCTTGCCTCGGTTGAGGTACTCTACGAAGGCGGCGATGCCGCCCTCGTACTTGTACTCCGCCTTGCGGCCCTCCTCGCGCTCGTCGAGCAGGACGATCCTCAGCCCCGCGTTGAGGAAGGCGAGCTCGCGCATCCTCGTGTTGAGGATCTCCCACGAGTAGATCGACTCTTCGAAGATCTCGGTGTCGGGCTTGAAGGTCACGCGCGTGCCGTGCTTGTCCTTGGGCTCGGGTGTTCCCGTGCGGACGAGGGGGCCCTTGGGGACGCCGCGGCAGTAGCTCTGGACGTAGACGCCGCCGTCGCGCCAGATCTCCACGTCGAGGATCTCGGAGAGCGCGTTGACCACGCTTACGCCCACGCCGTGGAGGCCTCCCGACACCTTGTAGGCGTTGTTGTCGAACTTGCCGCCCGCGTGCAGGACCGTGAGGACCACTTCGGCGGCGGGGCGCTTCTCATCGGGGTGCTCGTCCACGGGGATGCCGCGACCGTTGTCTTCGACGGTGACCGAGTCGTCCGCGTGCACCGTCACCTTGATCTCGTCGCAGAACCCGCCCTGCGCCTCGTCCACCGCGTTGTCCACCACTTCCCAGACGAGGTGGTGGAGGCCCGGAGAGCCCGTGGAGCCGATGTACATGGCGGGGCGCTTGCGCACCGCCTCCAGGCCCTCCAGGACCTTGATGGAGGAGGCGTCGTAACGGTTCGGGTCGTTCGCCTTCTTGGATTCCTTGGCCACGTTCACGTTCTCCTAAAGCCGGCTGCCCCGACGGGGTCAGCGCTCTTCCGAAATGTGCCCCGCCTCCACGCGGAAGCGGTGGAGCGGACCCCAGACGGACTCCAGGGGCCGCGTCGCGGTCATCACGAGCTGGGCCTTGCCCTGCGTGAGGTTCATCATCTGCGAGATGCGGCGCTCGTCGAGCTCCGCCTCCACATCGTCGAGGAGGAAGACGGGGGGCTGCGCGTCGAGGTCGTGGAGGAGCTGGACGCGGGTGAGCTTGAGAAGCCACAGCGCCGTGCGCACCTGACCGCCCGAGCCGAAGGAGGCCAGGGGCCTGCCGTCCATGAGGATCTCCACGGCGTCGCGCTGGGGACCCACGATGGCGGCGCCTCGTCGGATCTCCTCGTGCCGGACCCCGTCGAGGGCCTTCCGAAGATCCTCCCCGCCATTGGGGCGGTACTCCACGCTCACCCGCTCAGGGATCTCCAGGTCCCGCGAGAGCTTCTGGAGCATGTCGTTCACGGCCCGCGCTGTGCCGGTCCGTTCCTTCCTCACCTCCTCGCCGAGCCGGCGGAAGGTGTCGGTCCAGGCGTCGAGCTCTGCGGCGTGTTTGGCGGAGTAACCCCTCAGCACGGCGCCGCGCTGCTCCCTCGCCCGCCCGAAGGCCATGAGGGTGTCGAGGTACGCCGGTCGACGCCAGACGGCGGTCCCGTCGAGGAAGTCGCGGCGGTGTCTCGGCACGCCCTCGACGAGGCCGCGGTCCTCCACGCTTAGCACGACCACGGGAAGCATCTGGAGATACTCGGAAAGGCACGCGGGGGACTCGTCTCGCTCGTAGCGCTTGCCCCTGGAGCCCAGCTCCACCCTCAGGGAGTGGCGCACGCCGTGACGCACGATCTCGCCCTCCACGCTCGCGCCGGGCGCGCCCTCCTGAACCAGGTATTTCAGGCGGTTCTCCCGGAAGGACCGGGTCGTCCCGAGCATGTAGATGGCCTCCAGCACGTTCGTCTTACCTTGGGCGTTGGGTCCGTAAAACAGGGTGACGGGCCCGCTGAACTGGATCTGCGAGCCCGTCAGGTTCCTGAAATGGTCGACCCGGATCCCGTTCAGCCTCAATCCGACCTCAGTCCAACCTCAGCGGCATGACCACATGCTTGTGCATCCTCTCGGTGTCGGGCCGCACGGGCTGGAAGACCGCCTGCGCCCCGGAGTCCCTCATGGCGAGGGATACCTGCTCCGTGTCGGCGACGGTGAGGAAGTCGATGATGAAGTCCACGTTGAAGCAGATGGTGATGGCCTCGCCCTCGTAGGTCTCGCACACCAGGTATTCGCGGCCCTCGTCCCCCGTCTCCTGGTTCCGGACCACGAGCTCCACCGTGCCGCCGGGGCTGAAGAGGAGCGTGACGGCGCGCGTCTTGGTCTCGGCCACCATGGCCACGCGGCGCAGGCGCTCGAGGAGCGCGAGGCGCCCGACGACGGCCTTCTTGTCCGAATCGGTGGGCAGGACGCGCTCGTAGGCGGGGAAGGTGGAATCCATGAGCCTGCTGTAGAAGAAGCGGTTCTCCAGCTCCATGAAGATGTGGTTCTCCTTGAAGGAGAGCTTCACGTCGCCGCCTGTCTCGAGCTTGATGAACTCGAGTAGGGTTTTCCGGGGTACCAG
Source organism: Acidobacteriota bacterium (assembly GCA_037440125.1). Classification (GTDB taxonomy): domain Bacteria; phylum Acidobacteriota; class UBA4820; order UBA4820; family DSQY01; genus JAKAJA01. The sequence continues at coordinate 63,240 of JBBIUU010000001.1, forward strand.
CGCCCTGCGAGGGGTGGCGACCTCGATGGGACCCTTCCACTGGGAGAAGGTGAGCCGGTGCGAATCGGTGGAGACGATCGTCAGGTCGCCCTGCTCGAGAATCATGAGGGCGCCGCGGATCGAGTAGCGGTTGTCGTCGGTGCCCACGGAGACGAGAGCATCCTGGACGCACCCCCTGAGCGCTTCGGAAGGGAGGACGAGGGTTTCGGCGTCGGCGGCATGGAGGAGGGTGGGGTAGTCCTCCTCGGGGAGCGTGTGGAGGAGGTACTCCTGCTTGCCCCCCTCGGGCTGGATGAAGAGCTTGTTCTCCGGCGTGGACCGGATGGCCAGGGGCGCCTCCTGTCCCGCGAAGGCCTTCACGATGGGGCCGAAAGTCTTGGCGGGAACGGTGATGGCGCCGGGCTGGGTCACCTCGGCGGGGCACCGCGTCCTTAACGTCACCTCCAGATCGGTGGCCGCCAGCTCGAGGTGGTCGCCCTCGGCTCTCAGGAGCAGGTTGGAGAGGATGGGAATGGTGGCCTTGGTCTCCACAATCCCAAGGGCCAAGCTCAGCTCGGTCTGCAGGGCTTTCGCATCCACTCGAATATTCATAGAAGCCTCTCCTCTAGCAAGTAGAGTTAGTAGGGCGTGTGGAACGGTGGAAAAGCTCTGGATAGCCATCAAAAGTCAAGCCAAACACCGAAGGGATTCCCTGTGAAAAACTGCGTGCGCACCTGTGGCCTACCCGGTGTCGAGCCGGGCCTTCAAGTTTTCCACAGGCCATCCACAGGGCCTTATCCACAGTCACGGCATAACCTCAACAGAATGAGCGGAGAAACGTGTGGATCTGCTGTTGAAACTGGGCATCGGCGCCCATCCTGTCCTGCACCTTCCGGAGAGAGTGGAGGACCGTCGTATGGTGCTTGCCGCCGAATTTCCGTCCGATCTCGGGAAGGGAGGCCCCCGTCAACTCCTTGCACAGGTACATGGCCACCTGCCGGGGCAGGACGACCTGGGCCTTGTGACTGTTGGACTTGAGATCCTGGACCTTGAGCTTGTAGTAGGAGGCCACCTGCTTCTGGATGCCTTCGACCGTGATGCTCCGGCCGTCCTCCCGGAAGAGGTTCTGCAGCGTCTCGTGGGCCAGGTCCAGGTTGATGGGCAGGTCCCGGAAGGAGGACATGGCGATGAGGCGGACGAGGCAGCCCTCGAGCTCGCGGATGTTGGTCTTGATGCGGCTGGCGATGAAGAGGGCCACGTCTTCGGGGAGCTTGACCTGATAGGCCTCGGCTTTCTTGTAGAGGATGGCGACTTTGGTCTCGAGCTCCGGGGGCTGGATGTCGGCGATGAGGCCCCACTCGAAGCGGGACCGGAGGCGCTCCTCGATGCTCTGGAGGTCGCGCGGCGGGCAGTCGCTGCTGATGACGATCTGCTTGCGCGCCTCGTGGAGCGCGTTGAAGGTGTGGAAGAGCTCCTCCTGCGTGCCGGTCTTGTTGGCGAGGAACTGCACGTCGTCGAGCAGGAGCACGTCCACCAGTCGATAGCGGCTCCGAAAATCGGGCGTGGACTTGTTGCCGATGGCGCTGATCATCTCGTTCATGAAACGCTCGGCCGAGAGGTAGGAGACCCTGAGGTTGGGGAAGTTCTCCCGGATGAAGTGGCCGATGGACTGCATCAGGTGCGTCTTGCCCAGACCCACCCCACCGTAGACGTAGAGCGGGTTGTAGGCCTTGGAGGGGCTCTGCGCCACGGCCTTGCAGGCGGCGTACGCGAACCGGTTGGAGGGCCCCTCCACGAAGGCGTCGAAGCGGTAGAGCGGATTCAACCCCAGATCGGGCTGTTCGGAGGCCTTCTTGGCGGGCTTCCCCTCACGCACCTTGGGGACCGGGGGCGGTGCGAGGACGAGGTCCTCCTGGGCCGCGTCCACGAGATCCACGGCGAGGTCGGGGAGACCCAGGTCCCGGCCGACCTCCTCGAAGAGGCCCCCGTAGTGCTTCTCGATCCACTCCCTGAAGAGGGGGTTGGGCGCCACCACGCGGACGCGGTGACCGGCCGTCTGCACGGGGCGCAGGGGTGCGAACCAGGTGTGGAAATTACCCTCGGGCACCCGGTTCCGAACCGCCTTGAGAATTTTGGACCAAAGATCGACCGCCATGTTTTGAACAGGTATTTCCACAGGTGTGGAAAAGGTCCGTCTCCTAGCCCGCCGAGTATACCACAGAGGGAGCCGTTTGGGGACCTCCCCGGGCCTCGCCCGGAACCCCCGCCCGAGGGCCTTTTGCGGGGGAGAAACACCGACGATATAATAGTTCCATCGGAGCCTGAGAACCTGACCCCGTGGAGACCGCCGTGGCCAACCCGAGCCGAGCGAAACAGGGTCGTCCCCGGAAGGGCGGGAATCCCTTCCCCGTGCGCTGCGCGGCGGTGGACGTCGGATCCAACGCCATGCGCCTCCTGGTGGCCGAATTCACGGCCCCCGGCCGATTCCGCCCCCTCGCCTCGGAGCGGAACCCGGTGCGCCTCGGTCACGGGGTTTTCCTGAGCGGCCGCCTGTCAACCCGCGTCGCCGCGGCGGCCCTCGAGGTGCTGAAGGGGTACGCCGCACGCCTCCGCGAGCTGAAGGTGACCCGGGTCCGCGCGGTGACCACGAGCGCAGTGCGGGAGAGCGCCAACGGCAAGGTCTTCCTGTCGACCGTCAAGCGGCAGGCAGGGATCAACCTCGAGGTCATCAGCGGCTCGGAGGAGGCACGCCTCGTGTTCCGGGCCGTGTCGAGCCGGGTGGACCTCTCCCGGGGCCTGTGGATGATGGCGGACCTGGGCGGGGGCAGCGTGGAGGTCTCCCTGGCGGACGCCTCGGGGGTCCTCTGGTCCGAATCTCACACCATGGGGTCGGTGCGCCTCCTGGAGGAGCTCTCGGGCGACGACGCCGAACCGGGCGCGTTCCTCAGGCTGCTCAAGGAGTACGCCGACACCCTCCGGGTTCCGGAGGCCCTGGAGGGGCGGCGGTTGGTGGGCTTGGTCGCCACCGGCGGGAACATGGAATCCCTCGCGCAGCTCGCCATGGCTGCCCCGGGGCCGGACGGCCTCGCGAGGGTCCCCGTCGCCGCGCTCTCTCAGCTCATCCGGCAGCTCTCCAAGCTGAGCTACCGCCAGCGCGTGAGCGAGCTGGGGCTGAGGGAGGACCGGGCCGACGTCATCCTGCCCGCGGCCATCGTCTACGAGCGCCTCGCGCGCCTGGCCAAAGTACGCGAGATCACGGTTCCCTTCGTGGGCGTGAAGGAGGGGGTCGTGCTGGACCTCGTGGACGGCCTCTCCGCGGGGCTCGCCAGGAGCGACGAGCGGGAGCGCCGGCTCACGCAGGCCGCCGTGGCGCTCGGGCGGAAGTACCGCTTCGACGAAGCCCACGGCCGGCACGTCACGAGGCTCGCCCTCGAGCTCTTCGACCAGCTCCGGTCCCTCCACGGGCTGGGCGCGGACGCGCGGCAGGTGCTGCAGGCGGCGGCGATCCTCCACGACATCGGGACCTTCGTGAGCTACACCCGGCACCACAAGCACAGCCTCTACCTGATCCAGCACGCCAACCTCCCGGAGTTCACCCCGCGGCAGATCCTCATGGCCGCGAACGTGGCGCGGTACCATCGGCGCAGCGCGCCCAAGGCCGAGCACGTGCCCTACGTGGCGCTCGCGCCCGAAGACCGCCAGACGGTCCGCGGGCTCGCCTCGCTCCTGCGCCTGGCCGACGCCATGGACCGGGAGCACCGGCAGAAGGTCACGGGGGTCAAGGCGTGCGTGAGGCGCCGGCAGCTCCACCTGGCCCTGGAGGGGAGGGGCGACCTGCTCCTGGAGGGGTGGGCCCTGAAGCGGAAATCGGACCTGTTCAAGGAGACCTACGGCCTCTCGCTCGAGGTGGCCGAGACCAGAAAGGGGGGATGATCGTGAGTCGGCGCGAGGAACACCTGCCCGGGAAGCTCATCGCCGTGGAGGGCCTGGACGGGTCCGGGAAATCGACCCAGATCCACCTCGTCCACCAGTGGCTCCGGAGCAAGGGCTACCGGGTCTTCTTCACCGAGTGGAACAGCTCTTCCCTGGTGCGCGAGGCGACGAAGAAGGGGAAGAAGCGGCAGCTCCTGACCCCCACCACGTTCAGCCTCATCCACGCCACCGACTTCGCGGACCGGTACGAGCGGCAGATGCTGCCCCTCCTGCGTGCCGGCTACATCGTGCTCTGCGACCGCTACATCTTCACGTCCTTCGCGAGGGACGCGACCCGGGGGTGCGACCAGACCTGGCTGCGCGAGATGTACGGTTTCGCCCGGATCCCCGACATCACCTTCTTCTTCCGCCTGCCCCTGGAGGTGGCCCTCGGGCGAATCCTCGAGGGGCGGCCCCAGCTCAAGTACTTCGAGGCGGGCATGGATCTCGGCCTGAGCCCCGACATCACGGAAAGCTTCCGGGTCTTCCAGGGCAGGGTCCTCGACCAGTACCTGAAGATGGCGGACGAGTATGGGTTCACGGTCATGGACGCGACGCTCTCCGTCCACGAGCAGCAGAAGCGCGTGCGCTCGGCCATCCAGGAGCGCATCGACCTGGCCCTCTACCACAAGAGGTTCTTCCAATGAGCCCCCAGCGCTTCTACAAGCTCCCGCCCCCCGGGGTGGACCCCGCCAAGCTCAGCGGCACCCTCATCGTCATCGAGGGCCCCGACTCGTCGGGGCGCTCCACGCACATCGGACTCCTCCGCTCCTGGCTCGAGGAGCAGGGCTACGCCGTGGCCCAGGTGGGCCTCAAGCGCTCCAACCTCGTGGCCGCCGAACTGGAGAAGGCCAAGCAGGGGAACATCCTCAGCCCCCGCACCCTGAGCCTCTTCTACGCGACCGACTTCTACGACCAGCTCGAGAACCAGATCGTCCCGGCGCTCCGGGCGGGCTTCGTGGTCCTGTCGGACCGCTACATCTACACGCTCATGGCCCGCGACATCGTGCGCGGCGCGGAACCCGGGTGGGTCGAGTCCATCTACTCCATGGCGCCCGTCCCGGAGGCCGTATTCTACCTCATGGTGTCCTCCAAGACCTTGGTGGACAGGACCTTCCAAGCCCACGCCGAGCTCGACTACTGGGAGTCGGGGATGGACTGCGGCCTCGGGCGCGACTGGTTCTCCAGCTTCCTCAAGTACCAGAGGAAGATCCGCCAGGAATTTGTTACAATGCAGAAGGCATACGGCTTCGACGTGGTGAACGCCAACCGGACCATCCCGGCCCTCGACGCCGATCTGAAAGGCAGGGTCCAACAGGTCCTGTCCCGCGTGGAGAAAAGATGACCGACCCCATCGCCATGACGCCCCCCAAGGACAAGTCCGCCCCCGAGGCGCCCAAGGGCGCCGAGCCGGCGGCTCCCGAGGGTGCCAAGGCCCCGAAGAAGAAGGCCTCCGCCAAACGCACGAAAAAGGCCCCGAAGGTCTCCCAGGCGGATCTCGGCAAACTCACCGCCGCCGAGCTGTTCAAGCTGCGTGCCGTCCTCAAGGAGGTGGGGACGAGCGTGACCGACCGCCTGGACGGCGATATCGCCGCCCTCGCGCTCTTCCTGGACGGCGAGAACCTCCCCGGCGAAAAGCCCGTGCTGCCCCGCTCGGGTACGCTCCGGGCCATGCTCGCCTGCTTCCAGGACCTCAAGGTCAAGCCCAAGAAGGGGCGCGTCAAAGACCTCGCGAGGATCGAGGCCCTCCTCGCCGCCCTGTCGGCGAAGATGCCGCCCGGCGCCTGAGCCGTCCGGCGGGCGCCGGCCACCGGGCGGCGG
>JBBIUU010000001.1:69111-79173 GCA_037440125.1 Acidobacteriota bacterium
CGGCCACCGGGCGGCGGAGGTCCCATGAAAGTCGCCTTCCTCTCCGACATCCACGCCAATTTCCCCGCCCTCTCCGCGGCGCTCCAGTGCGCCGCAGAGGCAGGCGCCGAGGAGGTGGTGTGCGCCGGCGACCTGGTTGGCGGCGGACCGCACCCCACGGAGGTGGTCCGGCTCCTCATGCGGCAGGGCGTGCGCTCGGTCCTCGGAAACGTGGAGCGAAAGGTCCTCGCCCTCTCCGCCGATCCCAAGAAGCTCAAGAAGGCAGCCGAGAAGAAGAAGCGCGCCTCCTCCGCCTGGACCGCTAGGACGCTCGGGGAGGAGGAGCGGCGCTGGCTGGCCGCCCTGCCCCGGGAGATCCGCCACGACTGGGGGGCTGGGGAGGTCCTCGTGATTCACGGCAGCCCGCTCGGAGAGGACGACTACCTCTACCCGAGCCTCACGGCACCGGGCCTCGCAGCGCGTCTAAAGGGGCCCGCGCCCGCGGTCCTCGTGTGCGGCCACTCCCACATCCCCTTCGTCAGGACGGTGGGCTCCACCCTCGTGATCAACTGCGGCTCCGTGGGATGGCCCGTGGACGGGGACCCGCGGGGCTCGTTCGCCCTCGCCGACTTCACGCCGGGACGCAGGTCCTCCGCGCGCATCCTCCGTTTCGCCTACGCCGTGGAGGGTCTCGTCCACGACCTCGAACGCAGGCGAGTGCCCGGCGTCGATCCTGGGGACTTCGTACTGGGCGTCAAGAAGCATTAGGTCCGGGAGGGGCTCGCCATGGATGCTCCCGAGACGGTGGCACGCCTCCGGTGGTCCGAGGGCCAGACGCCCGCGCGCGTCCTCCAGGCCCTCCGCCGCGCGGGGTACGGGGCACGCACCCTGGGCCGGAGCCGGGCCAGGGACCTCTTCCTCGATTCCCAGGACGGGCTCCTCGCCAAGGTGGGAGCGCGGCTCGCCCTCTCGCTCCGAGAGCCCGGCGCCCTCTGGCGCTTCGAGCCCGCCGGCGGCCCCGTGGAGGAGTTCCCCGCCGGGCCCCTTCCTGAGGGTTGGCCGCTCCGGGCCGGCGCCGAGAGCCTCCCCGCGGGCGCCCAGGCCGCTCTCGCCGATGCGCCCCTCTTCCCCGTGGCTTCCCTGAACCTCGCAGTCCAGGAGGCCGAGGTCACTGCGCCCGACGGATCGCGCCTCTCTCTCACCTTCGAAACGCTGCGCGGCGCGGGTCCGCCCCACACGGGGCCCGAGGTGGCCCTCGCCGCGCGCCTCCTGACCCTGCGCCTCGTGCAAGGGGAGGCCGCCGAGGTGGGGCACCTCTCGGTCTACCTCCGGGACCACATCGGGCTCGCGACCGAGATGGGCGACCGCCTCGCCCTGGCGCTCGCGGCCCTGGGCCGCACGGAGCCCGGGGGGCACGCTCCGCCCGAGCTCCGCGTGGCAGGGTCCGACACCCTCGCCACCATGGCGCGGAAGGTCCTGAGCCAGCAGCTCCTGAAGATCCGGGCCAATGCCGAGGGCACCCTCCTCGACCTCGACCCCGAATTCCTGCACGACATGCGCGTGGCCACGCGGCGCCTCCGCTCCGCGCTGAGGCTCCTGGGGCCCGCCCTGGGCGCCCGCCGCGCCGAATCGCTCAGGACGGAGCTGGGCTGGCTCGCGGGCCTCCTCGGCGAGGTTCGCGACCTGGACGTGTTCATCGCGGGCCTCCACGGGCAGGCGGCACGCCTCGGCGAGGCGGGCCGGATCGCCGAACGGCTCGAGCGGGAGCTCCAGGCCCGGCGGGTCCCCGCCCTCGAAGCGCTGCAGGGCGCCCTGAGGAGCAGGCGCTACGAGGTCCTGATCCGGCGGACCGCGGCCCTCGCCCTCTCGCCCGTCCCCAGGCGCCGGGCCGGCCCCGCCGCGATGACGGCCTCCGAGGCGGCGCCCCTCTACCTTGCCAAGGCCCACAAGCGCGTGGTCCGACAGGGGCGGGCGGCGGTCCCTTCGGGAGAGGCCCCCGCGCTCCACCGCCTCCGCATCCTCTTCAAGCGCCTGCGCTACGCGTCCGAGTTCTTCGCGCCCGCCCTCGGCGCGCGCCTCGAGCCTCTCATCCGGGCCATGGTGCGCTTCCAGGACTGCCTCGGCGAACACCAGGACGCCGTGGTGGCGGCCCAGCGGATCGAGGCCCTCGCGCGCGAGCTCGCTGCGCGGGGCGACCTCCCCGTGGATTCGATGCTGGACCTCGGCGGGCTCATCCAGGTCCAGCGCGAGATCGGCCTCGCCCGCCGTGATAAGCTGGCGGGGCTGTGGGCCAAGTTCGACCGGCCCGCCGTGAAGCGGTGCCTCGCCGCCCCCTGCGCCGAGGCGCCGTTCGAGCTGAAACCTTCGCCCGCAGGGCGGCGTACAGGAAGCCCATGAGCGTCCTCTCGGTCCAAGACATCCGCGTCCGGTACGGCTCCTTCGAGGCGCTCCGCGGCGTGACCTTCGACGTCCAAGGCGGCGCCGTCGGCCTCCTGGGCCCGAACGGCGCGGGCAAGTCCACCCTCATCAAATCGCTCCTCGGCCTCGTCCCCCTCACCTCCGGCCACTTCAACCTCCTCGGCAAGGACAGCCGCTCCCTCGGGCCCGGCCTGCGGGACCTCGTGGGCTACGTCCCCGAGCGGGAGGGGCTCCGGCCCGGCATGAGCGGCGTGAGCTGGGTGGCCCTGCTCGGCGAGCTCTCGGGCCTGCCGCGGCGCGCCGCCGTGGAGCGCGCCCACGAGGTGCTCCAGTACGTGGGCCTCGAGGAGAGCCGCTACCGCAACGCCGAGACCTTCTCCACGGGCATGCGCCAGCGCCTCAAGCTCGCCGCCGCGCTCGTCCACGACCCCGCCCTCCTCCTCCTCGACGAGCCCACCTCGGGCATGGACCCCGTGGGCCGCGAGGACATGCTCGAGCTCTGCCGGGACATCGTGAGGCTGGGCAAGACCGTCCTCCTCTCCACGCACATCCTCAAGGACGTGGAGGCCCTCTGCGACCAGGTCGTCATCCTCCACAAGGGGCAGGTGCAGGCGGGCGTCTCCGTGGAGGACTGGACCCGGAGCGAGGCCCAGCACTTCCTCGTGCAGTGGGAAGGCGACGGCAAAGCGGAGGCCTTCCTGCAGGCGTGCCAGCGCGCGGGGTGGTCCGCCGAGCCCAGGAAGGACGGCCTCTTCAAGCTCGTGCTCCCCCTCGGCGAGGGGCCCCGCAGCGTCTTCCGCGTGGCCCGCGAAGCCGGGGGTGCGGTGAACCGCTTCGTGAAGGAGGAGACGTCGCTAGAGGAGCTCTTCCTCTCGGCGCTCCAGAAGAACGGGGAGAGCCATGCCGGTCTATGAGCAGGGCTACGAGACCTACGGCGGCCCCCGGCACCCCCTGAACCGGCGCTGGCTGCCGCTCTTCCGGGAGGAGGTCCTCCCCTACTTCCGCAAGCGCATGTTCGTCTTCCTGATCTTCCTGGCCCTCGTCCCGTGGTTCTACGGCGTGGCGCTCACCTTCCTGCACACCCAGCTGGGGGACGCGGAGTCCTTCAAGGAGCTCGTGGGAAAGCTGCCCGTCGTGGATGAGAAGCTCGTGGCCACGCTCCTCACCAACGGCTACGATCTCTTCCTCCTCTTCATCGTGGCCATCTGGGTGGGGTCGGGTCTCGTGGCCCGGGACCGGAAGGACATGACGCTCGACGTCTTCCTGGGCAGGGCCATGAGCTCGGTGCAGTACCTCTGGGCCAAGGGCGCGGCGCTCGGGACCTTCCTCCTCATCTTCTCCATGCTCCCCACCATCGTGCTCGTGATCTTCCAGGTGGGGCTCACGGGCGACGTGGGCTGGCTCTTCACGCACGCACGAGTGCTCTGGGGCACGGCGTTCTACACCCTCGTCGGCCCGGGCACCCTCGTCCTCGCCATGCTCGCGCTCTCGTCCCTCGCGCGCTCGCCTAGGGTCGTGGGCCTGGCCTTCATCGCGCTCGTCTTCTTCGGCGACATCGCGTGCGGCGTCGTCTACGCCGTCACCAAGGTGGGGGCGGTGTGGTTCTTCTCCCTCAGCCGCGAGCTCATGGCGCTCGCCAGCCTGTGCCTCGGGGTCGCCGCGGCCTCCGAGTCATCCGATCTGCACCCGGCCCTCGTCGCGTTCTTCTTCCTGGCCCTCGCGGGGGCCAGCGTGGGCGTCCTCGCGGCCCGGTTCAGCCGGCGGGGGGTGCTCCAGTGATCCGCGTGGAGAACGTCTCCAAGTGGTACGGGCTCGTGGTGGGGGTGAACCGTATCTCCCTCACCGTGGAGCCCGGCGTGACGGGCCTCCTGGGCGTGAACGGCGCGGGGAAGAGCACGCTCCTGAACCTCATGGCGGGGCTCCTCCAGCCGAGCTCGGGCACGGTGGACCTCGACGGCAAGGCCCTCTTCGCCAACCCCGACGCCCTCAAGCACCTCGGCTACTGCCCCAGCCCCGACCATTTCTACGAGGACGTCACGGGCCTCGAGTTCGTGGCCTACATGGGCCGCCTCTCCGGCCTCACCGCGGAGCAGGCGAGGGAGCGGGCCCGCAAGGCGTGCGACGAGGTGGCCCTCGGAGAGGAGGCGGGCAAGCGCGTCCGCGGCATGAGCAAGGGCATGCGCCAGAAGGTCAAGATGGCCCAGGCGCTCGTGCACGACCCGCCGGTCCTCCTGTTGGACGAGCCCCTCAACGGCATGGACCCGCCCAGCCGCGCGCAGGCCATCGCAGCCATCCGCCGATGGGGCGAGCAGGGCAAGTGCGTCCTGGTCTCCTCCCACATGCTCCACGAGGTGGAGGCCATGACGAGCCGCATCCTCCTCCTGCACCACGGCAAGCTACTGGCCTCCGGCGAGGTGCCGCAGGTGCGCGAGGCCATCGCGAGCCGCCCCATGCACGTCTTCGTGCGCTGCGCCGACGCCCGGTCCCTGGCTACCGCCATGATCGGCTGGCCGAGCGTGCACTCGGTCTCCTTCGGGGGCGACGGCAGGGCGCTCACGGCGGAGGTCACGGACATGGGCGAGTTCCGTGCGCGCCTGGGCGACCTGATGGCCGAGCGGGAGCTGGGCCTCGAAATCCTAAACCCGCTCGACGACAACCTGTCGGCGGTCTTCTCCTATCTGGTGACGTGATGGCGGACGGAGCGACCCTCGCGATCTTCGGATTCACCGCGCGGCAGATGACGCGCTCTGTGAAGGGCCTCCTCTTCGGCCTCCTCCTCGCGGTGCCGTGGGCCGTGGCGCTCCTCCTGCGCCTCCTCATCTGGAAGGGCGTCAACGTGCCCATGGGCGGTGTGACCCTCTACGGCATCCTCGTCCTGGCGTACGTGGTGGGGTTCCTCGTGCCCCTCTCCACGCTCTTCTTCGGGACCTCCCTCGTGGCCGACGAGGTGGAGGGCGGCACCCTCCCGTACCTCTTCGGGCGTCCCGTGCGCCGCGAGCGCCTCTACCTCGCCAAGGTGGCGGCCATGACCCTGGTCCTGATGGTGGGGAGCTGCGTCAGCGTCCTCGGCACCTACCTCCTCGCCCTCTCCATCGACGGGGTGGCGGCCATGAGCCGCGAGTGGACGACCCTCTTGGGGGACCTGGGCACCACGGCCCTGGGCGTGCTCGCCTACGGGGCGCTCTTCGCCTTCCTGGGCCTGGCCTTGAAGAAGCCCCTCTTCTGGGGGCTCCTCATCGGCTTCGGCTGGGAGAACCTCGTGGCGTGGCTTCCGGGGTTCCTCAAGCGCCTCACGATCCTGTTCCACCTGCACACGCTCCTGCCCCACAGCGCCCAGCCGCAGGGCCTCGTCCAGCAGATGCTCGCCGCGAGCGAGCCGCGGGCCGCGGCCCTCGTCTTCCTCCTCGCCTACACGGCGCTCTTCCTGTTCCTGGGCTGCGTCCTCATCCGGCGGATGGAGGCGAGCGCCGCGGAGCGGGAGGAGGGGTAGAGTCGGCGAGGGTAACAAACCACGGGAAAGAAAAAGGGCGGGCCGAGGGCCCGCCCTATCGTTTCCTACTCACCGGCTGTCCTACTCACCTACTCACGAACTTCGTAGGGCTCCTTCGAGGTCAGTACCTCGCGCCGAGCTTGCCCGCGCAGGCCTCGTCGTAACGCTTCGCCACCGTGCCCCAGTCCACGTTGCCCCAGAAGGCCTTGATGTAGTCGGGCCGCCCCGTGGCCGGGTGGTCCACCATGTAGGCGTGCTCGAAAACGTCGAGGATGAGGAGGGGCACGAACCCGGCCACGTTGCCGTCCTCGTGGAGCTGGATGAAGTGGTTGGTGAGGCCGCCGGTGGCGGGGTCGAGGTAGAGGACCGCCCAGCCGATGCCGCGGGTGGCGCCCGTCTTGCCGAAGTCGTCCTTCCACGCGTCGAAGGTGCCGTACTGCTCGCAGAGCGCCTTGGCGAGGGGCGAGCCCTCGGCGGGGGAGGCCACGCCGGCCTTCAGGTTCCCGAAGTAGTACTCGTGGAGGACCATGCCGTTGTATTCGAACCCGAAACGGCGGCGGCGGTCGGCGTAGACGGGCGTCGCGCCCTTGCCCTCCTTACGCATGGCGTCGAGCTCGGTCAGGAGAGCGTTGCTCTGCGCCACGTACCCCTCGTAGAGCTTCCAGTGCTGGGCGATCTGGTTCTCGGAGATCCCGTCGAGGTTCGACGGCTTGAGGTGGACCTTCGCTTCGTAGGCCATGGTTCCCTCCCTATAGGATCGATTCGCAGAAGAGCGGTGCCCCCCGAAGAACCTTGCGGTGTCACCATCATAGGCCACGTCGAGGACCACTTCAAGGCGGCCGTCGGCCCGTCCAGAGCCTGAACTGCAGGGCGGCCTGGGGCACGAGCATGGCCTCCCCGGGGATGGCCTCGAGGCCCCGCCCGGCGGCGGCGCGCAGGAGCGGCGTGCCCCCGGGGCGGACCACCATGTCCATGACCCAACGCCCGCGCAGCGCCTCGAGGGGGTACGGGGTCTCCTCGCCCTCCCGCCCCACGGGCGTGGCGTTGAGCAGGAGGTCCCAACCCGCCGAGCCGGCCTCCTCCCACGGAACCGCCTGCAGGCCGAACCTCCGCGCGAAGGCCTCCGTCTTCGCCGCGTCCCTCCCCGCGACGGCGCACGGTCCGCGGCCCTGCAGGGCCACGGCCGCCGCCGCCGCCGCTCCGCCGCAACCGAGGAGGAGGGTGGGAGCGCCCTTCGGCACCGCGCGCAGGGCGCGGCGCACGCCGTAGACGTCCGTGTTGGCGGCGAGCCAGCCCAGTCCCTCGGGCACGAGGGTGTTGCACGCCCCGCACGTGAGCGCGAGGCGGGAGGCCCGCGACGTGAGGCTCAGGGGCGCCTCCTTGTGGGGGATGGTGACGGCCACGCCGCGAAGGGGAAGCCCCGACTCCAGGAGCGCCTGGGGCACGGTGCACGGGAAGGGCACGTAGCGCCCCGGCAGGCCGGCGCACTCGAGCCACGGGTTGAAGAAGGAGGGCGTCCGCGTGTAGGCCAGGGGCCACCCGACGAGAGCGTAGAGGGGTTCCTCACGGCGCAGGGTCTTCACCCGGTAGGTGGCGAGGAGGTCCTCGAGCGCCGGCTGACCTGGAGCCACCGCGTCGGTTCCCGGCGCGGCGGCGTAGGTGGCGCAGGAGCCCCAGGCGAGGGCGAGCACGCGCGTGGGCAGGCCGGGCACGCCCATGGCGAAGGCCGCCAGGTCGCCCCGTCCGCCCCAGTGTTCAAGGAGACGCAGGAGGGCGAGGGCGTCGGGGAGGTCGCGCGCCGTGGGCACCAGCTTGTAGGCCGCCGCCCCGCGGCTGCGCAGCCTCGAGAGCACGGGGTCGAGGGCCGGCGGTGTGCCTTCGAGGTCGTGCCAAGAGAGCACGAGGCGCCCGCGGTCGAGGCCGAAGAGGTCCTCCGGTAGGTCCTCGGCGAAGGGTAGGTCCACCCAGGCGCCGAGCTCCTGCGCGCGCCTCAGGAGGGCGACCTCCTCGATGCGCACGCGGTCGCGACGCCCCGAGACGAGGAGGCGCATCTCCGTCGCGAGGTGGAGGAGCCCGGCGGCATCCTCTCCCGGCGCCAGGAGGTCGAGGCGCACCTCCACGCGATCGGCGCCGGCCGAAACGGCGAGGCGCGCGGCCCTCACGGCTTCGCGGACGGTGGGGGCCGCAGCGGTGGCGACGACGGGTCCGAGGCGCTCCATCCTTGAAGTATACTGAACGGGCCATCGCGCCGGAACCTTCGCGGGGCGGACCGGAGGAGATCGCCATGACGCTGAAGGGCCTGTTCGATGCGGAGCGGCGCTCGATCGGGGAGAACCTCGGACGGCAGCGCGACGCGCTCGAGTCCATGGAGGGTCCCATCCTCGAGGCCGCCGGGCTCATGGTGACGAGCCTGCGGGCGGGAGGCAAGGTGCTCCTCTTCGGCAACGGCGGAAGCGCCGCCGACGCCCAGCACTGGGCCGCGGAGCTCACCGGCCGCTATCTCAAGGACCGCCCGGCCCTGGCGGCCATCGCGCTCACCACCGACACCTCCGCCCTCACGGCCATCGGCAACGACTTCGGGTACGAGCGCGTCTTCCTCCGCCAGGTCGAAGCCCTCGGCCGCCCCGGCGACGTGGCCGTGGGGATCTCCACCTCGGGGCACTCGCCCAACGTGCTCCTCGCCCTGAAGCGGGCGAGGGAGATCGGGTGCAAGACCGTGGCGGTGCTCGGGCGGGACGGGGGCGCGATCGCCCCCGAGGTGGACGTGGCCCTCGTCTACGGGGCCCATGAGACGCCGCGCATCCAGGAGTTCCACTCGGTCCTGGGGCACGTGCTCTGCGCCCTCGTCGAATCGGGAAGCTGATTCCCAATCCGTAAATCGATTACTCCATGCGGCCCCCGGCGACGGGGGCCGTCCCGTTTCGGGCGTCAGGCGTCCCGGAACTCCCGGCTCAGCCACGCCGCAGGCCCGCAGAGCGCGGCGCCGACGGCGATGGCGCCGAAGATGACGTTGACCGGAACCCACGTAGCTGCCAGGCCCGTGAGCCCCGAGGAGGCGGCGGTGAGCCCCAGGACCGTGATGCCGATGAGGGCGAAGACGCGTCCCAGCTGCTCGGGCGGCGCGATGCGCTGGACGAGGCTCGCGCGCGTGACGGTGATGAGGGGGATGGAGACACCGTGGAGGGCGATGGTGAGGCCCGCGGCCCACAGGTGGTCGATCCAGAGGAGGGGGAGGTAGGTGATGCCGTCGAGGAAGATCCCCGCGATGAGGAGGCGTCCCTGGCCCACGCGACGGTTGAGCCAGCCCGTCAGGGGGAGGCCCGCGAAGACGCCCACCGCGAGCGCGGCCTCCATGAGGGCGTACCCGCTCCCGCCACCGCCGTAGCGCTCTTTGACGAGGATGGGCGTCCCCACGATGGCGGGGCCCATGATGAGGAGGTTGTCCACGGCCGTGATGGCGAGGAGCCAGCGCAGGCGCACGTCGCGCCACGAGACCGCGAGGCCCTCCACGATGGCCTTCGCCGGCGGCGCACCCTCCTTGTGTTCCGCGGGGACCCCCGGTAGGCCCATCAGGAAGGCCACCGAGACGAGGAAAAGCACCCCCACGCCCCCCACGAGCGTGACGGGAGACAGCCACGGCAGGAGCGCCGAGCAGAGGGCTGGGCCGAAGAGCCAGCCCATGGGCACACTGACCTGGATGAGGGCGTTGGCGCGGGGCAGGTCCTCCCGGGTCACGAGGGAGGGGATGAACGCATCCCTCGCCGGATTGAAAAAGGCCGAGGCCGTGAAGAGGCAGAACCCCGCCGCCGCCATGGTCCAGGGCCCGAGGAGGCCGAGGGCACCGAGCGCCGGCACCGAGAGGGCAATCAAAGCCCGCGCCCCGTCCGAGGCCACCATGAGCCCCCGCCGAGGGAACCGGTCCGCCGCGAGCCCGCCCACCATGCCGAAGAGGAGGATGGGCAGGTAATTGAACATGGCCACGGCGCCCACGAGCGCGCGGTTCTCCGTCATCCCCAGAACCGACCAGAGCAGGAGGACGCAGAAGGCCGCGTCGCCCATCTGGGAGGCGATCTGGGCGAAGAGGAGGAGCCAGACCTTCCGGGGGAGGGGCGCAGCCATCAGCGCTTCCCCAGGAGGCTCAATCCCTCGGCGGCGGGCGGCGGCGCGATGCCGAG
>JBBIUU010000001.1:79273-97675 GCA_037440125.1 Acidobacteriota bacterium
AGCGCTTCCCCAGGAGGCTCAATCCCTCGGCGGCGGGCGGCGGCGCGATGCCGAGGCACGCGCACACGGTGGGCGCCACATCCACGGCGCGCACGACCTCGAGCCTGCGGCCGGCGTCGAAGTGCGGGCCCTCGGCATAGAAGATGCCGCCCATGACGCCCAGCGCGGGGTCGTAGCCGTGCATCCCCTTGGGCGGCGCGCCCTCGCGCTTCCTCCCGAAGCCGGCGAAGAGGGACGGAGGCGAGCATAGGAGGACGAAATCTCCCGTGCGCTGTCCCCCCTCGTATCCGAATCGTGCCGAGGCTTCGGCGCGCGTCATGGCCTCCACGCCGGGTGGGAGCTTGCAAAGGCCCACGGCCACGGACGCCCGCTGAGCCTCGCCCTGGACATAGATGTTACAGAGCGGGCCGCTCGTGGCGATGTAGGGGAAGAATCCGGCTTTGGGGACGCACTTCGACAGGTTCACCAGCGCGCTCGCGGCGGCCATGCCGTGGTCGCTCACGACGACGAGGTCCACCCGCACCGTCGGCGCGAGCCCCGCGAGGCCGCGCCGAAGCGAGGCCAGGAGCGCGTCGGCGTCGCGCATGGCGTGGTGGACGCCCGGTCCGTCGGGGCCCTCCGCGTGTCCCGGCCCGTCGGCGCCGTGGACCCACGCCATGAGGAGCCCGGGCCGTTCGGTCGCGGGCTTCCGCAGGAGATCGAGAAGCCATCGGACCGTCTCGGCGTCGTGCAGCCCGCTCGCATAGGGGCGGTAGTAGGTGGCGCTCACGCCGTCCCAGGGCCCCTTGGAGCACGGCCATGAGCTCACCGCGGCCTTGACCCCCGCGCGCTCGGCGAGAACCCAGAGGGGCGGGGCTTTGACCCACGAGGCTTCGGGCTCGTCGCCGAAGGCGCGATCCAGGCCGCGGTCTAAGAACGCGTTGGCCACGATGCCGTGCCGCGAGGGCCCCACGCCCGTGGCGAGTGTGGCGTGGCTCGGAAAGGTGAGGGACGGGAAGGGCGGCGTCAGACGGCGGGCGGTGCACCCCGCGGCGGCCATGGCGCGGAAGGTGGGGAGACTGCCCCTCTCGGGGTAGTCCCACCGGACGCCGTCCATGGAGAGAAGCACGACGGCATGCCCCGGAGCGGGCGGCGCCGCGCTCGAGGTCGCCAGGGCCGCGAGGAGGAGGGCGAGGGCCACCCACCGCCGGGGGGCGACGGGAGAGACGCTCAAGGTCGGGCCTCCGGCTCCATCCCCCGGGCGTGCTCGAGGGCGAAAGCCAGCTCCTGGGTCCTGTCCCGCACCCGCCCCTCGACCTTGGCCGCCCGCGTGGCCTCGAGGGCCGCGGCGACGGCGGGGGAGGGCGGCACGCCCGCGAGGGTCAGGTCTTGCCCCGTGATCTCCAGGCTGACGAAGCGGTCCCTCGCGAGGAAGTCCCTCACGCGGGCCTGTCCCGCGGCGCCCTCCACCTTGGCGAGGAGGAAGAGGACCCACTCGAGGGGCTGGCCCACGAGCGTCCGGTAGACCTCACCCTGGCCGGGAGGATGGTCGCCCCCGAGTTCGCGCAGTGCGTGCCAGGTGAGGCTCCGGTAACGGAGGAAGAGCTCCTTGGGCCCGCGCTGGAAGGGGTAGCGCCCCACGAAGTCGGCGATCTCCTGGGCGGGGAGGCGCTCCAGGAGCGCCATGAAATAGACCGAGGGGCGGTCGAGGGGCGCGTCGGGGAAGTGCGTCTCGAAGAAGTCGAGGGCCTTCTGCACGCGGTAGAGCGACTCGAGGCCCCGGGGCGTGAGCCGGAACTGGGGCCAGAAGACCTGGAGGAGGCGGTGGCCGTCCATGGCCTTCAGGCCCTCCACGGCGTTGGCCCCCGAGAGGACCTGCTGGACCTCGCTCAGGACGCGCTTGGCCGAGAGGTGCCGGAAGACGCCCTGCTTGTGGGCCGCGGCGATGAGGCGCTCCGTCTCCGGCGGCAGCGAGAACCCCAGGCGGACGGAGAAGCGCACGGCGCGGAAGGCGCGCGTGGGATCTTCCACGAACGAGAGGCCGTGCATGGCGCGCAGGCGACCCGCCTTGAGGTCCCTCACGCCGCCGAAGAGGTCGAGGATCTCGCCAAAGTGCCCCGGGGAGATCCCCATGGCGAGGGTGTTGATCGTGAAGTCACGCCGGTAGAGGTCCTGGTAGAGCGCCGCGTGCGCCACCGTGGGGAGGGCCGCCGGGGCCTCGTAGTACTCGGCGCGTGCGGTGGCGAAATCCCAGTGCCCGCCGCCCGGGCGCACCCAGACCGCGGTGCCGAAGGCCCGGTGGGCGCGGATGCGGCCCCCGTGCTCCGCGGCCCAGGCCTCCGCGAGCTCCACCGCGTCGCCCTCCACCACGAAGTCCACGTCCTTCACGGGCCGTCCGAGGAGGATGTCGCGCACCGCGCCGCCCACGAGGAGGCACGCCACGCCCCGCTCCGCGGCCAGGCGCCCGAGGGCCTCGAGGCGCGCCACCTCCTTGGGCTGGAAGGCGCCGCGCACGAGGTGGGACACCTCCCGGGCGGAGGGCTGGCCGCCCGCCCGGTGGAAGGGCTTGTCGCCCGCGTCGCGGTAGAGCGACTTGAAGAGGACCATGCGCGAGATGAGGCCCTCGACCGCGTCGGGGCCGTCGCCGAAGAGGACGATACGCCAGTTGCGCTCCATCATCTGCCGGCGCACCTCCTCGACGGGGGTGTCGGCGGGGAGGAGGGGCGGCTTGGACACCACGAAGTCCGACACGGGCGCTTCCCCGAGCCCGTGCTGAAGGGCGCCGTCCACCTCCTGGCGCGTGACCACGCCCTGGAGCGCGCCCCCCGAGAACATCGGGAGCGCGTTCACCCGGTATCGGTTCATGTCGCGGAAGGCCTCCCGCGTGGTGGCCGTGCCCTCGATCCGGTGGAACTCGCGCGTCATCACCTCCCGCGCCTTCAGGCCCACGGGGCGCCGGGTGGTGATCTCGTCCAGGAGGAGGACGCGGACCTCCTCCGGCGTCCGGTCCTTCACCACCGCCGAGGCCGCCGAGGCGTGGCCGCCGCCGCCGAAGACCGAGAGCACCTTGGCCACGTCCACGAGGGGCGTCCTCGAGCGGGCGATGATGTGGACTCGGTTCTCCATGGCGGCGAGGAGGAAGAGCGCCTCCAGGCCCTCCAGCGCGAGGATCTCGTGGACGAGGACGCTCAGGTCCGGCACGTAGGCGTCGGCGCTCAGGCTTGTGAGGTGCACGCGCACCCCGCCGAGGAGGAAGGACTCCAAGTTCTCGAGGAGGGGCGGCAGGAGCCGCATCTGCTCCTCCGTGAGGCCGCGCCTCAGCGTGCGCGACACCTGGGCCAGGTCGGCGCCCCACGCGAGGCACACGAGGACCGCCTCCAGGTCCGCGGGGCGCGTGGTGGGGAAGGTCAGGAACCCCGTGTCTTCGTAGATGCCCAGGAGGAAGAGCGTGGCCTCGGCGGGGGAGGGCACCACGCCGTCATCCTGGAGGATCTTCACCATGAGCGACGTGCAGGCCCCCGCCTCGCGGACCTCGTGGCGCTCGCCGCGGAGGTCCCCCGCGCCGGGGTGGTGGTCGTAGACGTCGAGGGGGACGGGGGGCGTCCGGTCCAGGATCTCCCCGAGGGTCCCGAGACGGTCCCGACTCGACACGTCGACGCACACCAGGCGCTCCACCCTCGAGCCGTCCAGGTCCTTCAGCGCCAAGATCCCCCCGACCTCCCCCCGCCGCTCCTCCAAGTATCGGCGCAGGAGGGCCTCCGTGGCACCCGAGAACACGAGCGCCGCGCCGGGGTAGAGGTGGCGCGCCGCTGCCATCGAGGCGAGCGAATCGAAATCGGCGTTGGTGTGCGTCGTGATGACGATCATGGGAATCCCTGGAGCGGGGAGCGGCAAAGGGGAAGCGGCGTTCTTTCCAACGCCCTCTGATCCCTTCGCGGCTTCCGTCCTCGACCCACCATGACACTGATCATACAGATAGTGTAAGTCCCCGGCTGCGGGGAAAAAAGAAGATCGGGCCCGGCGGGCCCGCCCTTTCGTGGTTCGAGGTGAGGTCCCGACCGGGCTAGAGGCCGAAGACCTTCTTCGCGGCGGCGAGGAAGCGGTCGTTGCCGTCGCGCGTGTACACCGTGACCCGCAGGGAGTGGGGCCAACCGTTGCCGGACATGGGGCGGACGATGACCCCCTCGCGCATGAGCTTGTGGAAGGCCTCGTCGGCGGGCAGCGGGGTGTCCACGAAGATGAAATTGGCCACCGAGGGCGTGACGGGGAGGCCGAGCGCCGCGGTCTTCTCCGCGAGGTAGGCCCGCTCCACGCGGTTGAGGGCCACGTAGCGGGCGACGTACTCCTGGTCGTCGAGGGCCGCGATGCCGGCCACTTGCGCCAGGGAGCTCGTGTTGAAGGGCGAGCGCGCCTTGTTCAGTTCGAGGAGCGCCTCGGGCTGGCCGAAGCCATACCCGATGCGTAGCGCCGCCAGGCCGTAAGCCTTGCTGAAGGTGCCCAGGACCATGAGGTTGGGGAACTTCCCCATGAGCGACTGGGCGCTCCCGTACTCGGGAACGTCCACGAACTCCTTGTAGGCCTCGTCGACGATCACGAGCGTGCTCTCGGGCACGCGCTCGAGGAAGCGCTCGATCTCGCTCAGGGCCGTGTGCCGGCCCGTGGGGTTGATGGGGTTGTCGAGGATGACCAGCCGCGTGCGGTCGTCGATGGCGTCCAGGAGCGCCTGGAGGTCGTGCTTCCGGTCCTTCATGGGCACGGGCTTGGTGGGCGCCGCCGCGACCTGGCACGCGATGGGGTACATGGCGAAGGAACCCGCGCTGTAGACCGCGTTGGCCTCGCGGTGCAGGAGCGCCCGGGCGGCGATCTCCACGAGCTCCACCGAGCCGTTGCCCAGGATCACCTGACCCTGCGGGACGCCGAACTTGCGGCCCAGGGCCTCGCGCAGATAGAAGCCTGTCCCCTCGGGGTAGATGTGGATCTGGTCGAGGAACCCCGCGAGCGCGGCGACGGCCTTGGGCGAGGGCCCGAGGGGGCACTCGTTGGAGGCCATCTTGATGGTGCCCGTGAGGCCGAGCTCTCGCTCCACCTCGGCGATGGGCTTGCCCGGCACGTAGGGCCGGATCTTCTGGATGTGATCGGGAACCGGAATCTTCATGGCGTCCTCCTCGGCCCCCGGCCTCTTCGCTCGCGGGTCCCGGAGGGCTTGGCGCCGCGCCGGGCGCCACCTCGCTCCTCACGGTCCCGGGCGGGGGCCGGGCGGCCTCCCTCCCTCGTGTTTCGGGCGGGACCCCCCCCGCCTCGTCGTTCGGTCGGCCGGCCCGCCTTCTCTCCGCCGCCGGCCTGGCGGTCTCTCGGTCCTTCCTTCGCGGGCGCCCCTCGCCACACCCTCGGCCTCTCGGGACGCTTCGGCTCCGCCGGAGCCGCGGCGCCGGCCTTGAGACCGGCGTGCACCAGGAGCTCGTCCACCTCCTGGCGCGAGAGGGGGCGCACGTCTCCGGGGCGCAGCTGGCCCAGCTTCACGGGGCCCATGGCCACCCGCTTGAGCTTGATGACGGGGTGCTCGATGCGGAAGAACATCTCGCGGAGCTGGTTCTTCCGGCCCTCGGTCATCTCCACCTCGAGCCACGTGTGGCGCGTCTCGCGGCTCGGGATGCGGCGGATGAACACGGGCTGCGTGCGGCGGCCGTCGAGGACGATGCCCCGCCGAAGCCTGTCGAGCCCGTCCTGCGACGGGTCGCCCTTCACCTTGACCTGGTAGGTCTTCACCACCTTGAAGCGCGGATGGAGGAGGCGGTTGGCCATCTCGCCGTCGCTCGTGAGGAGCAGCAACCCCTCGCTGTGGTAGTCGAGCCTGCCCACGGGGAAGAGCCCCCGCGAACCGGCCGGCAGGTAGGACGTGATGCAGGGCCGCCCCTCGGGGTCCTCCAGGGTGCTGACCACCTCGCGCGGTTTGTAGAGCGCGAAGTAGGAGGCCGATGCGGGCAGGTGGATCCGGCGGCCGTCGAGCTTCACCGAGTCCTTCGCGGGGTCCACGGTGGTGGCGAGCTCCCGCACGGTCTCCCCGTTAAGGGTCACGCGGCCTTCGAGGACGAGGGCCTCGGCGGCACGCCTCGAGGCGACGCCGCCCCGGGCCAGGAACTGGTTGATCCGGAGGCGATCCCCTTCTTCACTGGACATGGTCGTCCTCCTCGCCCGCCACGGGCTCGGGGGCGTCGTCCGTGGGAGGCGCCTCTCCGGGTTCCTCACCCAGGGTCGCCTCGTCGCGCGTGAACTCCTCGGGGAGCGTAACCTCGGGCGAGGCCTCTCCGGAAGCGGCGTCCTCGGCGAGCGCGTCCTCCGGGGGATAGGCCTCGATGAGCTCCTCCTCGGAGGTGGGCTCGGCGGGAGGGGCGCCGTCGGCGGGCGCGGGCTCGGCCGCCTCGGCCTCCCTAAAGAGGCTCTCCTGGCGGACGTTCTCCCTGAACACCTCCTCGATCTCGCGGAAGGAGGGGAGGTCGTCGAGGGAGTTGAGCCCGAAGTGGACGAGGAACTCCTTCGTGGTGGCGTACAGCAGGGGCTTCCCGACCACATTCTTGCGTCCGGCGATGCGGATGAGTTTCTTGTCCAGGAGGCCCTTGAGCACGGTGCCCGACTCGGTCCCGCGGATGGCGCTCACCTCGGCGGTGGTGATGGGCTGCTTGTAGGCCACGATGGCCAGGGTTTCCACGGAGGCCGGCGTGAGCTTCCGGAGGTTCTGCGCCTTGAGGAAGTTGCGCACGAAGGGGGCGTGGGAGGGCCGGGTCACGAGGCGGAACCCCTCCGCGACGCGCTCCACGCGGAGGCCCACGGACTCGCTCTCGTACCGGGACTGGAGCGCCTCCATGAGGGAGACGGCCTCGGCCGCGTCGAGCTCGCCCTCGAGGGCGTCGGCCACCTGCTGTCCCGTGACGGGCGCGGAGGCCACGAAGAGGATCGCCTCCACCGCACCGAGCCTGTCGGACTCTCGCATGAACTCCTCCCAGCAGCCCTCTATCCTACCAGAAACGGGACCTCTCCCGCCCGCGGGGCGGCGGCCCATTTGCGCGGGCGGGCATTCGGTTCTAGATTCATGAATTACGGGGTGGGATGGATGGGCAAGCCGTGGCAGGTCGAGTTCGAGGCGATCGAGGCCTTCGCGAAGGACCTCGAGATGAGGCCCGCCTTGCCCGAGGCGTCCCACGAGGACCTGACGGTGCACGCCGCGCAGGTCACCCACCTGCAGGACCTCCTCTCCCTCATCGCCGCACTGCCGGCCGAACAGCGGCCTGGGGTGGCGCCCTGGGACGACGTCCTGGGCCGGCTCTGGCGCCGGCTCTTCGCCAAGGGCGACGACGTCACGCGCTACATCCTCGCGGACCTCTGGCGGGGGGTCCTCCTCGAGGCCGGCGAGCTCGAGCGCTACTACCGCACGACCACCGCCGTGGCGGCCTCGGCCCGGAACTTCTACCGCTTCGAGGAGGCCGCGGAGCTCTGCCGCGAGGCCCGTGAGGTCTGGGACGGCAGGCCCTCGGCCGCCCTCGCCAACCTCATGAACACGGAGGGGTTCGTCTACCTCTGCCAGGGCGATTTCGACGCCTCGGAGGCGTGCTACCGGGAAGCGCTCTCCCTGGGGGAGCGGACGTCGGAGCCCGACCTGAGGGCGTGGGTGGGCCTGTCGGCGGAGGACTTTCGGGCGCAGGAGCTCCTCAACATCCTGGACGCGCGCCTCAAGCGGGGGTACGCCGCCGCGGGCGTCGCGCGCCCCGGGTCGGCGGGGGGGGCGCGCGAGATCTTCGAGGAGGCGTCGCGTGTCCGTTGCAGCGAGGGCTTCGCCCGCCTCGTGGAGACCAACCGGGGCGAGCTCCTCATGCTCGAGGGCAGGCTCGAGGAGGCCAAGGAGGTCTTCCGGCGGAAGATCGAGGGGAACCACGACGCCGGTCCCTACCAGCTCTCCCTGGCATGCATGGACGCCCGCCTCCTCTCCGTGGCCTACGCCCTCGAGGGCGACTGGGCCGGGGCCTACCAGTGGATCCGTTGGGCCATGAAATCGGGCGCCACCCACGCGTACCCGTCGGAGGACCAGCTCGTCCTGGAGCAGGCCATCCGCGTGCTCCGCGGGCTCCACGACGTCATGGACCTCCATTCCGTGGAGGCCCTCGTGCAGGACCTCTCTCTCCTGCTCGAGGACAAGGACTGGTACACGGGGCGGTCCCACTCCCGAAGCGTCGGGGCCCTGGCGCTGCGCCTGGGCGAGGCCCTGAGGGGCACCGACGGCTGGAACATGGACCTGGACGTGCTGGGACGCGCGGGCCTCCTCCACGACATCGGCAAGCTCCGCGTGCCGTGGTCCCTCCTGAACAAGGTGGCGCCCATCACGCCCAAGGAGTGGACCCTGCTGAAGGACCACTCCATCCACGGCGCCGACATCCTCTCCAAGATGGGCATGGGGGAGGTGGGCGTGGTGGTCCTGCAGCACCACGAGTTCCTTGACGGCTCCGGCTACCCCCACGGCAGGCCGCCCGAGCGCATGGCGGCCGTGGTCGCCGTGTGCGACGCCTACGAGGCGGCCGTGACGCCCAACCGGCGGTACCGCGTGGGGAAGGGCTTCTCGCAGGCGCTCGGGGAGCTCCGGCGCGACGCGGGCCGCCTCTACCAGCCCGAGGTCGTGGGCGCGCTGGCGAGCGTCCTGGACGGCAGCGGCGCCTGAGGGGCGGGCGCCCCTTGTCAGCCCGGGGCGCTCCTGCTACGGTACTGCGTGGCCGCGCCCCTGCGCCCCCCGGAGGACCCCGCCATGGCCCGACCGCCGCTGCCCAAG
Organism: Acidobacteriota bacterium; assembly: GCA_037440125.1. Classification (GTDB taxonomy): domain Bacteria; phylum Acidobacteriota; class UBA4820; order UBA4820; family DSQY01; genus JAKAJA01. The sequence continues at coordinate 88,065 of JBBIUU010000001.1, forward strand.
TCCGTCCTCGTCATCGGCTCCGGCCCCATCGTCATCGGTCAGGCCTGCGAGTTCGACTACTCGGGCGTCCAGGCCCTCAAGGCCCTCCGCGAGGAGGGCATCCGCACGATCCTGGTGAACAACAACCCCGCCACCATCATGACGGACCCGGACCTGGCGGACGCCACCTACCTCGAGCCCATCGAGCCCTGGGCCCTCGAGGCCATCCTGGAGAAGGAGCGCCCCGAGGCCATCCTTCCGACGGTCGGCGGCCAGACGGCCCTCAACGCGGCCATGCTCCTCCACCAGAGCGGCGCCCTCGAGCGGCACGGCGTGCGCCTCATCGGAGCGAGCCCCCAGGCCATCCGCGCCGCGGAGGACCGCGACGCCTTCAAGGCCATCCTCGCAACGCACGGCATGGAGACCTCGCGCTCCTTCGTGGCGCGCTCCCTCGAGGAGGGGCTGGCGCGCGTGGGCGAGGTGGGCTACCCGGCCATCCTGCGGCCCTCCTTCACCCTCGGCGGCGCGGGCGGCGGCATCGCGCGCAGCGAGGCGGAGTTCAGGGAGATCCTCGCCTACGGGCTCGCCCTGAGCCCCGTCCAGAGCGTGCTCGTCGAGGAGTCCCTCATCGGCTGGAAGGAGTTCGAGCTCGAGGTCATCCGCGACCGCGCGGACAACGTGGTCATCATCTGCTCCATCGAGAACCTCGACCCCATGGGCGTCCACACGGGCGACAGCGTCACCGTGGCCCCCGCGCAGACCCTCTCCGACAAGGAATACCAGTGGATGCGCGACTGGGCCAAGCGCGTCATCCGCGCCGTGGGCGTGGACACGGGCGGGAGCAACATCCAGTTCGCCCTCCACCCCCAGACGGGCCGCATGGTGGTCATCGAGATGAACCCCCGCGTGTCGCGCTCCTCGGCGCTCGCGAGCAAGGCCACGGGCTACCCCATCGCACGCGTGGCCACGCAGCTCGCCCTCGGGTACACCCTCGACGAGCTCCCCAACCGCATCACCCAGACCACGCCGGCGGCCTTCGAGCCGGCCCTCGACTACATCGTCGTGAAGATCCCCCGCTGGTCCTTCGACAAGTTCCGCGAGACGGACCCCACGCTCTCCACGCACATGAAGTCCATCGGCGAGGTGATGGCCATCGGCCGGACCTTCAAGGAGTCGCTGCAGAAGGCGCTCCGCTCCGTGGAGATCGGCCGCTACGGCCTCCTCGACGGCGTGCCGCCCGTGCCCGACGCCCAGACCCTTCGCGCCAAGCTCGCCACCCCCAACTGGGAGCGCCTCTTCTACACGGCGCTCGCGTTCCAGCACGGCCTGGGCGTGGAGGAGGTCTACGAGCTCAGCGGGATGGACCCGTGGTTCCTCGAGCAGATCGCCGAGCTCGTGGCCACGGAGAACCGCCTGAGGTTCTTCGACGCGGACACGTGCCCCGGAGACCTCCTCGCCAAGGCCAAGGTGGAGGGCTTCTCGGACCGGTGGCTGTGCAAGGTGTGGGGCGTTCCCGAATCGGTCGTGCGCGAACGCCGCGAGGCCCTCGGCCTGCGGCCCGTCTACCTCGGCGTGGACACCTGCGCCGCCGAGTTCGAGGCCAAGACGCCCTACTTCTACAGCTCCTACTCGGGGCGCTCCGAGGGAGGGGTCCTGGCCGGCCGGAAGGTCGTGGTGGTGGGGTCGGGCCCGAACCGCGTGGGCCAGGGGATCGAGTTCGACTACTGCTGCTGCCAGGCGGTCTTCGGCCTGCGGGACGAGGGGTACGAGACCATCATGGTCAACTGCAACCCCGAGACCGTCTCCACCGACTTCGACACGGCGGGACGCCTCTACTTCGAGCCCGTCACCCTGGAGGACGTGAAGGCCATCCTGGATCGGGAGAGCCCCGACGGCGTGGTCCTCACCTTCGGGGGGCAGACGCCCCTCAAGCTCGCCCGCGACCTCGAGGCCCTCGGCTACCCGCTCTGGGGCACGCCGCCCCGGGCCATCCACCGCGCCGAGGACCGGAAGGAGTTCCAGGCCCTCTGCGAGCGCCTCGGCCTCCGCGCGCCCAGGGGCGCCACGGCCCGGAGCCTGGAGGAGGCCACGGCGAAGGCCCGCGAGCTCGGGTTCCCCCTCATGGTCCGCCCCTCCTACGTCCTCGGCGGCCAGGGCATGGCGCTCCTCACCGAGGAGCGGCACCTGGAGCAGTACCTCGCCCAGGCCGTGGAGGTGAGCGAGGACCACCCGCTCCTCCTCGACTCCTTCCTGCAGGACGCCGTGGAGATCGACGTGGACGCCCTCTGCGACGGCGGGCAGGTGGTCCTGGCGGGGATGCTCGAGCACATCGAGAAGGCGGGCATCCACTCCGGCGATTCCTCCCAGGTCTTCCCGCCCCAGACGCTCCCGGGCGAAGTGCTCGACGAGGTGGCCTCGCTCACGCGCCAGGTCGCCCTCGAGCTCGGCGTCGTGGGCATGCTCAACCTGCAGTTCGCTTGGAACCGGGAGGGCCTCTTCGTCCTGGAGGTGAACCCGCGCGTGTCCCGCACCGTGCCCTTCCTCTCCAAGGCCCGGCGGATCCCATTCGCCCGACTGGCGGCGCGCCTCATGGCGGGGCGCAAGATCGCGGACCTGCCCGAGCTCGTCGGCCTGGAGGACTCCGCGGCGTCGGAACTGGTATTCGTCAAGGCGAGCGTCTTCCCCTTCGCCCGCCTCCTGGGCGAGGACCCCATCCTCGGCCCCGAGATGAAATCCACGGGCGAGGTCATGGGCGTGGCGCCCACCTTCGGCGCTGCCTTCACCAAGGCCCTCAACGGCGCGGGCGTGCCCCTGCCCAAGGGGGGCGCCGTCTTCGTGAGCGTGAAGGACGACGACAAGGCCGCCTTCCTCCCCGTGGCCAAGGGCCTCGCGGAGGCGGGCTTCGCCCTCGTGGCGACCTCGGGCACGAGGGACTTCCTCGAGCGCGGGGGCGTCTCGGCGGGCGCGGTCCACAAGGTGGGCCAGGGCAAGCCCGACGGCGCGGACCTGCTCCGGGCCGGCACCCTCAAGCTCATCATCAACACGCCCATGGGCCGGAAGAGCCAGCGGGACGAGGTGAACATCCGCTGCCAGGCCATCGCCATGGGGGTGCCCTGCATCACGACCGTCGAGGGGGCCAGGGCAGCCCTCGAGGGTATCCGGGCCCTGCGCGGCGGGCGCCTCGGGGTGCTGCCGCTGCAGTCCTGGAGCTGACTCCGCACCCCTGGCGGCGATCCGCCGACGGGCATATAGTTAGTCCAAGAGCCGTTCAACGAGAGGAAGGGGTGCATCCGCGCGCCCGGTAGGAGCCCATTCATGCGGGTCGTGGCGGTCGTTTCGGAGAACCTGGAGGAGGCCCAGCACTGCGGGTACGGCGTGGGCCTCCTGGCGCGCGGGGACATCACGTGCGAGCGCCTCCAGCCCGAGGAGACCCTGGTGGACCGGCTCGTCCTCAGGGACCCGCCCGACCTCCTCATGCTCGACGGCGACCTCTCCGGGCTCAACGCCCTCCATACCATGAGGACCCTGCGGAAGTTCCAGGCCTACATGCTCACGCCGATCTTCCTCTTCTCCTCGGCCGACCGGGCGGAGGAGGCGAGGGCCGCCGGGGCCACCTGCTCCTTCCGCAAGCCGGTGGCGGCCAAGGACCTGGAGGAGGCCCTCCTGCGGTGTGTGAAGCCCATCGCACGGAAGGCGCCGCGGAAGGGGCTCAAGGGGCCCTGCGTGGTGACGAAGGGGGGCCTCAAGCTCGAGGGGCGGATCACCGACATCTCCATCCTCGGCGCCCAGGTCGTCGTCATGGACAAGATCCCCGTCGGCGCCCTGGTCCAGCTCGCCTTTGCCCTGATCCTCCAGAAGACGCCCCATGTCATCCGGGTCCAGGGGCGCGTCGTGAGGGAGGTTCCCGGCGGCTACGGCCTGGCCTTCAGCGCGCTCGACCAGCAGGCGCGCAGCCTCATCACCGCCTACGCCAAGGCGTGATCGTCCCCCCTGAAGCGGAACCGGAACCCGGACGAAGGACGTTGTACACTGCCCCCTTCCTGAGGGGGTATGCATGCGCTCTGTCGATCCGGCCACCGGTGAGGTCCTGAAGGAGTACGCCGACCACACGGGCGACGACGTACGCGCCGCCCTGGCCCGCGCCGTCGCCACCTTCGAAACCTGGCAGGAGGTGCCCTTCGCCCAGCGCTCGCGCCTCATGCGCCTGGCCGCCTCGGACCTGCGCGACCGCCGCGACGAACACGCCGCCCTCATGACCTCGGAGATGGGCAAGACCTTCGCCTCGGCGCGGGCCGAAGCCGAGAAGTGCGCCCTCTGCTGCGACTTCTACGCCGAGCACGCCGAGGCCTTCCTCGCGCCCGAGGTCGTGCCCACGGACGCCTCGCGCAGCCTGGTGCGCTACGACCCCATCGGGCCCGTCCTCGCCGTCATGCCCTGGAACTTCCCCTACTGGCAGGTCTTCCGCTTCGCCGCCCCGGCGCTCATGGCGGGGAACGTGGGGCTCCTCAAGCACGCCTCCAACGTGCCCGGCTGCGCCCTCGCCATCGAGGAGGTCTTCCGGCGCGCGGGGTTCCCGGAGGGATGCTTCCAGACCCTCATGATCGGCTCGCGCGCGGTGGACGCGGTCATCCGCGACGGGGCCGTGCGCGCCGTCACGCTCACGGGGAGCGAGCCCGCCGGCGTGGCGGTGGCCTCCGCCGCGGGGGCGTGCCTGAAGAAGACGGTCCTCGAGCTCGGGGGCTCCGACCCCTTCATCGTCCTTCGGGACGCCGACGTGCCCGCGGCCGCCAAGGCGGCGGCCGCGGCGCGCTGCATCAACAACGGCCAGAGCTGCATCGCCTCCAAGCGCTTCATCGTCGTGGAGGCCGTGGCCGACGCGTTCGAGGAGGCCTTCGTGGCGGCCATGGCGGCGCTCGTGGTGGGCGATCCCATGGACCTCGGCACCGACGTGGGCCCCATGGCGCGGGAGGACCTCCTCGCCGAGCTCCACGACCAGGTGGAGCGCTCGGTGAGGGCGGGCGCCGTCCTCCGCCTCGGCGGGAAGAGGCTGGCGGGCTCGGGCGCCTTCTACCCGCCCACGGTCCTCACGGGCGTCCGCCCGGGCATGCCGGCCTTCGACGAGGAGACCTTCGGTCCCGTGGCGGCGGTCATCCTCGCCGCGAACGAGGAGGAGGCCGTGGCGCTCGCGAACCGCTCCGCCTTCGGCCTGGGCGCGAGCCTCTGGACGAAGGATGCCGTGCGTGGCGAGGCCCTCGCGCGGCGCATCGAGTCGGGTTCCGTCTTCATCAACGGGCCCGTGAAGAGCGACCCGCGCCTCCCCTTCGGCGGCGTGAAGCGCTCCGGTTACGGCCGCGAGCTGAGCGTCTTCGGGATCAGAGAATTTGTGAACATCAAGACGGTCTGGATCGCTTAGCCGCCCGTCACTTCGCCGTGTAGATTGCGGCGGGATACCCCACGAAGTGGTAGAGGTTGCTCGGTGCGGTGGTGCCGAGGCCGGGAGCCTTCACGCTCAGCTGGGGCCCGCCGATGGAGGTGCCGTATCCCACGGCCGTCCCCTCGAGCGCCTTGCCCTGAGCGGCGGCGAGCTTCTCCAGGAGGAGGAGCCCGCAGGGGACGCTGAAGCGCCCGCACCACGTCAGGCGGTACTGCGCGGGGTCCTTGGGGTCGCAGAAGGTCTCGAAGGCCTTCCAGACCTTCTGCGCGCTCATCGGTCCGGTCAGGGGGCCGGTCAGCAGCTCTCGGTCCTTGGCGCACGCCTTCGTGTAGGCCTCCACGCCGCCCTCGCCATGGGGCGTGTACTTGAAGTCGGGACCGTAGTGGACGGCGTCGGAGGAGATCACCACCGCCACGTCCCTCCCCATCTGCCACCCCTTCGCCTCAAGGGTCTCGGAGAGGGCCTGGGCGAGGTCGCCGGAGAGACGTTTCAAGGTCTCGAAGTCGGAGGTCGCCACGAGGACGGGGACGATCTCCACTTGGGGGTTCTGGTGCTTCAGCCAGTAGACGATGGCCTCGAGGGAGTGCTCCGAGTCGTGCATGGCCGCGCTCTGCACCGCGTCGGCCTTGGGGAGCTTGGCGAGGAGGTGCTCCCTCACGGGGGAGACCTTCACCTCTCCGTCGGGCGAGCGCCACGCGCGGTAGGGGTCGAAGACGAGGACGGCCTTCGCGCCGAACTTCCGCCACCCGTGGAAGACGCCCAGGAGGAGGATGCGAGGGGCCTTCACCGAAGGCACCACCGCCCGGTAGGTCCGGCCCGCGTAGACGTAGTCGTCGTGGGGGCAGAGGATCCCCCAGCACGGCCCCGCGGGCGCCTCGCCGAGCTTCTCGTTTCCCGGGCCCGAGGCGGAGAGCTCCCACACCTCCTGCATCTGGACCGCGTCGGAGGCGAAGCCGACGGCGTCCTTCTGGCCGCGCACGTCGCCCTGCGAGGGGATTCCCATCTCCCTGCGGACCTCCTCGAGGGTGGGGGGTACCACGGGGTCGGCGGCCCCGGCCGAGCGGACGGCGAGGGTCAGGAGGAGGAGGGACAGGACCACGAGGACTCGCATGGGGCACCCCCAGGCGAGGAGTCTAGGCCTCCTGCCGGACGGCTGCCAAGCCCCAGTCGGAGTGGGGGGCGCGGTTCTTCACCAGGTAGAGCCACAGGAGCTGGAGGAACCCGCGTTCGGGTACGCGGTGCTCGTCCAGGATCGGCGCGAGAGCGCGGGTGAGCTCGGGCAGGCGGAAGAAGGGCACGGCGGGGAAGGCGTGGTGCTCCAGGTGCCTCGCGGACCAGAGGAAGGCCACGTCCCACAGCCACCAGGACCTCACCCGCGTGGACCACCCGGCGGGGTCGCCGGGCGTCTGAGCGTAGTGCTGGCCGAGGCGGTTGAGCGCGAAGAGCGCGGGGAAGACCAGGAACAGAGGCACCGCGTAGACCCGGAGGAGGACCCATCCGCCTCCCGCGAACCACAGGGCGGCGACCGCGCCGAGGTGAACGAGCAGGGCCGCCGCACGCTCCCTCGCGATCCTCCGCCGAAGGGCCGGCGGGTACGTCGCGGTCTCCTGGCGCGCCGCGCGGAAGTAGATGACAAAGAGCGCGGGCGTGAAGTAGAGGAGCTTGAGCCACCGCGCGTTCCGTTTCGGCGAAAGGCGGTGGCGCTTGGGATCGAGGTCGGCCGAGCCGAGCTGGGCGTGGTGGTCGAGGTGCCACCTCGTGAACTGCGCCGGGGAGATGCCCGTGGGCAGGGCGTAGCACCACTCGAGGACCCGGTAGAGTCGTGGGCTGGGTGATGCGAAGACCGTTCGGTGGAGCGCCTCGTGGAGGAGCACCGTACCGTTGAAGACGGCCCATCCCGACAGGAGGGCTGCGGGGGGCCAGAGGCAGGGCCAGCGGGCCTGCCAGAGGGCCGCAGACGCCCCCGCAAGGGCGGCGTAGAGCGACAGGGACACGGCGAAGTGCCGGGCCGCGCTCCGCAGGTGCAGGGCCTTCACGAGGTTGCGGTCGAGGGTGCCGTGGACCTCTCGCCGCCAACCCGCCGCGTGCTGTTCGTAGTAGGACGCCACTCTGGGCCGCCTCCTCGAATACGCCAACGACGAATCGGCGCGACCCATTTCACCGATGCGCTTCGGCTTCCCCGTTCGCTCTACAATGGAGGCGCTGAAGGAGGCGGACATGAGACTTCGATGGGTCGCGGTGCTCGTGCTGGGGGCGGTGGGAGTTGGGCTCTGGATGGGCCTCGGGGCCAAGGGGCAGGACCATGGTGCCAAGGTGCTCATGGAGGCCGACGAGGCCTTCGCCAAGGCCACCGCGGCCAAGGGCCTGGAGGGCTGGCTCTCCTTCTTCGCACCCGACGCCCGCATCTTCCCCCAGGGCGAGGGCGTCATCGAGGGCCTCAGCGCCATCAGGGCCTACTACGCCAAGGTGGGGTTCGACCCGAAGGAGCTCGGGTGGAAGCCCGCGGTGGGCGAGATCGCCGCCTCGGGGGACCTGGGCTACACCTTCGGCAATTCCTCCTGGCCCGGTGAGGACGCGAAGGGCGCCAAGGTGACGCGCACCGGGAAGTACCTCACGGTCTGGAAGAAGCAGGCCGACGGGTCCTGGAAGGTGGTGGCAGACATCGGCAACGCCAACCCCCTGCCTAAGCCGTAAGGCGGAGAACGCCTCGGTGAGCACACATGGGCCGATCCTCGTCGTGGGCGCCGGGGCCTCGGGGCTCATGGCGGCTTACTGGGCCGCGGGCTCGGGGCGCCCCGTGGTCCTCGTGGAAGGGACGGCGGACGGCGGTCGGAAGATCCTCATCAGCGGCGGCGGCCGGTGCAACATCCTCCCCTCCGTGCCCGCGCCCGAGCGTTTCGTCACCGACGGTTCGCCCCACACGCTGAAGAACCTCCTGCGCTCCTGGCCCCTGGCCGAACAGCGCGCGTTCTTCGAGAACGAGCTCGGCCTGCCCCTCGCCCTCGAAGCAGAGAGCGGCAAGCTCTTCCCCGAATGCCAGAGCGCGCGCAGGGTCCGGGACGCGCTCGTCGAGGCGGTGCGGGGCCGCGGCGTGCAGGTGCGCTTCGGGACGCGGGTGAACGATCTCGCCATGGGGAGTGAGCGTTGGCGGATCGCGCTCTCCGACGGGCCGGCGCTCGAAGCCGACGCGGTCATCGTGGCCACGGGCGGACGCTCTGTGCCCGCCACGGGGAGCGACGGCTGGGGCCTGGAGGCGCTCGCCCGCCTGGGCCACCGCATCGTGCCCACGTACCCCGCGCTGACGCCCCTCGTCGCGGCCCCGGCCAAGCACGCGCACCTCGCGGGCGTCTCCCTCGAGGTCCGGATCGAGGCGCCCGGCGCCCGGAACAAGTCCCTCTCTCGAGGAGGGTTCCTCTTCACCCACCGGGGCTACAGCGGGCCGGCCGTGCTCGACGTGTCGCATGCGGCGGTGCGCTCGAGGCTCGCCGGCGGTCCGAGGGAGCCCATCCTCGTGAGCTGGTGCGACCTCGACGGCGCGGCGTGGGAGAGCCTCCTCCTCTCCCACCGGGGCACCGTCCAGGGCCTCCTCGCCAAGCACCTCCCCTCGCGCCTCGCCGAGACGCTCTGCCGCGAAACGGGGCTGGCCGAGGGCGCCCAGTGCGCACACCTCAGGAAAGAGGCGCGCAAGGGGCTCGTGGAGCTTCTCACGCGCTACCCGCTGCCCTGGACGGGGGACGAGGGCTACGGCAAGGCCGAGGTCACGGGGGGCGGCGTGGACCTGGCGGAGGTCCAGCCCCGGACCATGGAGAGCAGGCTCCACACGGGCCTCTACCTGTGCGGCGAGGTCCTCGACGCCTTCGGTCCCATTGGAGGCCACAACTTCCAGTGGGCCTGGGCCACGGGGCGCGCGGCGGGCCTCGGTGCCGCAGAGAAGAAGTGAGCCCGCCCAAGAGGTCCTGAGGACGCCAACCTTCTCCTTCCATCGCCGCGACCACCGCGGGATGGTTGGGGGGACACTTCTACATGGAGGGTGTGAGACGGCGAGAAGGCTGTTCGTTCCTTGAGAACCTCACCGCCTCACCGTCTCACTGTGAATGAGGAAGCTGGCTCGGCGGTGGGTTGTCCCTGCCGAGTTCCCTAGTCGATGCCGCAGGCCTTCCGCGCCCTGGCCAGCGTCGCTTGGGCGATGGGCCTGACG
>JBBIUU010000002.1:0-13115 GCA_037440125.1 Acidobacteriota bacterium
CTCAGGTACGCCCACACATCGCCCTGCGCCTTCGGCAGGGCCTGCTTGTCGAGCCGCATGGCGAAGAGGCTGCCCAGCACGGCGAGGAAGGATGCGGCGTTGATGGCGAAGCAGGTGCCCTCGCCCCACCGCTGGACCACGAACCCCGCGACGGCGGGCCCCACGATGCGCGCGCCGTTGAAGATGGAGGAGTTGAGGGCGATGGCGTTACCCACGTCCTCGCGACCCACCATGCGCACGAGGAACGCCTGGCGCCCCGTCATGTCGAAGGCGTTGACGGTGCCGAGGAGGGCGGCGAGGACCAGGATCTCCCAGACCTCGATCACGCCCATGAGCGTGAGCGCCGCGAGGAGGACCGACTGCAGGAAGAGCGCGGTCTGCGTGACGATGACGAGGCGGTGCCGGTCGAACCGGTCTGCCGCGATGCCCCCCACGAGGCCGAGGACGAGCACGGGAGCGAACTGGCAGAAACCCACGAGCCCGAGGATCGCCGTGGACCCGGTCATCCTCCAGACGAGCCAGCCCTGTGCCAGGCTCTGCATCCACGAGCCCACGAGAGACACGAGCTGCCCGAAGAAGAAGAGGCGGAAGTTGCGGTGCCGGAGCGCCCTCAGCGTCCGCGAGGCGATGCCGTGGACTTCGGCCCCCGCGTCCTCGTGCTCCATCGCGTCAGAGGACCCCGTGCTTCAAGAGGGCCAGCAGGATGCCTCCGACGCCCGCCACGACGCACCACGGGGCGAAGATGTGGGGCCCGTACCGGACCACCACCTTCCGCCAGAGCCAGAGTGCGAGGCAACCCACGGCGAAAGAGATGGCCGCGCCGAGGATGTCGTCCATGAGATGGGGGTTCTCGACCGAGAAAGCGTGGCGAGCTTCGAGGAGGAAGGCTCCGGCGATGGCGGGGAGCGAGGCCAGGAAGGAGTACCTGAACGCGGTCTCCCGATCCAGCCCCAGGGCGAGGCCCGAGCTGATGCTGGAGCCCGAACGCGAGATGCCCGGGATCACCGCGCAGCCCTGCGCGAGGCCCACGAGCGCCGCGTCGAGCCACGTGATCTGGTCGCGCGTCTTGGTGCCCTTGGGGAGGTACTTCGTGGCCCAGAGGTAGCACGCGGTGAAGAGGAGGATGCTACCCGCGATGCCGGGGGAGGTGACCATCTTCTTCGTGACGTGCTCGAGGGAGAGGCCCAGGACGCCCGTCACGGCGGTGGTCACGGCGACCAGGCCGGCGAAGCGCCAGGCCGCCGCTTCGCGCTTCAGGAGACCCGCGGCGAGGTTCAGCAGGTCGCGCCAGAAGAAGACCACAGTCGCCATGAGCGTGCCGAGGTGGAGGACGAGGAAGAACACGAGGGCGTCCTCCTCCTTGATGCCGCCCAGCGCCCCGAGGATCGTGAGGTGGGCGGAGGAGGAGACGGGGAAGAACTCGGCGAGGCCCTGCACGATCGCGAGCAGGATGGTCCAGGGAAGGGTCAAGGGGTGGCCTCCTTGAGGTGATCCAGTGATCAGGTCATCAGGCGATCAGGTGAAAGAAGGGGGCCAGGTGGCCGCGAGGCCGGGTGACCGTGGTACTGCGAAACGGTCTTGCCCAGCGTGCTCCGTCGAGCGTACCCGGGCCATCTTCGGCCAGGACCTTCCGCCTTCCACCTTGTCTTGTTTCCGAATTCCGAATTCCGAAATCCGAATTCCGAATCTGCCTAAATCTCCATCACCACAGGGATGATGAGCGGGATGGAGGCCTCGTTGCGCTTGAGGGTCTTCTTGACGGTGGATTTCACCTTCGCCTTGAGGATGGTGCTGTCGCGGATCTCCTGCTTGGGGAGGCTCCTGACCATGGCGACGAGGTCGCTCTTGACCTCCTCGATGGTCTCGCCGGCGCCCTCGAGCGCGGCGTAGCCCCGGCTGATGATCTCGGGCTCCGACTCGAGGCGGCACTCCTGCGGGTTGATGACCACGATGGGCACCACGACGCCGTCGTTGGAGAGGTGGCGGCGGTCGCGGATGACGACGCGGTCCACGGGGTCGTGGGCGTCGCCGTCGATGAGCCAGCTGCCCGTGGGCACCGAGGCCCGGCCCGCGAACTCGCCGCCCTCGAAGGCGATGGACTCGCCGAGGTCGCAGACGACGACGTGGGCGTCGTCGTAGCCCATCTGCCGGGCGAGGGAGGCGTTGCCCTTGAGCTGCCTGAGCTCGCCGTGGATGGGGACGTAGTACTTCGGCCGGACCCAGGAGGCCATCATCTTGATCTCCTCCTGTGCGGCGTGGCCCGACACGTGGACGCGCTCGTCGCGGGCCGTCACCACCTCCGCGCCCTTCCGGTAGACCTGGTTGATGACCCGCGCGACGCGCTTTTCGTTGCCGGGGATGATCCGGGCGGAGTGGATGAGGAGGTCGCCCTCCTCGAACCCGAAGGCCTTGCTCTCGTCGAAGGCCACGCGGCTGAGCGCAGCCTGCGGCTCGGCCTGGCTGCCCGCGCAGAGGACGATGACGTCCTCGGAGGCGTAGCGCTCCACGTCGTCGCTGGCGATGAGGACGCCCGCGGGAACCTTGAGGTAGCCCACCTCCTCCGCCACCCGCGTGTTCTGGACGAGGGAGCGTCCGTAGAGCGCCACCTTCTTCCCGTACTTCGCCGCGAGGTCCAGGATGGCCTGGATGCGCATGAGGTTCGTGGAGAAGAGCGTGACGACGAGCTTGCCCGACTCCTGGCCGGCGATACGGCGCTCGAAGGATTCGCGGACGCGGATCTCCGAGCCCACCATGCCCTCCACCTCGACGTTGGTGCTGTCGATGAGCATGGCGAGCACGCCTTCCCGGCCGAGCTCCTGGAGGCGGTCGTAGTGAGTCAGGCGGTGGTCGAGGGGCGTCTGGTCGAGCTTGAAGTCCCCCGTGTGCAGAAGCAGGCCCTCGGGCGTCCGGAGGGCGAGGGCCATGGCGTCGGGGATGGAGTGCGTGACAGGGATGCCCTCGACCGCGAAGGGCCCCACGGGGAGGGACTTCCCGGGCTCGAGGACGGTCCGCGAAGGGACCTCCACGCCCATCTCGGCGAGCTTCCGGTTGAGGAGGCCCAGGGTGAGGGGCGAGGCGAAAACGGGCATGGGGAGGCGCTTGAGGAGGAAGGGCGCCGCCCCGATGTGGTCCTCGTGGCCGTGGGTCAGGACGAGCCCCACCGCCTTCTCGGAGTTCTCGAGCACGTACGTCAGGTCGGGGATGACGAGGTCGATGCCGGGGATGTCGGTCTCGGGGAACATGCTCCCGCAGTCCACGACGAGGAGGGCCCCGTCGGTCTCCAGGACGGTCATGTTCTTGCCGAAGTCGCCCAGCCCCCCGAGGAAGGAGACCCTGATCACGGGTTGGCCCCCTTGGTGCCGCCCGAGGCCACGATCTTGATGGAGGTTTCCTTCTTCCGGAGCAGGCCCAGGGTGTAGAGGGCGTAGAGGCTCTTCACGGCCTTGCTCGAGTCGCCCGGGAAGAGCTGGAGGATGGCGAGGAAGTTCCGCTCCCCGTCGACGAGGCGCAGGACCTGGCGGTCCTCCGCGCTGAGGGGAAGGGTGGGGAGGAGCGCCAAGGCGTTGTCCGTGGGCTCGAAGATCTCCTCCTTGCGCCCCAGCCACTTGACGATGCGCTTGGGGTCCTCGATGGCGTGGATCCCCAGGAGGATGACCTGGCGCGTGTCGAGGTTGAGCTTGATGATCTCGTCGTCCTTGAACTTGCCCACGGCGAAGGTCACGTTTCCATCGGTCCAGTTGAAGAGGGACCAGACGATGGCCGTGACCTGGTCCTTCACGGCCTGCAGAAGCTCCGGAGGCCTGAGCGCACCGATCTCCACGAGCGCCGCGCCCTGCCGCTTCCCGGTGGAGCGCATGATCTCCACGGAGCTGTCGTACTGGGCGGGGCTGATGCGGCCGGAGAAGCGCAGGAACTCGCCCAGGCGGTCGTTGTCGAAGGTGGAGGAGGCGAAGATGACGTTGCCGCCCGAGAGGAAGATCTCCTTGGAACCCAGGGTGGAGGACGCCGTGAGCACACCGGGGACCCGGTAGTAGTTGATTTTCTGCAGGATCTCCGGCAGCGGGTTGTCGGCCAGCTGCCCCTTGAAGATGTAGTCCGGCATGCGGCTCCCTAAGGTCTGCTAGTATACCTTTCCCCGCAGGCAGTTTCCAAGGTGCTCCGGGGAGGCGCCCGGGGATCGGGCGCCCCTTCCCGGTGGCCCGGCGCTGGGCTAAGATGGGGTGGGGGAGGAGGCCGCATGCCCATAGACAAGGAGCTCCTGGACATCCTGGCGTGCCCCGTGTGCCGGGAGCCGTTCCAGTACCGCGAGAAGGAGGGGAAGGAGCAGCTCGTCTGCACGGGCTGCAGGCGTGTCTTCCCCATCGAGGACGGCATCCCCGTCCTCCTGCCCAACGCGGGAACCGTCGAGTAGGAGACGATGCGGCCGGAGCATCCTCCGGCCGTCACGCTTCGAGAACTCCACACCACCAGGGGAGGGAGCATGAAACACAGCTTGAGGACCCTTGCGCTCGCGGCGTTCGCCGCGGCGTGCCTCACCACCATGCCGTGGGCCCAGGCGGCCGCCCAGAAGCCGGCGCCACCCGGCGGCGCGCCCGAAGCGCTCAAGGGCGTCACGGCGGAGAAGTACCCCGACGCCGACGCCGTCATCGTGAACGAGGACGTCCGCGTGGACGTGGAGGCCTCGGGCCTGAGCCACGTCAACAAGACCCAGCTCGTGAAGGTGCTCACGGAGAAGGGCGCCGCCGAGTACGCCACCGTGCGCTTCGATTACGATCCGGCCTCCTCCTTCGCCGAGGTGAAGGGGATGACGGTCTTCCGGGCCGACGGCGCGGTGGAGCCCATCGCGCCGACGAACGTCTACGACCTGCCCCAGCCCCAGGAGATGATCTACTGGGGCCCCCGGATGAAGGTCGTCTCCGTGCCCAAGCTCGACCCGGGCGACGCCGTGGAGGTGAGGACCTACTCCAAGGGCTTCGTCATCGCCTACCTCGCCGACGGCTCGCAGGACGAGAAGTACATCCCGCCCATGAGGGGCCACTACTACGACGTGGTCCTCTTCCAGGGCGACCTGCCCATCGTGAAGAAGAGCTACACGATCGTCCTGCCGAAGGACAAGCCCCTGCGGGCGGAGGTCTTCCACGGCGAGCTGGGCTCCATGGTCTCCTTCGACGACACCTCCATCACCTACAAGTGGTGGAAGGAGAACGCGCCGGCCCTGGAGGAGGAGCCCCGCATGGTCGAGCCGAGCGACGTGGCCACCAAGCTGGTCCTCGCCACGGTCCAGTCCTGGCCCGAAAAGTCCCGATGGTTCTACCACGTCAACGAGGACGCGAACACCTTCGCCTACACCGACGAGATCAAGGCCAAGGCGGCCGAGATCACCCAGGGCCTGACCACCGACGACGACAAGCGCCAGGCGCTCCTCGCGTGGGTTTCGCGGCAGATCCGTTACAGCGGCATCAGCATGGGCAAGGGCGAGGGTTACACGCTGCACCCCGGCACCATGGACTTCGACGACCGCGCGGGCGTCTGCAAGGACATCGCGGGCATGCTCATCACCATGTTCCGCGCGGCCGGCTACACGAACACCTACCCCGCCATGACCATGGCCGGCGCGAAGGTGGAGAACCTCCCCGCGGACCAGTTCAACCACTGCGTCGTGGCGACGGAGATCGCGCCGGGCCAGTACAAGCTCTATGACCCGACCTGGTGCCCCTTCAGCCCCGAGATCTGGTCGAGCGCCGAGAAGCCGCAGAACTACGTCATCGGCAGCCCGCGCGGCGAGGAGCTCATGGAGACCCCGCCGGCGCCCGCCTCGGACAACTTCATCAAGCTCGTCTCCGATTCGGCGATCGCCGAGAACGGCGATCTGACGGGATCCTTCACGCTCACGGGCGGCGCCTACAGCGAGACGAACCTCCGCTGGACGCTGGTGAACTCGCCGGCCTACTCGGTGCGCGGCACCCTCGAGCAGTGGCTCACGGCGCTCTCGCCGAGGGCCGAGCTCCTCTCCTACGACTCCACGGACCCGGTGAACATCAAGGTGCCGCTCAAGGTCGTCCTGAAGTTCCGCGTGCCCGGCTACGCCATGCCCTACGGCAAGGAGATGGCCCTCACGCCGCCCGCCGCCAAGAACATCCTCTCGAATCGCCGCCTCACCGATTTCATTGCGGCCATCGGCGGCAAGGACCGCAAGTACGACATCTTCCTGCGCGCCACGCGGGAGTTCCTTTTCCAGGAGACGCTCCGAGTGCCCCAGGGCTACCGACTCGTGAAGGCCCCCGAGGCCAAGGCCGTGGAGGGAGCCGCCGCCGACTGGAGCGGCAAGCTCGACATGAAGGACGGCGCCCTCGTCCTGAGCGAGCGCCTCGCCATCAAAGAGAAGATCGTCCCCGCCGCGCACTACGCGAACCTGAAGGACGCGGTGGATTCCATGAAGCGCTACGGCACGGCCCTGACCGTGCTGTCGAAGTGAGGGTGACGCCATGAAAGCCGCCAAGATCCTCTTCGCCGCCGCCCTCCTGTCCCTCGCCTCCCTGGCCGTCTCGGCCGCCCTGCCCTCCCAGTATGCGGGGACGCCCACGGCCAAGGACTACCCCGGAGCCGACGCCCTCACGCTCAGCGAGAGCCGGCATTTCACCTTGGGCGCCGACGGGCGCGTCACCGAGCACGTCCTCATCGTCCAGAAGATCCTGACCTACCAGGGCATGGACGAGATCGGCGATCCCAAGATCGCCTTCAACAAGGACAACCAGACCCTCACCGTGAACCTCTGCCGCACCCACACGCCCGAGGGCAAGACCGTCGACGCGAAGGCCAACTCCTTCAACGAGATGACGCCCTACGAGCTGGAGAAAGCCCCGGCCTACACGGGCTGGCGCGAGATGGTCTGCACCAAAGTCGGCCTCGACGTGAACGCCGTGGTGGAGTTCGAGTACACCATCGCCGACACGAAGGCCTGGCGGCCCTTCCTCGAGGGCGTGGTGATGCTCGAGGGCGTCTTCCCGGCCTTGTCCCGGGAGGTCGCGGTGACCGTTCCCGCGGGCAAGGAGGTGAAGGCCAAGCTCCTCAACATCCAGGGACAGCCCGCGACCTCCAACGACGGCGGGGCCGTCACGACCACCTGGACCTTCAAGAACTTGCCGCTCGTGGGTCGCGTCGCCGTCTCCGCCATGGACGAGGCCTTCGCGCCCATGCTCGTGTTCACCACGGCCCCGGGCTGGAAGGCCCACGCCGACCGCGTCGCGGCGCTCGTGCAGAAAGCCATCGAGACCACGTCGCCCGCGTTGGACAAGAAGACCGACGAGCTCCTCAAGGGGCTCCAGGACCCCTTCGAGAAAACCTCCAAGCTCCAGAGCTACGTCGCCCAGTACATCAACGGCGTGGATTGGCCGCTGGCGTGCTTCGAGTTCGAGCCGCGCGCCGCGGCCGAGGTCTACGAGAGCGGCTACGGTCACGGCCTGGACAAAGCCGTGCTCCTCTGCGCCATGCTCAAGCGGGCGGGGATCTCCGCCGCCATCGCCGCGGGGCGCCGCCTCCCCGAGGGGGCCGAGGACCCCACCACGGTGCCGTGCATGGCCCTCTTCAACCGGACCGTCATCCACTCCAAGCCCGCGAACGCTACCCTGTGGCTCGACCCCATGGCGCCACTCTCCGAGAGCTCCCAGCGGAACCTCTGCGGCATGAAGGGCCTGCCGCTCCTGCCCGGGATGGACGAGATCCACACCTTGCCGCCCGTGGACGCCCCCGACCAGCTCTTCGTCAACGCGGAGGCGACCCTCTCGGCGGACCTCTCCCTCGAGGGCTCGGCGACGATCTCCCTCAGCGGCGCCTACAGCCCGTACTACAAGCTGCAGGGTTCGAAGGACGACCAGAAGGCGGCTCTCGCCAAGGCGATCGGGGCGGTCCTGCCCGGCGCGACGGTCGGGGAGTTCAGCGTCGTGCGGATGGAGCCCGGCGCCACGGTCTTCCAGGCGTCGTTCAAGGCTCCGGCTCCGGAAAAGGGCACCGTCAAGGCGCTCAGGACGGGCCTGCCCGACGGTTCGCTCCTGAGCAACGTCCGGGGCATCTGGCTCCAGGTGCGCTCCCTGCCGCTGGTGCTTCCCCACGGCGGCAGCGAGAAGGTCACCCTCAGGCTCAAGCTCGCCGACGGCCAGAAGGCCGGCTACCTCCCGACGGCGCTCGCCAAGGACGTCGCCGCGGGCTCCTTCCGCCAGACGTGGGCCGCCAAGGACGGGGCCCTAGACCTCACGATGGAGGTCTCCGTGCCCAAGGCGGTGGTCGCGGCCAAGGATTACCCCGGTCTGCGGGACCTGGCGGGACTGGCCAACGCCCAGGCCTCCAGGACCGTCATTCTGGAGTAGATTTCGCTCCCCTCGCCCCCGGAGGGCCGCGGCGCGGCGCCTCCGGGGGCGCACCACGCCTCCCACAGAAACGAGGACGGTGGTGTCTCCGGCGGCGGAGGGCAGGGGAGGGCTTTCGCTCGCGTCCGCCGGGTTCGTATAATGCGCACTTCGGGTCGGAGGGGCATGTGCTCAGGAGCGGACTTTGCGAAGCAGACGCCGGACTCTCGAGGCGGTGACGGCCGCGACCCCGGGGGCGCATGCTCTTTAATTCGCTGACCTTCCTCGTCTTCGCCGCGGCCTTCTTCTCCATCTGGCCGCTGACAAAGTCGCTACGATGGCGCCACGTGCTCCTCGTGGTCTCGAGCTACATATTCTACGGGGCCTGGAGCACGCCCTTCCTGCTCCTCCTCATCCTCTCGACCGTGGTCGACTTCTGGGCCGGGCTCCTCATCGGCCGGAGCGAGAATCAGCGCAAGCGAAACCTCCTGCTCCTGGCTTCGCTGGGGTACAACCTCGGCGTCCTCTTCTACTTCAAATACGCCGACTTCTTCATGAATTCCGCGGGCGGCATCTTCCGTCTGCTGGGCTGGGACGTCACCATGCCCGCCATCAAGGTGGTCCTCCCGGTAGGGATCTCCTTCTACACGTTCGTGACGCTCAGCTACACCCTCGACATCTGGAGACGGGAGATCAAGCCGGAGACCGATTTCATCAAGTACGCGGCCTTCGTCTCCTACTGGCCCCACCTCGTCGCAGGACCCATCCTCAGGGCCAAGCAGCTCCTCCCGCAGCTGGACAAACGGCGGCGGATGCGGTGGCAGTTCTTCTACCAGGGCCTCTTCCTCATCTCCTTCGGGTTCTTCATGAAGGTGGTTTTGGCGGACAACCTGGCCAAGTACGTCGAGAGGGTCTACAACTACCCCTCGCCGCCCACCTTCTCGGACGCGTGGATCGCCACGTACGCCTACGCGCTGCAAATCTTCGGCGACTTCAGCGGGTACTCCGGCATCGCCATCGGGCTGGCGCTGTGGATGGGGGTGTACATCCCCCAGAACTTCAACGCGCCCTACGCCGCCTCAAGCTTCTCGGACTTCTGGCGGAGGTGGCACATCTCGCTCTCGCAGTGGCTGCGGGACTACCTGTACATCCCGCTGGGCGGGAACCGGGTGGGGGAAGGGCGGACCTACCTCAACCTCATGGCCACCATGCTGCTGGGGGGGCTGTGGCACGGGGCCGCGTGGAACTTCGTCGCGTGGGGCGGGCTGCACGGGCTGTACCTGGCGGGCGAGCGCGCCCTGGGCATCGGAGGGAAGCAAGGCCGGGAGCGGACCACGGGGCTCGCCATGGTGGTGAGGCGCCTGGTCGTCTTCCAGCTGGTCTGTGTGACGTGGGTTCTGTTCCGCGCCGACTTCGGCCGGGCCTGGGAGATTTTGAAGGCCATGGCGGGCTTCGCCCGGCCCGAGGCGGTGGACCTTTACGGCGCCTCCGTGAAGTGGACCGTCCTCGGCCTGATGGCGTGCGTCGTGGCGGTGCAGCAGTGGTTCTCGGACAAGACGCTCATCGGCGCAGCCCGGAGCGTCAGGCTTTCCAAACTCGGGTACGTGGCGCTCGTAGTCGTGATGCTGGTGCTCGCCATCGTCGCCCGCGGAGGACAGGGTGCGTTTATCTATTTTCAATTCTAGCTGGCACCTCCTCGCGGCGGTCGCGCTGTGCGTCGCCCTGGGGGTGGGGCTCACGGAGGCGGCGCTCCGCCGTGCCGGAATCCCCCTGCCCCTACGCAAGGACAAGCCCGTGATCGAGATGGTGGGAGATTTCCCAGCGCTCGCGCTCGGCGATTCGCGGGTCGACGCCGGCATTGCGCCGCAGGCGCTGGCCGGGGCCATCGGCTGCGGGCCCCTGGGCAACCTGGGCGCCGCCGGGACCAGCCCCATCAACCAGCTCCAGCTCCTCGAGCTCATGGGCGTTCGCCCCCGCTTCATCCTCCTCGCCGTCTCGCCCGCGAGCGTCTACGGGTCCTTCTACCGGGACCCGAGGGCGGTGGCCGCCGACCTGAAGAGGGAGCGCCGGGGTGTTACGGTGCGCGAGTGGGTCAACCACCCCTACGACCACGCGGAGGAGCTCCTGGGCGGCTGGGCGAAGAGCCACCTCCTCATCAGCCTCGGGTTCAAGGGCCTGAGGGCGCTCGTGACGGGGGAACGCATGCCCGAGTACAGGGGGCCCGACGGGTGGAACCAGGTCCAGCCGAGGGGGGAGAGGGAAGCCTTCCTCCGGATGGTCAACATGGAGGCTTACAGGAAGCTGGCCCTGAAGCGGAACGAGGAGACCATGGCCCTGCGGGACAAGGCGTTCAAGCAGGCGTTCCGCGGCCTGGGCCCGGAGGTGCGGGCGGCGGTGGTGCGGATCCCCGTGGCGCCCGAGCTGCGTTCACTGGAGGAATCCCGCTTCCCCGATTTCGACGACAGGATGGCGGCCCTGTGCGCCAAGCTCCAGCTGCCCTACGTGGCGCGCGTGCCCGCCTTCCAGGACGACTGGGCCGGCACCGATTGGAGCCACATGAGCCGGGATCTCGCCCTGGACTTCAGCGCCGGCCTCGCTGGGGTCCTCCGGGAAGTAGGCGCGGGGTGCCGTCCTCCCTCCGGGGAGGGCGGTTCCGAGCGGCATCTGCCTGCCGAGGGCGGCTCCTGAGCCCTCCCTCCATGTGATATCCTGAAAGTTCTTGGAGGCCATCCCATGTCACAAGACACCCTGGTGATCGCCGGAAAATCGTTCAAGAGCCGCCTCTTGCTGGGCACCGGGAAGTACCCCGACGATCAGATCATGAAGCAGGCCCTGGAGGCCTCGGGGACCGAGGTCGTCACGGTCGCGGTGCGCCGCGTCGAGCTCGACCGCACCAAGCCGTCCCTCCTGAACGCCATCGACCCGAAGCGCTACTTCCTCCTGCCGAACACGGCCGGCTGCTATACGGCGCAGGACGCGATCCGCACGGCCCGCCTCGCGCGCGAGGTGGGGATGTCGGAGTGGGTCAAGCTCGAGGTCATCGGGGACGAGAAGACGCTCTTCCCCGACAACGAGGCGCTCCTCGAGGCCACCAAGGTGCTCGTTAAGGAAGGCTTCGTGGTCCTGCCATACACCAACGACGACCTCGTCAACGCCAAGAAGCTCCAGGACGCCGGCGCCGCGGCCGTCATGCCGCTGGGGGCGCCCATCGGCTCGGGCATGGGCATCCAGAACCCCCACGCCATCTCCATCATCAAGGAGTTCGCCACGGTACCCGTCATCGTGGACGCGGGCGTGGGGACGGCGGGCGACGCGGCCCGCGCCATGGAGCTCGGCGTCGACGGCGTCCTGATGAACACCGGCGTTGCGGCGGCGAAGGATCCGGTCCTCATGGCCGACGCCATGCGCAAGGCCGTGGAGGCGGGACGCGAGGCTTTCCTCGCGGGCCGCATGCCCATGAGGCGCTACGCCACCGCGAGCAGCCCCTGGGAAGGGGTGATCCGGTAATCGGGTAATCAGGTAAGGGGTAGTCGGGGCATCGGGAGTGCGTTTCGTCGGGAGATGTGGAGTAACGTCGGGAGAGTCAGGGGTTCCTCTGATCACAGGATCACGGGATCACCAGATCACGCCTTTTCCTCATTAGGAGCCGTCGATGGTCAATTTCGAACTGGACAAGGAGCAGCAGGAACTCGTGGCCAAGACCAAGGATTTCTCGGACCGGTACGTGCGCCCCGTGGCGCGCCAGTACGACCTGTCCTGCGAGTTCCCCTGGCCGGTGGTCCAGAAGGCCTACGACGAGGGCGTCATCAACGGCGCGATCCCGAAGATGTACGGCGGGGCCGGCCACAACTCCTTCGAGGGCTGCCTCGCGAGCGAGGAGCTCGGCGCCGCGTGCTCGGGCATCGGCATCTGCATCGACGCCAACAACCTCGCCCTCACGCCCCTCCTCGTGGGCGCCTCCGACGACCTCAAGAAACGCGTCTTCGGCCACCTCATCGAGAGCCGCGGGCTGGCCGCCTTCTGCCTGACCGAGCCCGACGCGGGCTCCGACGCGGGGGCTGTGGCGACGACCGCCGTGAAGCAGGGCGACAAGTACGTCATCAACGGGAAGAAGCGCTTCATCACCAACGGCAAGCAGGCCATGTACCACACGGTCTTCTGCAACACCGACCCCGGGCGCGGCGCGCGGGGCATGTCGGCCATCGTCGTTCCCGCGGACACTCCCGGGGTGACCATCGGCCGCGAGCTGCCCAAGATGGGCCAGCGCGCCTCCTGCCAGGTGGAGATCGAGTACAAGGACGTGGCCGTGCCCGTCGAGAACGTGGTCGGCAAGGAGAACATGGGCTTCCTCATCGCCATGAAGACCTTCAACCGCACGCGGGCCGGCGTGGCCTCGGCGGCCGTGGGCATGGCCCGCGAGGCCTGGGACACGGCCAAGAAGTGGTCGCTCAACCGCAAGCAGTTCGGCCAGCCCATCGCGAGCTTCCAGGCCATCGGGTTCATGTTCGCCGAGATGCTCACGGAGATCACGGCAGCCAGGTTCCTCGTGTGGAACGCGGCCATCCTGACCGACCAGGACAAGGAGGTCGGCACCATGAGCGCCATGGCCAAGTACTACGCCACGGACGTCGCCATGAAGGTGGCCACGGACTGCGTCCAGATCATGGGCGGCGAAGGCTACTCGCAGGACTACATCGTCGAGAAGATCATGCGCGACGCGAAGCTCTCCCAGATCTACGAGGGCACGAACCAGGTGCAGAGGCTGGTGATCTC
>JBBIUU010000002.1:13215-20386 GCA_037440125.1 Acidobacteriota bacterium
CGAAGCTCTCCCAGATCTACGAGGGCACGAACCAGGTGCAGAGGCTGGTGATCTCGAAGAACACGCTGAAGTAGGCCGTTGGGGGTCCGGGAGTAGGGGAGTAGGGAAGCAGGGGAGTAGGGAAGCGCGAGGAGTCCGCGGGCCAGGCAGGCAGTGAATCTCTCCTGCTCACCTCCCAACCTCATCACCGGCTCACGATTTCGCGGGGCTCCTTCGAGGGGGAACGATGAACTACCCCGTCTGGCACGTGGCCTTCGGATCCGAGTGGCTCATCGCCGTCATCGCGACGCTGCACGTGTTCGTCTCCCACTTCGCTGTGGGCGGCGGGCTCTTCCTCGTGGCGGCGGAGGCGAGGGCCAACCGGCACTACGACCCCGCGCTCTCCGACTGGCTGAGGCGGCACACCAAGTTCTTCCTCCTGCTCACCCTCGTCTTCGGCGCGGTCACGGGCGTCGGCATCTGGTTCACCATCGGGCTCATCAGCCCAGAGGCCACGAGCAACCTCATCCACATCTTCGTCTGGGCCTGGGCCATCGAGTGGGTCTTCTTCCTCGTGGAGATTCTCGCCATCATCGTCTACGCCTACTCGTGGGACCTCCTCCCGAAGCGGACGCACTGGATCGTGGGATGGATCTACTTCGCCGCGGCCTACATGAGCCTCGTGGTCATCGACGGCATCCTCTCCTTCCAGCTCACGCCCGGGAAGTGGCTGAACACCCACGCGCTCTTGGACGGGTTCTTCAATCCCGGGTACCTGCCGTCGCTCATCGTCCGGAGCCTCGTCTGCATCATGCTGGGAGGGCTCTACACACTCCTCACGCTCTCCTGGAGCAAGGACCGCACGCTCAAGGCCGAGCTCGGGCGGTACGCCGCCTACTGGGTGTGGCTCCCCGCGCTGGGGCTGCCGCCGGCCATCTGGTGGCTCCTCCGTACGCTCCCCGACTACCAGCGCACCCTCTTGAGGACGAACCTCTTCGTGGAGCACTTCACGAGGCTCCAGTTCCTGAGCTCGGGCCTCCTGGTCCTGCTCACCTTCGGCCTCGTATGGCTGAAGCCGCGCTGGCTCAGCAGGTGGCTCGCGGTGCCGCTCATGGTGCTGGCGTTCGCGGCCATGGCCTCCACCGAGTGGATCCGCGAGGACCTGAGGGAGCCGTACCTCATCAGCGGCTACACCTACATCAACCAGGTGCCGGTGCGTCAGGTGGAGGCCATCCGGCAGCGGGGCGTCCTCGCGTCCTCTCCCTGGTTCAGGGAGAAGGCCATCACTCCGGAGAACGAGGCCGCCGTCGGCCAAGAGCTCTTCTGGACCCTCTGTTCCAACTGCCACCTGGCCAAGAAGGGCTTCAACGCGATCGGACCCAAGCTCGTGGGCCTCGACCACGCCTTCGTGACGGGCCTCGTCGCCAGGACCGACCTCATGCGGGCGGGCATGCCGCCTTTCGTCGGGAATGCGGAGGAGGCGAAAGCGCTCGCGCGGTTCCTCGTGGACAGCGCACCCAAGAACCCCGTCTCCAACGACGGGCAGGCGGTGTGGAAGAGGCGCTGCGCGCAGTGCCACAGCGTCTCCGGGCCCTTCCGGCCCGTGGCCAAGGCCCTCTCGGGGACCTCGGCGGCAGACCTGGCCGACCTCATCTCCGGCATCGACTCCATGAATGACAAGATGCCCGCGTGGACGGGCAACGACATCGAGCGGAAGGCGCTCGCGGAGTACCTCGCCGCGGCCTGCGCCGCCGCACCCCAGGGAGGTGGAAAATGAACCCCGCCGCCATCCCGCCCCTCGACGCCATGCCCGTCCCGGCGCCCATCTGGCTCCTGAAGGGGCTTCTGTGGGTGACCTTCGCCATCCACCTCGTGCTCATGAACCTCACGCTGGGAGGGAGCCTGCTCAGCGCCGTGTACGCGTTCAAGGGCAAGGAGCGGGACCTGGACGTCTCGCGCAAGCTCGCCAAAACCCTGCCCTTCGCCATGCCCTTCACGATCACCTTCGGCGTGGCGCCGCTGCTCTTCGTCCAGGTGCTCTACGGGCCCCTCTTCTACAGCGCCACCATCCTCATGGCCACGCCGTTCCTGGCGGTCATCGCGGACCTCATCGTGGCCTACTACCTCATGTACCTGCTCGGCTGGAAATGGAAGAGCCTCGGCCGCCTTCAGGGCTACCTCGCGACGCTCGTCTTCCTGATGCTGGGCTACGTGGGGTTCACCTTCAGCAACGTGTACACGCTCCTGACCTCGCCGGACCGCTTCCGCGCCCTCTACCTCGCGGACCCGACGGGGATGCATTTCAACCTCGCGGACGGTACCGTCATTCCGCGGTTCCTGCACATGCTTCTGGCCGCCGTCGCCGTCACGGGCCTCTACATCGCCTACCTGGGCCAGCGGCGCCTGAAGCTCGAACCCGAGCTGGGACGCTGGCAGTTCAAGAGCGGCATCACCTGGTTCGCGGGGGCTACCGTGGCCAACTTCGGCGTGGGCGTGTGGTGGCTCGTCGCCCTTCCCAGGGAGGGCATGCTCACCTTCATGGGGGGCAGCGGCCTCGCCACGGGGGCCTTCGCCATCGGCCTCGTGGCGGCCCTGGCGGCGCTCATGGTGGCCCTCCTCGGCATCAACTCCCTGCGGCCCATGCCCAAGCTCATGGGGGCGGTCCATTTTCTGACGCTGACCATCGTGTGCATGGTCCTCATGCGGGACGCGCTGAGGGACCAGCTCCTCAAGCCCTTCTACAACGTCTGGTCCCAGCCGACGGAGCCCCAATCGGTCGCCATCGGGCTCTTTCTGGTCCTCTTCGTCCTGGGCCTCGCTGTATGCGTCTGGCTCCTCCGGGCCGCGCGGAAAGCGGCGAAGGAGAAGGGGACGCGCGGCGAGGACGTCCTCCTCGGGCCGGGGCTCATGGATTCGGGCCTCCACAGGCTGAGCGCGGTCGATTCGCAGGCGCTCAGGGGCGGAGGGCCCGAGTCGAGAACGCCGGGCTCCTGACCCGTCATCGCCAACGAGCTTTCAGCGGCCCCGAAGGACGGCGGAACGGCGCCCCGGGGCCGACAACCAGGGGGGCAACTCATGGCACCATCTGCATTGGAAGTCGTCGCCAAGAAGGGCGTAGAGTTCGTGGACCTGATGTACGCCGACCTCACCGGAGGCTGGCACCACGTCACTGTGCCCGCGGACCGTTTCACCCGCTCCATGTGTGAGAGGGGCGTCGGGGTGGACGGCTCCTCCGTCACCGGGTTCCGGAAGGTCAAGTCGGGGGACATGGTTCTCGTTCCGGACCTGGGCTCCTTCTTCATGCACCCCTTCACCGACCGCTCGACCCTCTGCGTCCTCGGGGATCTGGTGGATGTGGGCGCGAAGGAGGGGTTCTCGCGGGACGCGCGCTACGTGGCGCGCAAGGCCGAGGCCGCCCTTGGCCGCGTCAGGAGGGGCGAGAAGAGCTGGTGGCTCCCGGAGCTCGAGTTCTACCTCTTCGACAGCGTGGAGGTCTTCGTCCGGCCCGGCAACAGCGGCTACCGGATCCTCTCTCGGGAGGCCGGCGCCGTGGACGGCGAGCCCGTCATCCCGGAGCACGAGGGGCGGCGGAGGGGGTACCACGCGGCCGCGCCGGAGGACCGGTTTGAGAACCTCCGCGCGGAGATGTGCTCGGCGCTCTCCGCCGTGGGCATCCCCGTGAAGTACCACCACCACGAGGTGGGGCCCGCTGGGCAGGTGGAGATCGAGCTGAACTTCATGCCCATGGTCAAGGCGGGGGACGGCGTGGCGCTTGCCAAGTGGGTCATCCGGAACCTGGCCGATCGCCATGGCGTGACCGCCACCTTCATGCCCAAGCCGCTCTACGGCGAGGCGGGCTCAGGGCTGCACTTCCACCAGTACCTCGCGAAGGGCACACGCTCGAGCTTCTACGAGCCCTCGGGCAGGGCGCCCCTCTCCAAGGTGGGCCTTCACTACGCGGGCGGCCTGCTCAAGCACGGGCGCGCCCTCTCGGCCTTCGCCAACCCCTCCACGAACTCCTACAAGCGCCTCGTGCCGGGGTTCGAAGCACCGGTCCGCCTGGCCTACTCGGTGGGGAACCGCTCCGCCGCCATCCGGGTGCCCGGCTACGCCAACACGCCCGAGAACGTGCGGATGGAGTACCGCCCGCCGGACGCCACCTGCAACGCGTACCTGACCCTCGCGGCCATGCTCATGGCGGGCCTGGACGGTATCCTCGAGAAGACCGAGCCCGGCCTGCCGCTCAGCCGCGACCTCTTCAACATGTCGGCGGAGGAGCTGGCCGCCATCCCCGCCCTGCCCAGCAGCCTCGACGAGGCCCTCGACGCCCTCGAGGCCGACCACGAGTTCCTCCTGCGCTACGGCGTCTTCACCGAGGATCTGCTCGAGGCCTGGATCAAGCTCAAGCGCGATGAGGCCCTCGACGTGGCCGAGCGCCCGCACCCCCGCGAGTTCCAGCTGTACATGGGAGTGTAGGGATGGGGCTGGGGAACTGGAGAGCTGACGAGGTAGGTGATAGGCGAAGAAGGGCGAAGCAGCACCCTTCGGAGAGATTGACGCGGAGGCCCGGCTCGCGTACAATACCCTGCGCTCGGGGGCCGGCATAGCTCAGCTGGTAGAGCAACTGATTCGTAATCAGTAGGTCCGCGGTTCAATTCCGCGTGCCGGCTCCAGCAAAATCACTCACTTACGAGGCCGCCGCAAGGCGGCCTTCGTGCTGTGGCGGCGTGGGAGGTCTGGATGTCCTGCCGAAGACCATTTGGCATTTGGATCGCGGGCAGTTCCCTCAATCCAGGGGTGAGGATGGTCCAGAGGGGCGCTCCGGGGGTGGCGCGAACGCCTCCGGGGCATTACATTAGACCCACCACCAGTAGATGGGAAATCGCGGCCGGTGTTTCTCACCGAACGGTGGCGTTCCGAACAGCATCCCACCTCTTCCCGACTCATCCGGCCGAGAGGGCGGGCGCGGACACCCCTGATGCCCCGCCCTCTTCCCCTGTTCTGGGTGTTCCGGTCCAAAGGGTACAAAAAAGAAAAGGGGCCCCGCAGGGTCCCTTTGGTTCGCTTGCCGGAGTGGGAATTAGTCCTGGACCGGGCGGACCTTCTCAGCCTGAGGACCCTTCTGGCCCTGGGTGACCTCGCAGGTCACGCGCTGGCCTTCCGTGAGGGTGCGGAAGCCCGAGCCCTCGATGGCGCTGAAATGGACGAAGGCGTCCTTGCCGCCGTCGACCGTGATGAACCCATAACCCTTCTTCTCGTCGAACCACTTCACGATACCGTTTGCCACTGTAAACTCCTACTGTGTCGCAACTCCAACAACCTGTTTGTCGAAGTTTGATTGAATTGTAGCACCCGGAAGGGGGGATGTCAAGTGCCCTCGGGGCGGGGGCTTCAGGGCGGTACCCCCGCTCCAACGCCCGCCGTCTCTAGCTCGGGGCAGGCGGCACCGGTTTCGGGGCCCTCCGCCCACGCCAGGTTGAACCCTTCTCCCGTGAGCACGGAGGGGTCCAGGACGGGGACGGGATCGGCGGGGAGGCCGAAGGGGATGGGACAGGTCATCACGTCCCGCTCCAGATCGACACCGGGTGCGAGGGCCGCGAGGACGAGGCCCTTCGGCTCGAGCCGGAAGATGCCGACGTTCGTCACGAACCAGACCTGCGCGCCACGGGCGAGGGCCTCTCGGCCGTTGAGGGTCACCTCGTCCACCCGGGGGACGAATTTGTGCCGGCCGGGCCGCTCGATCCTGAGCCGGCCCCCGGCGACGGACAGCTGTCCTCCAGCCATCCACATGCCCACGAAGATGAGGGTCCGGGCGGCGCTCACGATGTCCGGGAAGCCTCCTGGACCCACGAAGCCCATGGGGCCCTCGCCGCGCCTCGTGACGTTCACGTTGCCTTCTCCGTCGACCTGGAGGAACCCGAGGACCGCCACGTCGAGCTTCTCGTGGCAGAGCCGGAACCCCTGGGCCGAGGTCAGGAGCTCCCTGGGCGTGATGGCGGCGCCGAAGAACACCCCTGCGGCGGGGAACCCTCCCAGGGCACCGGTCTCGACGATGAAGGTCACATCCCCCGCGAGCCCGGCCACGGCGATCTCGCGGCACACCTCTTCGGGCAGGCCGACCCCGATGTTCGCCATGGCGCCAGGGCGCACCACGCGCGAGAAGAGGTCTGCGGCCATCCGCGCCAGGGCCCGGTCCTCCGGGCGGCGCTGGGGGGTGATGCCGAGGACCCGGTTGATGAAGGCGACCCGCTGGGTGGCTTCCTTGACCGTGATGTCGCTCTGAGTGCTGAGGGCCCTCCAGGGGTCCCGGGTGAAATAGCATGCGGTCTGCTCGGCGTAGGGGTCGAGGACGATGCCGTCCACGGCCTCGGCGGGGAGGAAGATCTCCTCATCGTTCTTGGGACGGATCCGCCCGACGCCGGCCAGGACGATCCCCCCGTTTCGCCTCGCCGCGCGCGCGGCCTCGAGGTTCTCGGTGAGGGAGGTGGCCCCGTCCATGTAGAGGTTGCCCTCGGCATCGGCCGAAGATGCCATGAAGATGGCGACGTCCACCTTCGGCAATCGGAAGCGCAGGAGGTCGCCCTCGCGCTGCACGAGCGACTCACCTACGCCGGCGACGACCCGTGTGCTCCCGCCCGCTTCTGGGTCCAGGAAGGTGCCCAGGCCCGTCGCCGTCAGGAGCGAGGTGGCGCCGTGGCCCTGGGCCTCCAGGAGGTGGGCCATGACGCCCTGCGGAAGCGTCTGCATCTCGAGCCGTCCCTCGGCGGCGAGGCGGCGGATCGCCTTGGCGGTCTCGATGTGCCCCCCGATGTAGCGGGTGATGAGGCCCGGCAGCGCCAGGTCCTCCACGGTTCCAGGGACGCGTCCCCGGCCGCCGATGGCCCCCACGCCCATCCACGTCAGGTGTCGGGGATGTCCGGTGCCGCGGAAGGCGTCGCGAAGAGCGAAGTAGAAGGCCTTGCACCGGCCGTTGCCCGCCATGCCGGTGGAGAGCACGCAGGCGCCGTCGTTCACGAGCGATGCGGCCCGCCGGGCGGTGACGAACTTGGGGCTGATGGCCCCGCTGGGCCTGTAATCGGGACGGTACTTGCCGAAGGCCATCCGCCAGCGGAGGATCCGCCAGAGACACTCGATGCGAGTCGTGAGATTCATGCCCCCCCCGGGGTGGTTCGCGACGATTGCGCTAGCCGTA
>JBBIUU010000002.1:20486-47721 GCA_037440125.1 Acidobacteriota bacterium
AGGCAGCGCCCCTTGTCGATCATGGCGGTCCCTATGCGCGTCTTCTGCTTCTCGGGCAGGGAGAGCCGACGGATGGCGCCCGTGGGGCACACCTGGCCGCAGAGCGTGCAGTTGAACTCGCAGTACCCGATCCTCGGGACGAGGACGGGGGACCAGATGCCCTCGAGCCCGGCCTCCCAGAGCGTCGGCTGAAGCCCGTTCGTCGTGCAGACCTTCATGCACTCGCCGCACTTCACGCAGCGGTCGAGGAACGCCGGCTCGTCGAGGGCTCCCGGCGGACGGATGAGGTCCGGCTTGGTGAAGCCGGGCCGGACGTGGGGCTGCGCCCGGAGGAGGGGCACCGCGGCCGCACCGGCGAGGGCGCTGGCGATGACCCGCCGGCGGCCCAGATCGACGCTGGAGGGCGCGGGCTTGCTGGAGAACCGGAAGCTCACCGCGCCCTTCGGGCAGGGGTCGTCGCAGTTGAAGCAGTAGAAGCACTCCGAGGCGATCCACTCGCCCTTCCCGCCGGGCCGGGCTGCGCCCTGGCAGTCCTTGCCGCAGAGGCTGCAGGCGTTGCAGGACTCGTCGGCCTCCCTCTTGAACGGGGCCCAGCGTGCGGCGATGCCGAGGAGCGCGCCCAGGGGGCAGAGGTAGCGGCACCAGAAGCGCTTCTCCAAGAGGTTCAGGAGGAGGATGGCGAGGAACAGGAGGCCGATGGCGGCGCCCTGGAAGAAGTGGGGCTGACTGAAGGCGAGCACGGTCTTCTGGAGGGCTTTGGCCAGGACGTCGGCCACCGCGGTCAGGCCCTTCGAGTTCGCCCCGTAGAGCGCGTCGACCCCCGCGTTCAGCCCCTTGTTCACGGCTGGGTAAATCCCGAGCGAGAGGGACCTCACCGTCAGGGAGAGGGGATCGAAGACGCCCACCACCTGGACCGAGAAAAGCGAGGCGGCCAGGAGCGCCACGAGGAGGTAGTACTTGACGGGGTACCACCCCCGCACGCGGGCGCCCAGAGGCCACTTCTTGGCGGCTCCCACGAGATTGTTGAGGGTGCCGAGGGGGCAGATCCACCCGCAGAAAACCCTTCCGAACACGGCGGTCATGGCGAGGACCACGAGCGAGAGCCAGAGGGCCGAGGCGGTCACCGCGTGTGCCGAAAGGAAGGTCGAGGCGAAGAGCAGGGGATCGAAATCGAGGAAGAGCTTGACAGGGTAACCGAGCTCGTCGGCGCCCTTCTGCTCCGTCTGGAGGAACAGGAACAGGAACAGGAGGAGGAAGGCCGCCTGTACCGACCGGCGGGCCCACACGACCCTGGAGACCGCCGACGGGGGTTTCACGAGACCTCGACCCGCTTGATGGAGAGCTTGTCCAGGTCCATGGTGCCCAGGCCACGACGCGCCGCGGCGGCCACGACGCCGAGGTCGGAGCCCTTCATGCCGAAGAGGGTCGCGCCGAAGGCGTCTACGGCTACCTGGTCGACTCCGGCGACCACCGTGTCCATCGGCTTCACGTCCTTGAGGTTCCCGCCCTGAGGGCCGTTGGCGGTGAGGATGCGGACGGCGTCCAGGACGACGAGCGTCGGTTTCAGGACCGTGTAGAGGTCCGCCAGGCTCTCGTGGATGTTCTGATGGATTCGGCCCCGCGAGGCGCCCATGACGCCCATCCAGTTCTTGAAGGAGAGCGTCAGGCCGGAGAGGCTGTGGTGCTTGGCGATGGGCACGTTGATGATCTTGTCGGCCTCGAGGATGTCCCTGTAGAGGGGCCAGGACTTGATGGCCTCGCCCTTGGGGATGGCGACATCGGTGAATTTGCGGTCGTCGATGTGGCTCACGTCGGCCCCGGCCTTCTGGGCCATGGGCTCGATCTGGCTCTGGACGTAGCAGCGCCTCGGGTCGTTGCAGGGCCGGTCGAAGACCTTCACCGTCTTGGCCCCGGCGGCGAGGCAGAGCTCGACGAGGGTCGCCACCACGACGGGGTTGGTATCGGCGGCCTGTTCGGGCGTGCGGTCCCAGCCGATGTTCGGCTTGACGACCACCACGTCGCCCTTGGAGATGAAGGTGCCCATGCCCCCCATCGCGGCGATGGCGGCCTTGGTGATGGCGGCCGGGTCCTTACCGTGGGCCACGGCGAGATCGGGCCGGGCCGGCGCCGCCCAGGCACGCTCTAGAGAACCCGCCGCGCCGGCGGCCATGGCCACCGCGCCCGTCCCGCCGATTTTCAGGAAGTCCCTGCGACGCATGCCCGCCTCCCTCTGCCGGGCGGAAGGTACCGCCCGAGAGGGGATTATAGGCCGTCGAGGCCCCTCTGGGACACGGGCAAAGGGAGGATGGACGAGAGGTGCGGCAAATGCCGCGCGGCAGGATCTACCCCGGATCGGTGGGGTGACCGTCGAAGATGCTCTCCAGGACCTTGCGGTCGCCGTCGGAGATGGAGGTGAACTCCACGCCGACCTCGTAGTCCTTCCCGGAGCGGAGCGATTCGTACACGACCCGGCCCCTGGCCTCGATGACCTGCTTGGGCCGGACGGAGATGAGGAGGTCCACCAGGGCGTCGTACCCCACCGGCTCCTTGGCGAGGAACATGCACCCGCCGAGGCCGAGGGAGCTCGTCTTGGCCGAGGTATCGCAGACGTCGTTCCCGAGCTTGCGGACGTGCACCGGGTTCTCCGTCCGGATGCGGGGGAAGCGCCTGCGTCCGAGCTGCGTCTGTGCCATGGGACCTCCGCGGTCTGCCTGAGGATATTTTAAGGGCCCGAGGAGCCGCGCGCAAGCAGTAACGCCCCGGCCTTCTCTTGCGAACCGCGCCGATTGCTGTTATCAAAGCATGTCGGCCGCACGGGGCGGCCTCCAGACGGCCATCGGAATCGGGGGAGAGCCGCCATGCGGCAGAAGATCAAGCTCAAGGACCAGACGACCCTCTCCAAGTGGTCCATCGACGAGGCCCGGGAGCTCTACAACATCCCCGAGTGGGGGCAGGGCTTCTTCGACATCAACGACCGGGGGAACATGGTCGTGCTCCCGGAGAAGAACAAGCAGCGCTACCTCGACATCAAGGAGTTCGTGGAGGGCCTCTGCGTCCGCGACCTCAACCCGCCCGTCCTCATCCGCTTCACGGACATCCTCCAGAAGCGCATCGACGAGATCCAGACCGCCTTCCAGAAGGCCATCGTCGAGTACAACTACGGCGGCAAGTACTTCGGTGTCTACCCGGTCAAGGTCAACCAGAGCCGGCAGGTGGTCGAGGACATCGTGGACTTCGGCAAGGCCTACAA
Organism: Acidobacteriota bacterium; assembly: GCA_037440125.1. GTDB lineage: Bacteria > Acidobacteriota > UBA4820 > UBA4820 > DSQY01 > JAKAJA01. Next base: position 23,737 of record JBBIUU010000002.1, read on the forward strand.
CTTCGGGCTCGAGGCGGGCACCAAGGCCGAGCTTCTCATCGTCCTGGCCTCCATGGAGAACCTCGACGCGCCCATCGTCTGCAACGGTTACAAGGACGACGAGTACATCGAGATGGCCCTCTGGGCCACCAAGCTCGGCCGGAAGGTCCTCATCGTCGTGGAGAAGCCGTCCGAGCTCGACCTCATCATCCGATGGTCCAAGAAGGTGCGGGTGAAGCCCATGGTCGGCGTCCGCGCCAAGCTGGCCGCGCGGGGCCGGGGCAAGTGGGAGAGCAGCGGCGGCGACAAGAGCAAGTTCGGGCTGTTCCCCAACGAGATGCTCGACGCCGTCCAGAAGCTGCGCGACGCCAAGATGCTCGACTGCCTGCAGCTCCTGCACTTCCACCTGGGCTCGCAGATCACCTCCATCCAGAGCATCAAGGAGGCCCTCCGCGAGAGCACGCGCGTCTTCGTGGAGCTCGTGCGCCTCGGCGTCAACATCCGCTATTTCGACGTGGGGGGCGGCCTCGCGGTGGACTACGACGGGAGCAAGACGAATTTCTCCTCGAGCGCCAACTACTCCATCGAGGAGTACGCGAGCGACGTGGTGTCGGCCCTCGCCGAGACGTGCGAGGAGGAGCAGATCCCGCATCCGCACATCATCTCGGAGAGCGGGCGCGCCCTCGTGGCCTACCACTCCATCCTCGTGTTCAACGTCCTCGGCACGAGCCGTCTCATCGACGTCGAGGTGGTCCCCGACATCCCCGACGACGCGCCGGAGCCGGTCAACGCCCTGCGGGAGGTGCTCAACAGCCTCTCGGTGAAGAACTTCCAGGAGTCCTACCACGACGCCATCCAGGTGCGCGACGAGACCCTCACGCTCTTCAACGTGGGGATGATGTCCCTCGCCGACCGGGCCCTGGTGGAGAAGCTCTTCTGGCTCGTCTGCGTCCGCATCGCCAAGATCATCCACACGCTCGACTACGTCCCCGACGAGCTCGAGAACCTGGACCGCTTCCTGTCCGACACCTACTACGGCAACCTGTCGGTCTTCCAGAGCCTCCCCGACCACTGGGCCGTCAAGCAGCTCTTCCCCATCTGCCCCATCCACCGGCTCAACGAGCTGCCCACGCGGAAGGCCACGCTCGCCGACATCACGTGCGACAGCGACGGCAAGGTGGACCAGTTCATCGACCTGCACGACGTGAAGAACACCATCGACCTCCACGAGTTCGACGAGAGGCACCCGTACTACCTCGGCGTCTTCCTCGTGGGCGCGTACCAGGAGGCGCTGGGCGACCTCCACAACCTCTTCGGCGACACGAACACCGTCCACGTGAGCATCACGGGCCGGAACAAGTACAAGATCGACAAGACCATCGAGGGCGACACGGTGCGCGACGTCCTGAGCTACATGCAGTACCAGAAGCGGGACGTGGCCAACGCCATCCGCAAGCAGGTCGAGGACGCCATCGAGGAGGAGCGCATCACCCTGAAGGAGTCCACCCAGATCAAGAAGTTCCTCGAGGACGGGCTGGAAGGGTATACCTACCTCGAATAGGCTACTGCGGCCGGCATCGTTTCTTGCCCCGTCCGTTTCGGCGCGAGCCGGAGAGCCGGAGAGGCGGAGAGCCGGAGAACGATCGAGGCGAGGCGCCAACAGATTGACAGGCGAAAGAAGATGAGCGGGCGGCCGGAGCCGCCCGCTCACTGCGTCTGGGGGATGAAGCGGCCTAGTCGGTCGCCTGGGCGGCCTTGAGGTGGAGGCGGCTGTGCCCGAAGCCGTAGGAGTAGTAGAGGACGAGCCCGACGGCGAGCCAGACGGCGAAGCGGATCCACGCGCTGGTGGGCAGACCGAGCATCAGATAGAGGCAGGCGACGAGGCCGAGGGCGGGTACGAATGGCACCCACGGCGTCCTGAAGGGCCTCGGGCGGAGGGGGTCCCTCTGCCGCAGGATGATGACGCCGGCACAGACGATCATGAAGGCCGAGAGCGTGCCGATGTTGCACAGGTCCGCCATCTCGTCGAGGCTCGCGAAAGAGGAGGCCACCGCCACGAAGAGGCCCGTCAGGATCGTGGTCACGTGGGGCGTCTTGAACCGCGGGTGGACCTTCGAGAAGGACTTGGGGAGCAGGCCGTCTCGGGACATGGAGAAGAAGATGCGGGGCTGGCCCATCTGGAAGACGAGGAGGACGGCCGTGTGGGCCACCACCGAGCCGAAGGCCACGATCCCCGCGGCCCAGTTCATGTCCACCTGGCGCATGGCCACCGAGAGGGGCTCGGCCGTGTTCAGCTGGTTCCAGGGGATCATGCCCGTCAGGACGACGGCGACCACGACGTAGATCACGGTGCACGCGGCGAGGCTCCCCAGGATGCCGATGGGGAGGTCCCGCTTCGGGTTGCGGCACTCCTCGGCCACCGTGGACACGGCGTCGAAGCCGATGTAGGCGAAGAAGATGACGGCCGCGCCCGCCTGGATGCCCGCCCAGCCGTTCGGTGCGAAGGGGTGCCAGTTCTCCGGCTTCACGTAAGCGAACCCGACGACGACGAAGAAGGTGAGCACGAGCAGCTTGATCCCCACCATGATCATGTTGAAGCGCGCGCTCTCCCGGATGCCGATCACCAGGATCACGGTCAAGAAGGTGACGATGAAGACGGCGGGCAGGTTGAAGACGATGGCGTGGCCGAACAGGTGGGGGGCCGACTGGAGGATCTCCGGTGTGTGTAGGGCCGTCCGCAGGTCCGTGGCGAGCCAGCGCGGGAACTCGAGGCCGAAGCCCCGCAGGAGCTCGCAGAAGTAGCCGGACCAGGAGACGGCCACGGCCACGTTGCCGACCGCGTATTCGAGGACCAGGTCCCAGCCGATGATCCAGGCGACGAGTTCGCCCAGCGTGGCGTAGGCGTAGGTGTAGGCGCTCCCCGAGATGGGGACGAGGCTCGCGAACTCGGCGTAGCAGAGGCCGGTGAGCCCGCAGGCGACCCCGGTGAGCAGGAAGGAGAGGATCAGGGCGGGCCCCGCGCCGGGACGCGACGCGTCGCCCGCGGCGGCCGTCCCCACGAGCGCGAAGATGCCGGCGCCGATGACTGCGCCGATACCGAGAGCCGTCAGGTCCCAGGGCCCGAGAGCGCGCTTGAGCTTGTGGGTGGTGGTCTCGCTCTCGGCGAGGATGAGGTCCAGGTGCTTCGTCCGGAGGAGTGTCCGCCAGTTTTTCAGGTTCACCGTGGCCCCGCAGGGGTCGCGCCGGACCCGGGCGGGGTGCCCGGGCCCGGCGGCCTGAGTCTAGGTTCTCAGAAGGACCACCTCAGCGCAAGGCGGATGCGGCGGGCCTCCTGGTGCGCGGTCTGCATCTTGAAGTAGGGGTAGTTCTGGTGCGGGTCCGTGTTCACCGTGTTGTAGGTCTGGTCTACGGCGGTTGTGACCTGGTTGTTGGTCACGTTGAAGATGTCCGCGCGGAGTGCCAGGTTGCTCTTGAAGATCTTGAACGTGTACTGCGCGCCGAGGTCGAGCGACCAGACCGTGGGCGTCCGCCCGGCGGTGCCCCTCTGCTTGGCGAACCCGGTGTTCAGGCCGTACGCGGCGTCCGCGCCCATGGCGCTGATGGGCGTCCCGCTGGCGAGCGTGAAGTTGCCCGACAGCTCCAGGGGGATGTTGTCGAAGAAATAGCCGCCGTAGGCCTTCAGCACGTGGGTGCGGTCGTTGGGCAGGAGGCCGTAGCCGTTCACGAGCAGGGAGGGGATGTCGTAGATGGAGGTCAGGTTGGGGTCGAGCTGCGTGGTCCCGCTCAGGTACATGCCCTCGTAGTTGCCCTCGAGGCGCGATAGCACGTAGGAGGCCTGGAGGAGCCAGTGGTTCGAGAACCGCTTCTCCGCCGTGACCTCGAGGGCCTTGTAGATGCGGACGGGTTTGGGGAAGTGGTAGCGGTAGCCCGGCCGGCCCGCGGCGTCGGGGACCCAGATGTTCGTCCACTGGTCGGGGTTGGTCATGATGTAGGTCGAGGCGCCGTCCATGGAGATGTCCTCGATGATGCGGCCGATGTCGCGGTACACGCCGCGCACGCCCACGGTGAAGTCGGGCCGGACCTCGTACTGGTACCCGAGGATGTACTCCTCGTTGTAGGCGCCCTTGAGGGGCCCGCCCGAGGGCCCGCCCTGGATGTACTCGGGCCCGAAGGTGTAGGAGTCCATCGCGGACTGGGTCAGCGCTGCGTCGTAGAAGGTGCTGAAGTGCCTGTACTCGTCAGTGAGGACGCGCACCGCCAGGTCCTGCGGGATGCGTTCGAAGTACCAGCCCCAGAAACCGTACAGCTTGCTCTTGTTGTTGTGCGCCACGTCCCACGTGAAGCCGATGCGGGGCGCCCACTCGTCGTTGATGTTGAGCTCGTGGCCGCGGCCGTTGAAGTCCGGGTACCACGGCCGCGGGACGGTCATGTTCAGGTCCTGGCCCTTCATGTGGATCTGGTCGAGGCGCACGCCGAGTTTGAGCATGAAGTGGTCCGTGATGTCCCAGTTGTCCTGGGCCCAGTAGGCGGTGTAGGTCTGCTTCGTGTGCTTGTCCTGCGGGTTCATGTAGCCTTCGGCCAGGAACGTGTAGTTGGACGGTGAGGTGGGGTCGTAGGCCCAGCGCACGACCACGCCGCCCGAGGTGGACTGCCCGTAGAAGGGGTCCCCTGGGTTTCGCTCGAGCATGGCGGGACCGGTCTCGTTGAAGTTCCGCCGGTAGGTGATGTCGTAGACCTGGAGGCCGTAGGAGAGCTCGTGCCGGCCCCACAGGCTGAAGAGGTTCGTGCCCTTCAGGCGGAGCTGGTCGCTCGTGTCCCACTGCTCGTCGAGGATCTGCCCGCCCGTGGACGCGCGCCAGGAGCTCAGGTCGATGGCCCCCGTGTTGGGGTCGTAGCTGTTCGGCGGCCCGATGGGGATGACGCCCAGGCCGTCGTAGCCCGTGTAGGAGCTGCCGTTCCGGTAGATCTGGTAGGAGTAGCCCCACGTGTCCCGGGCGAGCGCCGAGTTGGGGAGGTTGGAGAACTTCGTGTCGCGCCGCGAGATGATGGCCTCGGTGAAGAACTTCGGCGTCCACGTGGCGTTCCACTGCAGGCTGATGGCGTAGTTGTCTGCCTTCTGCGTGTAGGCCGAGGAGACGGGCGAGGGGTTGTCGAGGTTCCGGTAGTAGCTGAGCTTGTCGTTGTTCCCGAAGTACGACAGCGCCAGCTTGTGGTTCTGGTTAATGTTCCAGGTGAGCTTCGCGGCGTACATGGGGTTCGTCTCTTTGTTCGTGTACCCGGTGCCCGCGGCCCACGAGTACGCGGGATGCCCGTTGAAGGTGACCGTCCCGTCGGCCCCCGCGCCGTAGCCCGTCTGCGTGTCGTTGTAGTCGTAGGCCACGAAGAACCAGAGCTTGTCCTTCACGAGGTACCCGCCCAGGGTGCCGCCGATGTCGTACTGCTTGAAGGACTGGCGGTAGTCCACGGCGCTGGGGTTGTCGAGGGGTTGGTCTTTGGCGCCCAGGCTGTCGTCGAAGTAGTAGACGAAGAGGCTGCCGTGGAACTCGTTCCCGCCGCTCTTTGTCACGGAGGTGATGTTGCCGCCCATGAGGGCGCCGTATTCGGCGTCCATGCCGCCCGTTTTCACCTCGGTGGCTTCGATGAAGTCGAAGTTCAGGGCCGTGATGTTGACGCCGGCCTGGGACCCCGTGACGTCCACGCCGTTCACCGTGTAGCTGTTCTCCGGGCCGGAAGCTCCCGAGAAGGAGGGCGTGCCCGCGATGCCCGAGGACACGGCGCCGGGCGCGAGGAAGCTGATGCCGTCGGCGCTCCGCCCGAGGGGGATGGCGTTGATCATCTTGTCCGAGATGTCCGCGCCGACCTCCGTACTCTTGGTGTTGATGAGGGGCGCGGCGGCCGTCACGACGACCTCCGTCTGGCCCTGGCTGAGGACGAAGGGCAGGTTGACGGTGGCGCCGAGCTGGACCTCGATGCCCTTCCTGATGACGCGGTTATAGCCGGCCGCCTCGACCTTCACCTGGTAGTCCGTTCCGATGGGAAGGAAGGGGATCATGTAGGCCCCCTCCAAGTCGGTGGCGACGCCCTGGTACCCCTGGAGCTTGGGCCCGGAGACCTGGACGAGGGCGCCCGCCACGGGCTGGCCGGCCGCGTCCGTCACTTTGCCCTGGATGCTGCCTCCCTGGGTCTGCGCCCAGCCCGCCGTGCACGCGAGGGCGAGCAGGACGGCTGCGAGGATCCTCCACGACCCGTACCTATCCATCGGCATACCTCCTTCGAGCCTGCCCCCCCGTCAGTTTTGCCGACTATAGTGCAACCGAACGACCGGAGATGCAACAGGGGTCCCAAAAGGCAGGGCGTATCAAGCCAGGGTCCTGACCCTGTTGCGGCCCTCCTGCTTGGCGAGGTAGAGGGCCTTGTCGGCGCGCTCGATGAGGTAGCCGCTGGGGCTGCCCTCCTGGGGGACGCCGGTGCCGACGCCGATGCTGATGGTGACGAAGCGTGCGGTGGCGGAGGCCTCGTGGGGGATCATGAGGGCCTCGACCTTCATGCGGAGGGCCTCGGCGATGGCGGTGGCGCCGGCGGAGGAGGTGGCGGGAAGGATGACGGCGAACTCCTCGCCGCCGTAGCGGGCGACGAGATCGCTGGCGCGGTTGGCGCTGGAGGAGAGGGCGGAGGCGACCTGCGAGAGGCACTCGTCGCCGCGCTTGTGGCCGTAGGCGTCGTTGTAGGGCTTGAAGCTGTCGATGTCGACCATGAGGAGGGAGAGGGGCTGCCCGGAGCGCTGGGCCCTGCGCCACTCGCGCTCGAGGACCTCGTCGAACATGCGGCGGTTGCCCACACCCGTGAGGGGGTCCTGCGCGCTGAGGGCCTCGAGCCGCTCGTTCGCCTGCTCCAGCTTCAGGTTCGCGTCCTGCAGGGCGCTCGTGCGCGCATCCACCAGGGCCTCCAGCTCCCGCTGCCGCCTTCGCAGGCGCCGGACGCGGAACCAGTTCAGGCCCGGGCCGAGCAGGACGAGCGCTCCGGCGCAGAGGGCCCAGAACCAAGTGGTCTGGTAGAAGCGGGGGCGGCGGATGACGGTGATGGAGGCCCCGGCGTCGTTCCAGACCCCGTCGTTGTTGCAGGCCACGACGCGGAAATCGTACCGGCCCGGCGGGATGTCCGTGTAGTAGGCGGTCCGGCGCGTCCCGGCATCGACCCACTCCGCGTCGTAGCCCTTCATCTGGTACCTGAACCGGACCCGCGACGGCGCGACGAAGCTGAGCCCGGTGTAGTGGATCTCCAGGCTGTTCCTCCCAGGCGGGACGGTGACCGCGGCGCCCGCATCGAGGGCCTTGCCGTTGAGGATGACCCGCTCCACCTTCACGGGCGGCGGCAGGGCGTTGTGGCCGAGCCGGGCGGGGTCGACGACGGCCACGCCGCGCATGGTCGGGAACCAGAGGCGGCCGTCGGCCGTGCGGTAGCCCGAGGGGGTGAAGCCCCCGTTGCACTCGGCGCTCTTCATCCCGTCGGCTTCGCCGTAGGCGTCGCACGGGATGGTGCGGGCCCGCCCTTCGGCGAAGGCGTCGAGGCTCGCGCGCGCCACGCGGTAGACGCCCGTGTTCCCGCTCATCCACAGGTAGCCGAGGCCGTCGTCGAGCACCTCGTACGCCACGTCGTCGAAGAGGCCGTCCCTCCGCGTGAATCTCTTGACGTGGCCCTCGCGCAGGCGCATCAGCCCCGAGCCGATGGTCCCGAGCCAGAGGGTGCCGTCGGGGTCCTCGTGGATGTGCGTGACGATGGCGGAACCGATCTCGTCCTGGCCCGGGAAGGAGGCGAAGACGTTCCCTTCCAGGAGGCTGAGCCCGCCGCCGTAGGTGGCCACCCAGAGGCGCCCCGCGCGGTCCTCGTGGATGAGGTTCACCATCGCGGCGCGGCCCGGACGCTGGGGCATGACGGTCACCCTCCCGCCTCGCAGGAGGTTGAGGCCGCCCCCGTTGGTGCCCACCCAGATGTCGCCCCGGGAATCCCCGCGCACGGCGATCACGCGGTTGCTGGAGAGGCCCTGGGCCGTGCCCATAACGCGGATCCGGCCGTTCCGCTCGACGACCGCCAGGCCCCCGCCGTCGGTGCCCACCCACAACGAGCCTGACCCGTCCTCGTAGATGGAGCGGACGAGGTCGTTGGGGAGGCCGTCGCGAGCGGTGAGGGAGGTGATCTTCCCGTCGCGGAGGCGGTTGATGCCCCCGCCGTTGGTGGTGACCCAGACGTCGCCGCCGCGCGTCTGGTAGATGCCGATGGCGAAGTCGTTGGAGAGCCCCTCCTGGACGCTGTAAGTCTTGAAGCTCCCGTCGTGGAGGCGGAGGAGTCCGCCGCCGTCGAGGCCGATCCAGAGGTTCCCCTCGCGGTCCTCGGCGAAGGCCCGCACCACGTCGTAGGGCAGGCCGTGGTCGGCTTTGAGGCAGTCCCAGCGGCCCTCGAAATAGCGGCACACGCCTCCGCCGAAGGTGCCGACCCAGAGCCCGCCGTCCTTGTCCTCGTAGAGGCTGAGCACGCGGTCTCCGCTGAGCCCGTCGCGGGCGGTCAGGTGCCTCACGCGGGCGCCCTCGACCCGGTAGATGCCGCTGCCGTAGGTGCCCACCCAGAGCGCGCCATCCCGAGCGCGCCGGATGGCGTAGACGACCTCCTGGGGGATGGCGCGGGCCCAGTCGGGGCGGGAGAACCTGCCCTCCGAGTACCGGCAGACGCCGCCCCCGTTGGTGCCGACCCACAGCGAGCCGTCCCCGTCCTCGAAGAGGGTCAAGATGCCGTCGTGCGACAGGCCGTCGCGCGTCGTGAAGTTGGCGAAGCGCCCGTCCTTCAGACGGCTCAGGCCGCCCCCGTAGGTTCCGATCCAGAGCGAGCCGTCCGAGGTGGGGCAGAGGCTGTTGACGTTGTCGTAGACGAGGCCCTGCGCCGTGGTGAAAGCGGTGAAGACCTCGTCCTTGAAGCGCACCAGGCCGCCGCCGTTGGTGCCGGCCCAGAGGGTGCCGGAGCGGTCGAAGCACAGGGCGCGGATGTTGTTGTTGGTGATGGCGGGGGTGTTCCACTTGTTGAACACGGTGAACTGCACGCCGTCGAAGCGGACCAGGCCCTCCTGCGTGGCGCACCAGAGGTAGCCTTCGGGCCCCTGTGCAACGGCGTTCACCGCGTTCTGCGGGAGCCCGCGGTTGGATTGCCAGTTGTCGTGGGAGTACTGCGTGAGCGCCTTGCGCGGATCGAGGGCGGCCGAGGGCAAGGCGACGGCGAGACAGACGGCCGCAAGGAGGATGCCGCAGTGGACCGCGTGCCTCACCTTCCGTCGCGTGCCTCCGTCCCGCCCGTTCATGCGAGGGTCCTGACCCTGTTGCGGCCCTCCTGCTTGGCGAGGTAGAGGGCCTTGTCGGCGCGCTCGATGAGGTAGCCGCTGGGGCTGCCCTCCTGGGGGACGCCGGTGCCGACGCCGATGCTGATGGTGACGAAGCGTGCGGTGGCGGAGGCCTCGTGGGGGATCATGAGGGCCTCGACCTTCATGCGGAGGGCCTCGGCGATGGCGGTGGCGCCGGCGGAGGAGGTGGCGGGAAGGATGACGGCGAACTCCTCGCCGCCGTAGCGGGCGACGAGATCGCTGGCGCGGTTGGCGCTGGAGGAGAGGGCGGAGGCGACCTGCGAGAGGCACTCGTCGCCGCGCTTGTGGCCGTAGGCGTCGTTGTAGGGCTTGAAGCTGTCGATGTCGACCATGAGGAGGGAGAGGGGCTGCCCGGAGCGCTGGGCCCTGCGCCACTCGCGCTCGAGGACCTCGTCGAACATGCGGCGGTTGCCCACACCCGTGAGGGGGTCCTGCGCGCTGAGGGCCTCGAGCCGCTCGTTCGCCTGCTCCAGCTTCAGGTTCGCGTCCTGAAGGGCGCTCGTGCGCTCGTGCACTACCGTCTCGAGTTGGTGCTGGCGGCGATGGAGAACGCGGGTTCTCGTCCTGTGGACCACGACGGCTGCGGCGGCCAGAGCGAGGAGGCAGAGGACGAGGAACCAGAGCGTCTGGTAGAAGAAGGGCCGGAGGCGAATCTGGAGGCGCGCGGGGGGATCGGTCCACGGGCCGTTGGCGAGGCGGGCCTGGACCTCGAAGGTGTACCGTCCGGGCGGGACGTGAGTGAAGAATGCGGCGCGATGAGGGCCGGACTGGAACCAGTCGTCCTGAAACCCCGCGAGGCGGTAGCGGTAGGTGACCTTCTCGGGTGCTGAGAAGACCAGGCCCGCGTAGTCGATCTCGAGGGTCTTGTGGCCGGGCCCAACCACCAGGTCGTCCCCGTCGTTGGGCTGGTGGACGTTGTCGACCCGAACCGCCTCGAGGGACACCGGAGGAGGGCGGCGGTCGATGCGGATCTCGGCGGGGTCCACCACCATCGCGCCCCTCACGGTGGCGAACCAAAGCTTGCCGTTCGCAGAGATCCAGCCGCAGGGTTGTGATCCTCCGTCGCACTCGCTCGCCGACATGCCGTCGGACACGCCGAAGGGCACGACGCCGTCGAGCTTCCCCTTCCCGTCCAAGGCGTCGTTGAGCGCGGCCAGGGGGACGCGCGAGACGCCCTTGTTGCAGCTCATCCAGACCTGGCCGCGCCGGTCCGGCAGGAAGGTGTAGACCACGTCGCTGAAGAGTCCGTCCTTCTGGGTCAGGGTCGCGAACCTGCCGCCGCGGTAGCGCGTGAGGCCGCTCCCCGTGCCGATCCAGAGGGTCCCGTCCTCGTCGGCGTGGGTGGTCCAGACGTTGTCGCCCGCGAGGCCGTCCTTCCGGCCGAACGCCTCGAACCGCCCGTCCTTGAACCGGGCGAGGCCGCCGCCGTAGGTGCCGATCCAGAGGGTGCCTTCGCGGTCCTCTTCGATGGATCGGACCCGGTCGTCCGGCAGCCCGTCGGCGCGCGTCATCGAGCGCCACGACGATCCGTCGAAGGTCGCCAAGCCGCCGTTGGTCCCGACCCAGAGCGTGCCCTTGCGGTCCTCGTAAAGGACCAGCACCGCGTTGTTGGGAATCGGCGAGGGTGCCGTGAGCGTGGTCCAGCGCCCGTCGTGACGCCGGCCGAGGCCGGAGGCCGCCGTGCCGGCCCAGAGGTCCCCGCGGCGGTCCACCCAGACGCATCTGACGAGGTTCGAGGGGAGGCCGTCCTTGACGCGGAGCGTGTCCAGCCGGCCCGTCGAGTAGACCGCGAGGCCGTCCTCGGTGCCGATCCACAGGGTCTTGTCGGGCGCCTCGAAGACCGACCACACCGTGTCGGAGCAGAGCCCGCAGGTGGTGGAGAGGGCGGAGAAGATGCGGTCCTTCATGCGGACGAGGCCGCCGCCGTTGGTTCCGACCCAGAGGTTCTCCTCGTGGTCTTCGAAGAGGCTCTTGATGTCGTTGTCGGGGAGGCCCTCCTTGATGGTGAGGTTGTGGATGGCCTCCGGCTTGATCCGGTTCAGCCCGAGGGGCGTGCCCGCCCAGAGGTTCCCCGAGGCGTCCTCCACGAGGCAGTTGATCTGTCCCGACGTCAGCCCGTCAGCGGTCCCACGGCGCCTCCAGGCCCTCGAGACGAGCTCGTAGAGCCCGTCTTCGGTGCCCACGACCACCGTGCCGTCAGTCCGAACGATGAGACATCGGAGCGCGGGCGTCCCCTCGGGCAGGGGCGGGGCGAAGGGCTTCAGGCCCTCGCCGTCGGTGCACAAGAGCGCCTTCGGGGTGGCCACGATGAGCCCGTCTCTCCCCCGGCGGACGATGGCATGTGCGGGTTCCGCGGGCGGGGCTCCCCGCACGACGCCGGGGGCCACATTGCCGTCCGGCATGAGGCGCGCCAGGCCCGTTGGCGTCCCCACGAAGACGCCCCCTGCTGGCGCGGGCCCGAGGCACAGGATCCTGTCCGAAGGGAGGCCCTCGGCGACCCCGACCGCGCTCCATCCGCTCCGGCCGCGCCTCACGACGCCGCCGCCGTTCGTACCGATCCAGAGGGTTCCGTCATCGGTCTGGCAGAGGGCGGTGATGGAGATCTGGCGGAAGGCGTTCGTGTTGGTGTGGTCGTAGACCTCGAAGTCCACGCCGTCGAAGCGGGCGAGGCCGTCGTCGGTGCCCAGCCAGAGGTATCCGTCGGCGCTCTGCAGGATCGCGTTGACGGAATCCTGGGGCAGGCCCTTCTCGCGCCTCCAGACGTCCTTGGCATAGTGCGTGATGGGCCGCTTGGGGTTGAGGGCGAAGGCCGGGGGCAGCGCGGCGGTGAGAGTGAAGAGGGCGCCGGCTATCGCGAAAGCAATCGGTGCACCCACCACCTTCATACCGCGCGGCATCGCGCTCCCTTCACCCCCCAGGGTGAACCGACATTTCTGTTCGGACATTTTATAGCTCAAACGGACCGCTGGTGCAAGTTTGAAACAGGACCCCGTTCCGCCGGACGGCGGTCACTTCTCGGGCGTCAGCTCGAAAGTGTAAAGGACGCCGAGGTTGGGGGCGTCGTACTGGGGCGGGAACTTGGGGAAGGGCGCCGAGTTGTAGACGGCACGGAGGACCGATTGGTCGAACGCGGGACTCCCGGAGGAGGTCACGATCTGCACGTCGTCGGCCCGGCCCGCGGCCGTGATGAGGAAGTGGACCGAGGCGGAGATGGTCTTGGTGCCGGTGGCCACGGGCTTGCGCCAGTTGCTCTTCAGCGCGTCCTCGAGGCGGGCCTTGTACCACTCGTACTGGAACGTGGGCTCGTCGAGGATGACGCCGGCGCTCTTGCCGCCCAGGCCCGCCGGTCCGCCGTGGCCCAGGCCGACGGACTGGCCGGGCTTGTCGGTGCGGATGGGCGCGGGGCCCTCCTTCGGCTTGGGCGGCTCCTTCCCAGGCAGGGTGAGCTTGGGAGGCTGCACGGGCTTGGGCGGCTCCTCGGCCTTTGGCGGGGTGGGCTCGCTCGTCTTACCCGGGGTGCCCGTGGTGGCCCCGCCGACCCCCGCGGGAAGCTCGATGAGCTTGACGAACGTGGGTTCATGCTGCGCGACGCGCTGGCGCGAGGCGGGGTGCATGACGAAGAGGACGAGCGCCGCCATGTGGAGGAGCGAGGAGAGGATCAGCGCCGCCGGGAGCAGGTGGTTGTGCTTGAGGGGGAGGGGGCGGAGGGCGGTGTACACCGGCGCCCGTGGCGGGCCTGGGGGCAGCGATCCGCGCCGTGGTCGCCCGCGCGGACCTTCATCGTCCGCCACGGCGTGCCGGCTCGAGCTTCCCGGACCCGGGTCCATGATGCGTCACCTCCGACGGTGAGACCTCACTTCTGGGCAGGGGGTTCCGTCGCGAGGCCCACGGTCTCGATCCCCGCCTGCTTGACCTCGTCCATGATGGTCAGGACCTCACCGTAGGGGACGGCCTTGTCCGCGAACAGGTAAACCGTCTTGTCGGTTCGGTTCTTGAAGATCTGCTGGAGGTAGCTCTTCATCAGGCCGCGGTTCACGGGCTGGCTGTTGAAGTAGACGTAGTTCTTGTCCTTGGGGATGGTGACGATGACGCGCTCGGCCCCGCTGATGTTGCTGGAGACCGTCTGCGGGAGGTTCACGTCGATGCCCCGCTCGAAGAGGGGCGTGGTGATCATGAAGATGACCAGGAGCACGAGCATCACGTCCACCAGGGGCGTGACGTTGATGTCGGAGACGGGATCGCCCTCTTGACGGAAGGAACCGAAAGACATTCGCCACTCTCCTCAGGGGGTCCAGACCCCCGGAACCTCCGCGCCGCACGACGGGCAGGAGCCCCCGCGCAGGCGGAGCGCCGCGAGGGAGAACCCCTCGCGGACGATGACCATTGTGCCACAGTCGGGGCAGGCCGTGCTCTCCGCCTCGTGCCCCGGGACGTTGCCCACGTAGACGAACTTGAGGCCGGCCTCCCGCCCGAGGTCGTAGGCGCGCTGCAGCGAGCCCAGGGGCGTGGCCCCGACGTCGAGCATCTCGTAGTCGGGGTGGTACCGGGAGATGTGCCAGGGGATGTGTGCCCCCAGTCCTGCGATGTGCCGGGCGATGGCGCCGAGCTCCTCGGAGGAGTCGTTGACGCCCGGGACCACGAGCGTGGTGATCTCCAGCCATACGCCCGCGGCGAGGAGCGCCTCGATGCCCTCCAGCACGCCCTTGAGCGAGGCGCCGCACACCTTGCGGTAGCGGCCTTCGTCGAAGCCCTTCAGGTCCACGTTCGCGCCGTCGAGGAAGGACGCCGCCCGCTCCACCGCCTCGGGCGTGAGGTAGCCGTTGGTGACGAAGACGTTCTTCAGTCCCCTGGCGCGGGCCAGGAGCCCCACGGACTCGGCGGTCTCGAAGAAGATGGTGGGCTCGGTGTAGGTGTAGGCGACGGTGGAGCAGGTCCTTCTCTCGGCGGCGTCCACTACGGCCTCAGGCGGAGTGAGCTCCCCATCCACGCCGCCGCCGCCCCTCAGTGCCTGGCTGATCCGCCAGTTCTGGCAATAACGGCACCGGAAGTTGCAGCCCGCGGTGGCGATGGAGAAGGCGTTCGAGCCGGGCAGGAAGTGGAACAGGGGCTTCTTCTCGATGGGGTCGGCAGCCGCGGCCACGAGGCGGTTCAGGACGAGGGTCCTGAGCGCGCCGCCCTCGTTCACCCGGACCTGGCACACGCCGGCGTGCCCCTCCGGCACGCGGCAGCGGTGGGCGCACAGAGCGCACCGCACCGCCCCGCCCTCGACGGGGTGCCAGAGAACGGCGGGGGAGGAGAGCTCACTGCTTCTCGTTGACGTACTCCGTGCGGGCCCCACAGGCGACGGCCCCTTCGTGGGGAAGCCCCGGCATGACGGCCTGGGGCACGGGGCCCGTGGGCGCCGGGGTGATCTCCAGCTTCAAGGGGAATGTAGCGCCCTTCCAGGTCACGAGCAATCGGTGGCCGTCGCGCGCGATGGTCCCCGTGTAGATCCCGGCGAGCTTCTCCAGGTCCGGCTCGGGGATGACGAGGGTTTCGCCGCCCTTGAGGGGGTAGGACTGCAGGAAGTAGGGGAGCTTGAGGCGGAAGTTGTCCGCGGAGTTGCACACGCCCTTGGGCTCGGTGCCGTCGACGAACCACTGCTCGCGAATGTCGCCGCAGGGGGTGTCCACGCCGGCCCTCAGGCCGGTGGCGGGGTCGATGAGGACCTTGCTGACGCCCTGGGGCACCTGCCAGTCCACGTTCTCCTGCCCCGCCGTGGCCTTCTCCATGAACTTGCGCCACACGGGAAGGGCGACGCGGGCGCCGGTCTCGTTGCGGCCCAGGGTCTTGTGGTCGTCCTTGCCGGTCCATACGCCACACACGAGGTTGGGGTTGAAACCGATGAACCAGGAGTCGGTGAAGTCGTCCGTGGTCCCCGTCTTGCCCGCGAAGTGCCCCTTCATGTCCGCCACGGTGCCGGCGGTCCCCCTCAGGATGACGCCCGTCATGCCCTGCACCAGGATGAAGGCCGCCTTGGGGTCCATGGCGGGCTCCGAGTAGGGGTGGAAGGTCTCGAGGACCTTCCCCTCGCTGTCGGTGATCTTGGTCATGAGGCGGGGCTCCACCCAGGTGCCGCCGTTGTCGAAGGCCGAGTAGGCGGCGGTGAGCTCCCAGAGGGTGATCTCGAAAGCGCCGAGCGCCAGGGAGGGATAGGGCTGGAGGTTCGCCGTGATGTGGAAGCGCCGGGCGAAGTCGATGACGCGGTGGTATCCGGTCTGGTTGAGCAGGTGCACCGCCGCGATGTTCACCGAGTGCTCGAGGGCGATCTGGTAGGTGGTGTACCCGAAATAGTCCGGGTCGAAGTCGTGGGGGATGTAGCCCTCCCTGCACATGTCGTCGGCGCGCTCTCGGCCCGTGAGGAAGAGGGTGGGCGTGTCCACCACCGTGTCGGCGAGGGTGAGCCCGTTCTCGATGGCCGCGGCGTAGATGAGGGGCTTCACCGCCGACCCCGTCTGGCGCTTGGCCTGGACGGCGCGGTTGAACATGGAGGAGGTGAACTCGTACCCGCCGCTGAGCGCCAGGACCTCTCCGGAGCGCGGGTCCATGGCCATGAGGGCGCCCTGGGAGAGGGGTTCCTGCTCGAGTTCCGCCTCGAGGGGCGAGGTCTTGGTGATGTGCAGGAGGATGCGGTCGCCGGGCTCGAAGGTGCGCGAGGGGTAGGTGATGTTCGCCCACGCCCACTGCTTGGGCGTCAGCATCACCGAGGTGCCCGCGAGCGTCGCCGTCAGGGAGGTGGCCGACACCTCGCGCACGGTGGCCCAGCACCGGTCGTTCACGTCCAGGTCCGCCTTCTGGTGCTCGGGCGGGGCGTCGGGTCCGCGCCTGGGCCCGCGGTAGGTGCGCCGGCGGCTGTACTCGTGGAGGCCGTCGCGGAGGGCCGACTGGGCGAGCGTCTGGAGCTTCGGGTCGATGGTCGTGTAGACCTGCAGGCCCGTGTCGTAGAGGGCCTCCTCTCCGTACTTGCTCTCGAGGTACATCCTCACGCGCTCCGCCACGTAGGGCGCGATGCCGCTCTCCTCATACTGCGTTTGGACGAGGCGGATGGGCTCGGCCGCGTAGGCTTTGTACTGCGCCTCCGGGAGGAACCCCGTCTTCCACATCCGCTCGAGGACGGTGTTCCTGCGGGCGAGGGCCTGCTTGGGCTTGTTGATCGGCGAGTAGGCGGACGGGCGCTGGATGATTCCCGCGAGAAGCGCCGCCTCGGGGACGGAGAGGTACTGGGCCGGCTTGCCGAAGTAGAACTGCGAGCTCGCCTGGACGCCGTAGTAGCCGTGCCCGAAGCAGACCTTGTTGGCGTAGAGCTCCAGGATCTGCTGCTTGCTGTAGCGCCGCTCGATGTTCACGGCGAGGATCATCTCGCGGACCTTGCGCGTGACGGTCTTCTCGGGGCTCAGGAAGTACTGCCTCGCGAGCTGCTGCGTGAGGGTGCTCCCGCCCTGGCCCGCGCGGCGGTGGAGGAGGTCCTGTACTACGGCGCGCAGGAGGCCCCTCGGCGAGATGCCGTGGTGCTTCATGAAATTGGCGTCCTCGACGGCGAGGAGCGCCTGGAAGAAGTACGGGGAGATGTCCGAGTACTTCACGAGGGTGCGCTTCTCGTTGCCGTACTCCTGGAGGAGCGTGCCGTCGCGGGCGTAGAGGCGCGTCATGACGCGCGGGGTGGCGAACAGGAGGCTGTCCACCTCGGGGATGTCGCGGGTGATCCAGAGCCCGGCGCCCACGCCCACGGCGATCCCGGCGCCGAGGACGATGGCCGCGGCCCGGAACTTCTTGCTCTTGAAATTCAGAGGCATAGGATTTTGTAGAACTTCCGGAAGTTTTCGTTATCGCAGAGGGCCTGGTTGATGGCGAAGTAGTCCTGGACCTGGTTGGTCGTGGAGCGGATCCGCTGGCTGAAAATCTGGAGGAGGTTGCCGTAGAGCTTGCGGCCCAGGACGGGCGAGGCGTCCACGAGCCCGTAGAAGGCGTCCTTGGAGAGCGCGAGGGTGACGATGTCGGTCTCGGCCTCCACCGTGGCGCTCGCTGGGCCGCCGTCGATGAGGCTGATCTCGCCGAAGGCCTCCGTCGGCCCCAGGGTGTTGATGAGGAGCTGGGAGGAGCCCATGGAGCGGTACACCTTCACTCGCCCCTCCACGAGCACGTAGATTTTGAGGCCGATGAACCCCTCCTCGAGGATCTTCCGGCCCGCCGGGAACTGCTCCCGCTCGAACCGGTTCGAGACGGCGAGGAACTCGTCGGCGTCGAGCTGGGCGAGGAGGGGCAGCTGGGCGAGGGGCTCGGCTCCGGTCATGGGGCCTCCAGGAAGTCGCATGGTATTATGGATTGCGGAGGGAGTCAATTTGCCTGCTCCCGCAGGACCCTACGCCGTCTTGATGGCGGGACAGCTCTCGGAGCGCGAGGGGATGGCCGCGGGGCTCCGCGGCCATCGAGCCTTCGGGCGCCTCTCCTCCTCCTTCGATGCGCTGACCGAAGGGCGCTTCACGCGGTGGGTCACCACGGCTCCCCAGGAGGAGATCTCCGAGAAGTTCACGGCCCCCGAGGTGATGGTCCTCTACGACGTTCTCTGCGGGCAGGCGGCGCAGGAGCGCTTCGGCAAGCCCGCCGCGGTGGCGGGTTACTCGCTCGGCTTCTACGCCGCGGCCGTCATCGCCCGCTGCACCACCGTGCCTGCCATCCTCACCTGGCTCGACCGGGTCAACGGCAAGAACCGGGAGACCTTCGCGCCGGGGCAGTTCCGCCTCCTGGCGGTCACGGGCCTCGGTCTGGAGGACCTTCAGCGGCGCCTCGCCGATTGGTCCCTCGACGAGGTGGAGGTGGCGGACATCAACAACGCGCGCCAGTTCGTCCTCGCGGGGTCGGCGGCTTCGATGGAGAAGCTCGCGGGCCTCCTGCAGGGCCTGGTCCTGGACCAGAAATTCCTCCCCCTGGACATCCCGCTCCACACCGCCTTCCTGGAGCCCGCGAGGCAGGCGGTGGCGGACTGGTGGGCCTCGGTCCCCGCCGGGGCGCCCGTGCTGCCCCTCGTGTCGCCCGTGAACGGTCAGCTCATCGCGAGCGGCGCGAGCTTCAAGCGCCACATGCTCGAGTCGCTCGTGGCGCCCACGGATTGGCATGCGGTCGTCGCGGAGATCCGCTCCCTCGGCGTCGTGACGGCCCTCGACACCTCGCCTGGCGGCGAGCTGGGGCGGATGGCGCGATGGGTCGCGCGCGACCTGCAGATCCTCCCCATCTCCGCGCTCTGGGAGGAGGACGTTTGAGGCCCGCGGACCTGAAGGGCAGGATCGCGCAGGGGCTCTCGGGCCACGGCGGCGGGCGGCGCCTGGGCGAGCTCGCCGAAGCCTACCTGCAGGTCCCCGATTCGCCGCTGGCGCGGCGTACGCTCCGCTCGCTCCTCCAGGAAGACGCGCGCTTCGTGATCTCGGGCGAGGAGGTGGAGCTCGCCGTCGAGGCGTGCCCGCTCGCGGCGATCGCGCTGGAGGACCTGACCTTCGCCGTCCTCGACTTCGAGACCAACGGCTGCCCCCCGGCGGACCGCGCCATCGAGCTCGGGATCTCCGTCTGGCGGTGCGGCGAGGAGGTGGCGACCTACGAGCGCCTGCTCGACCCCGGCACGCCCATCGCGCCCTTCGTCACGCGCCTCACGGGCATCAGGCCGTCGGACCTGGAGGGTTGCCCGGGGTTCGAGGAGATCCTGCCGGAGCTCGTCCCACTGCTGGACGGTTCGGTGCTCGTGGCGCACAACCTGCCCTTCGACCGCCGCATCCTCCTGGACGAACTCGACCGCGCGGGAGGCGATCCGGCGCTCGCCTCGCCGGCGGTGTGCACGCTCAGGCTGGCGCGGAGGCTCCTGCCCAAGGAGGAACGGAAGAACCTCGACGCGCTCGCGGACCGGTTCGGCCTGAGCTTCACGGCAAGGCACCGCGCCCTGGGCGACGCGAGGGTCACGGGGCACCTGCTGCACATCCTCCTGGACCTCGCCCGGGAGCGCGCGGACCTGCGCACGCTGGAGGACCTCCAGCTGTTCCTGGCGGGCGAAGGGACCTCGAAGTCGGGTCCTGCGCAGCCGGAGGAGGGGGTCGCCGAAGATGGCGCGAATCCTGGTCTGTGACGACACGCCCGATATCCTCGAGATGGTCCAGCTCATCCTCGAGTCGGAGGGCTACGAGGTGACGACGGCGCGGTGCGGGCAGGAGGTGCTCGACAGGGTGGCCGCCTCCGCCCCCGACCTCGTTCTCCTCGACCTCCGCATGCCCGGTGTGGATGGATTGAGCGTCTTGAAGGAACTCGCCGTGAGGAGCGGCGGAGGCCCGCCCGTGGTCGTCCTGTCGGCCAAGGGCAGGGACGAGGACCGGCGGGACGCGCTCGCGGTCGGGGCGCGCGCCTACCTCGTGAAGCCCTTCACCGTGGGCCAGCTGCTGTCGGTGGTGAGCCGGAGCCTCAAGGGCCCGAGCTGAGCGCCGCTCAGCGCTCCCCGGGCTGGATGAACCCCAGGACCTTGTAGATGAGCCTGGCCACCAGGAAGTCGGCCGAGAAGTGCACGCGGTCCGGCGTGAGCTCCATCACGTCCATCCCGATGACCTTCCGCTCGCTGCAGAGGCGTTCGAGGAATCGGAGCGTCGGGTACCACTGGAGGCCGCCCGGCTCGGGGGTCCCGGTGCAGGGGATGAGGGAGGGGTCGAAGCCGTCCACGTCCACCGTGAGGTAGACCTTCTCGGGGAGGGCGGCGATGGCCCGGTCCATCCAGGCCTCGCCCTGCTGGCAATCTCGCGCCCAGAGCACGGGCCACGTGCCCCGCTCCTTGAGGAACTTCGCCTCCTCGCGGCAGATGGAGCGGATGCCCACCTGCGCCGTGCCCGCGCTGCAGCCCACGATGCGGCGCATGACGCAGGCGTGGTTGAAGGGCGTCCCCTCGTAGGTCTCGCGGAGGTCGCCGTGGGCGTCGATTTGCACGATGCCGATGTCGCCGTGGACCTCGCGGTGGGCGAGGAAGCAGGGGAAGGTGAGGTTGTGCTCGCCGCCCAGCGACACCACGAACTTGCCCATGGCGAGGTAGTGCGCCACCGCCTCTTTCACCGTGTCCACCATGGCCCGGGGCGCGATGTCGTGGAAGAGCACGTCCTCGCTCGTGAAGATCCCGGCGTCGCAGGGGTCGAACCCGAGCTCCTCGTCGTAGAGCTCCATGTTCCGCGACGCCTCGATGATGGCGCGCGGCCCGAACTTGGTGCCCTTGGCGTAGGAGGTGGTCACCTCGTAGGGCAGGGGCAGGATGACGAAGCGAGAGGATTCCAGGCCGGAGATCTCCGGGGGAAGGCCGCCGTAGTTGTTCGGGTAAAATTCGGGCACGAGGTCCTCCACGAGGGTGCGCCGCCGGGTGGGGCGTGAACGTATTCTCCGACAGCGCGGCGCCGCCGGCAACCTCGCGCCGTCCGCGCGACCTTGACCTATCCTGGGATGGGCTCTAGACTCCATTTTACGGAGGCTGCAGGCAGATGATCTTCGGCAAGGGTCCCGACCCCTTGGTCCTGCTCCAGCAGGGGAAGTACAAGGAGGCCGCCAAGGTCCTCGAGCTCAAGCTCCAGCGCGTGCCCCACGACCTCTCCCTGAAGATGCGCCTGGCCGAGGCCTACGAGGGCGCCGGGCGCAAGGCCGACGCCGCAGCGATCTACGTGGCCGAGGCGGACGCCGACCTCAAGGGCGGAGAGCGCGCGCAGGCCCTGGGCTTGCTGAAGAAGGCCTCCCGCCTCCTCCCCGCGGACGACGACCTGAAGGTCCGCATCCTCAAGCTCGAGGGGCAGCCCGAGACCTCGTCCGATCAGAGCTTCTCCTTCGACATCGACATGTCGTCTCCGGGCGACGCGCCGGCGGCGGATGCCGGGGCGGACGAAGGGGCTGTAGCGGGGATCGAAGAGCCTGCCGTCGAGGTGGAGGTGGTCGAGGAGGTCCAAGAGCCTGCGGCGGAAGAGGCCATCGGCCTGGGACCCGCCCCCGAAGAGATGATCCAGGCGTCCGTGGCCGAGGAGCCCCTCGCCCCGGTGTCGGCCGAGGCGGATCCGGGCGAGGCCGTGGTCGAGGTTGAGGCCGCGGACCTGGGCTCCGGGCAGGGCGCCGCCTCGGTGGATTCGATGGAACCCCAAGAGGTTGGGGCCGAAATCCTCGAAGTGGACGACTCCGCGATCGTGGTGGAGCCCGCCGTCGAGGCCGCCTCGGTCGAGGAGGCCGCCCCGGAGGCGCCGCGCGCCGTTCTGTCCCGGCTCTTCCCCGAACTGGGAGCCTCTCACCTGGACCTCATCGAGGCCGTTTCGAGGGAAGGCTGGGTCACGGCGGGCAAGGTGCTC
This sequence comes from Acidobacteriota bacterium, assembly GCA_037440125.1. GTDB lineage: Bacteria > Acidobacteriota > UBA4820 > UBA4820 > DSQY01 > JAKAJA01. The sequence goes on from JBBIUU010000002.1 coordinate 45,493, forward strand.
ATCCGGGAAGAGGAAGCGGGTGACTCGATGTTTGTGGTGACCACCGGGCGCCTGGAGGCCAGGGCCCATTTCGACGGACGGGAGCTCCAGCTGGCCAGCTTCGGCCCCGGGGACGTGATCGGCGAGGTGGCCTTCCTGAACCGGGTGCCGCGGACGGCCACCGTGACCGCGGTCGAGGATTCGACCTATGTGGAGCTTCCCGGCGAAGAGGTCCGCGCGCAGCTCGCCCAGGTTCCCGAAGCGCTGAAATTCCTTGAGGTGCTGCTCGAGCAACGCGTCGAGAAGACCCTCCAGCTCCTGAAGAAAGTGGAACGACAGCACGATGGCGATACGGAAAGTTGAACTCTACGGGTCCCCCGTCCTGAGGGAGAAGGCCCGCCCCATCGAGACCATCGACGAAGAGATCCAGAGCCTGCTGGACGACATGGTGGACACCATGCGCCACGCTCAGGGTGCGGGCATCGCCGCCAACCAGGTGGGCGCCGCCGTGCGCGCCCTGGTCATCGACGTCGGCGCGCAGGGCGGCAAGGAAGAGCTCGTCTACCTCATCAACCCCGAGTGGGTCTCCCAGGAGGGCTCGGCCGAGAACGAGGAGGGCTGCCTCTCCATCCCCAAGATCTACGAGAAAGTGCCGCGCCCCGCGCGCGTGAAGGTGAAGGCCCTCGACCGCGAGGGCAAGCCCTTCGAGCTGGAGGGGGAGGAATTCCTCTGCAAGGCGCTCTGCCACGAGATGGACCACCTCGACGGCATCCTCTTCCCGGACCGCCTGAGCCCGCTCAAGCGGGACCTGGTCAAGCGCAGGATCAAGAAGCTCATTCGCGACGGCGAGTGGGACGATCCCTACCCGACCGCCTAGAATCGGGCAGGGGGATCGGCCTGCCCAAGCACGTTAGGCAGCACGTTAAGGGGTGCCCGATGCCGCTTCCGGCACGAATCGTCTTCATGGGGACGCCTGCCTTTGCGGTGGCGACCCTCGATGCGCTCCTAGTCGGGGGGGTCCGCCCCCTGGCCGTCTACACACAGGCCGACAAGCCGGCGGGCCGGGGGCGCCAGCTCACCCCGCCGCCCGTCAAAGTGCGCGCCCTCGAGGCGGGGCTCGAAGTCCGACAGCCGGCGAGCTTGAGAACGCCCGAAGCGCTGGAGGACCTGAAAGCGCTCGCGCCCGACCTCGTCGCCGTCGCCGCGTACGGCAAGATCCTCCCGCAGGCCATCCTCGATGTGCCGCGGCTCGGATGCGTGAATGTGCACGCGTCGCTCCTGCCCCGCCACCGGGGAGCGTCGCCCATCGCGAAGGCCATCTGGGAGGGCGACCCCGATGTGGGCATCTCCATCATGCGCATGGAGGCCGGCCTGGACACAGGGCCCGTCTACCTCGCGAGGGGGTTCCCCATGCCGGCGGGCGCGACCACCGGGACGCTCACGCCGCTCCTGGCCGAGCTCGGCGCGCGCCTGCTCGTGGAGGCGCTACCAGGCATCGACGCGGGGACGCTGCACCCCGTCCCGCAACGGGACGAGGAGGCCACCCTCGCCCCGAGGAACCAGCCCGAGGAGGGGCGCCTCGATTTCGAGCGGTCCGCCGCCTCCCTCGAGCGACAGATCCGGGCCTTCGACCCGTGGCCCGGGTGTTCCATCGACGTGGGCGGCGAGCGCATCAAGGTGCTCTCCGCCGAGGTGGGCCCCGCGACCCAGGGCCAGCCGGGAGAGGTGCTCCCGGGCCCGGGGTTCCGAGTGGCGTGCGGCGAGGGTACCTCCCTCGTTCTCAACGTGATCCAGAGGGCCGGGAAGCGGCCCCTGCCAGCATCGGAGGTTCTGCGTGGATTCCAAATCCCATCGGGGACCAGGCTCAAGAGGACCTAAGGGCTCGGGCCCCAAGAGGGGACCGGGCGGGTACGGGCGCCGCGACGGGAAACCCGAGCGGCGAGGCCCGCGAGACGGAGAGAGGGGCTCGTACGGCAAGCCCTCGCACTCGCGAGGTCGCGACGGTGAGGGCGCGGGGACCGAGAAGCGCCCTTTCAAACCGAAGCCCGCGGGCGCCGGTGGTTCCGACCGCTACGGCGCGAAGGACCGCCCCTTCAAACCCCGTGGCGAACACGGGGCACGAGACGACCGCCCCTTCAAACCACGCCGCGAGTTCGGCCAGCGCGATGAGCGCGCCGAGAAGCCGCGCCGCGAGTACGGCGGCCGTGAGGACCGTCCCTACAAGCCCCGCGGTGAACACGGGGCGCGGGA
>JBBIUU010000002.1:47821-64112 GCA_037440125.1 Acidobacteriota bacterium
CAAGCCCCGCGGTGAACACGGGGCGCGGGACGACCGCCCCTTCAAGCCCCGCCGCGAGTTCGGCCAGCGCGACGAGCGCGCCGAGAAACCGCGCCGGGAGTACGGCGGTCGAGAAGATCGTCCCTACAAGCCCCGGCGAGAAGAGGGTGGCCGGGATCACGGTCAGCCGGGATCTCGCTCCGATCGAGCCCCCGGCGAACGGCACGCCTGGATCGAGAAGGGGGAGCGCCGGTGGGGGAGGGCCACGGGGGAACGGAAGCCCTTCAAGCCCAAGCCCGGCGCCGACAAGAAGTTCGATAGGGACCGCCCCCCGTCGCGCCCCACCCACCATGAGCCGAGGGAGGAGCACCGGCCGGAACCGGCGCCCGGCCAACGCGAGCGGAAGATCTGGCGCGCGGGAACGCCTCCTCCGAAGCCTAAACCGAGGCCGCAGCGGGAGCCTCAGGCCCGGCCCGAGGAGCACCGGCCGCCGGAGGTGAAGTCTTTCGAGCCCGTCCGAGAGGAGCGCCGCCATCCGGAGGCGAAATCGTTCGAGCCCCGACGGGAGGAGACGCACCGCCCGAGGCGCGAATTCACTGGAGATCGGAAGCGCGAGGACCGTCCCGCCTGGGGGAAACGGAATCCCGGGCAGGAGCGCCCGGGTGACCGCGGGCACGGTCGCCGCGGGTTCGGCGCCGACCGGCGCGAAGCCCCGCCCGCCTTCTCGAAGAGAGGCCCGAAGCCCGACCGTCGTCCCAGCCACACGGAAAACTTGAGGGGGAAGGCGGCGCTGATCCTCGAGGAGATCCTCGAGAAGCGCCAGTCCCTCAAGCGCGTGCTCCAGCGCGAGCAGGAGCGGCTGCCCCGCGAGGACGACAGGGCCCTGCTGCGCGAGATCGTGACGGGAGTGATCCGGAACCTCCCGGTGGTCGACCGCGCCCTCGCCGCCATGGTGAAACGGGGGCTCAACGAGACGCAGTCCGAGCTCCTGGCCATCCTCAGGGTGGGCGTCTTCCAGATCCTCTTCCTCGACCGCGTGCCCCTTTACGCCGCCGTGGACCAGTGCGTGGAGGCGGCCAAACCCCTCAACCCGGGCGCGGGCGGGTTCGTGAACGGCATCCTCAGGGCCGTGGCCGAGCGCAAGGCGGCCTGGCTCTCCATGCCCGAGGGCGGGGACGCCGCCTCGGTCGCCCTCCGCACGGGCATGCCCATCTGGCTCCTGCGCCGCTACGCCGAGCGCTTCGGGCCGGCCCGCGGCGAGGCCGTCGCTGCCGCGTTCCAGCGGCCCGCGCCCACGGCGCTGATCTTCGCCTCCGAGGAGGCGCGCGCCGAGGCCGAGCCTCTCCTCGCCGACGAGGGGTGGGAGCTCATCCCCGACCCGGCCCTGCCCCTGACCTGCACCGTCCTCAAGGGGAACCCGGCCTTCTCGAAAGCCTTCGACCGCGGCCTCTTCTACATCATGGACCCGGCCTCGCAGGCGCCCGCGGCGCTCGCACCCCTGAGGGGCGACGAACGGGTGCTGGACCTCTGCGCCGCGCCCGGCGGAAAGACCATCGTCCTGTCCCGCCGCCTTCGCGACGGCGGGAGCGTCGTCGCCACGGACGTGAACCAGCGACGGCTCAAGCACCTGGAGGAAAACGTCCGGCGCATGAAGCTGGAGAACGTGACGATGGCCCAGGCGGACGTGGAGGAGCGCCTGCCCTTCAAGGAGGCCTTCGACGTGGTGGTCCTCGATGCGCCCTGCTCCTCCATGGGCACGCTCAGGCGGAACCCGGAGATCCGATGGCAGGTGCGCGAGGAGGACCTCGCGCTCCGGAGCCCGAAGCAGGTCTCCTTCCTCGACAAGGCTTCCCGGGCCGTGGCACCCGGCGGTCTCCTCGTCTACTCCGTCTGCAGCATGGAGGAGGAGGAGACGCTCCAGGTCATCGCGGAGTTCCTCCGGACCCACGAGGATTTCCAGCCGTCGAAAGCGTCCCCGCCGGCCGCGTGGCAGCCGCTCCTGGAAGAGGCGGCGCCGGGGCAGTTCTTCCTCCTGCCCGACCGCCATTCCTGGGACGCGTTCTTCGTCGCCGTGCTGAAGAGGGACGCCTCCCCCTGAGCGGGCCCCGCGATGGTTGAGCACGCGGTGCTGAAGGGTTCGACGTCTGGAGGCGGCGGGGGGCTTCCCCTCGTACTCCTCCACGCCTTCCCCTTCGACGGGCGCATGTGGGAGCCGCAGGCCTCCGCGCTCGGGGCCGCCAGGAGCGTGCTCGTGCCTGACCTCCTGGGCTTCGGGGGCACGCCGCTCCCCGACGGGCCGGTCGGGCTCGACCGGCAGGCGGACGCGGTCGCCGGCTATCTGGAGCGGGAGGGAATCGGGCGCGCCGCGGTCTGCGGGCTCTCCATGGGGGGCTATGTGGCGCTGGCCCTGGCGGAGCGGCATCCGGGCAGGATCGCATCGCTCGTCCTCGCCGACACCCGGGCGACGGCCGACTCGGAGGCGACGCGCGCGAACCGTACCGCCACCGCGGAACGGCTTCTCCGAGAGGGAGTCGATTGGCTCGTGGAGGAGATGCTCCCCAGGCTGCTGACGGCCCGAACGCTACGTGATCGGCCCGAGGTCACCGGGCAGGTACGGCGCCTCATGGGTGCGCAAGCGCCCGCGTCGGTCGCCGCGGCTGCCCTCGCCATGCGCGACCGGCCCGACAGGACCGGCGTACTCAGGGCCCTAGAGTGTCCCGTGCTCGTGGTGGTCGGGGGAGAGGACCTCATGACGACGCCCGAGGAGGCCAGGGGCATGGTCGCCTTCTGCCGCGAGGGCCGGCTGGCCGTTCTCTCGGCCACAGGGCACCTCGCCAACCTCGACAACTCCGACGGATTCAACGAAGCAGTGGAAGCGTTTCTGGCCGGCCTCGACCGGCGCTAATGCTCCTATTCCGGGACGGGCATCCCCAGGAAATCGAGGGTCCTCCGAAAGTCATCGGGAAGGGGTGCGCGGAGGCGCGTCTCCGGCCCGGCGGCCGATTCGGGCAGGTGGAGCTCGGCGGCGTGGAGGAGGGGGCGGCCGGGGCTGAGCGCCTGCCGAAGCGCCGCGTCACGGAGGCCCCGCTCCCTCGCGCCGCCGTACAGGTCGTCGCCCACGATGAGGTGTCCCGCATGCACACAGTGGACGCGCAGCTGGTGCGTCCGGCCCGTCTGCGGCAGGAGCTTCAGGAGAGACGCGTGAGGGCTTGAAGAGAGCGTGAAATAAAGGCTGAGTGAGGGTTTGCCCGAAGGGTCGACACGCATCCTGCGGCGGTCCTTCGTGTCAGGGCCGAGAGGGTCATCCCAGCGGCCCTCGCGCGGCCTCGGCTTTCCCCAGACGAGGGCGAGGTAGGAGCGGTGGACGGAGCGCTCCGAAAACAGGCGCGTGAGCGCGGAATGGGCCTCGGCGTCGCGGGCGAGGAGGACAATGCCCGAGGTTCCCACGTCGAGGCGATGGACGAGGTGGAGTTGGTCCGGCTCCTCCCACAACATTTGACGGTCTGAGGACGGCAAGGACTCCAAAAGGCGCTCGATGGCCGCGAGGCCACCCGAGCGCCCGGTGGCCAGGCTCACGCCCGGCGCCTTGTCGATGGCCGCCCACCTCTCCGTGTCGAAAATCAGAGCACTCTGCATGGGTATGAGCCCAATCCTACTGTAGATAACCTGGCCAACGGGTGTGCCGAGCCTGCCCGCGAGTCTTGCCGCCTTCCAGAAGGGCCTCGTCAGTCCAATGCTCATCCAACCAGCGGGGCGCAGAATGCGATTCTATCCGCAAAATAGATAAACAAATAAATGCAATCATCGAAATATCTACTGAAGAAAGAGCCTGCCTTTCAAGGAGCGATCGGCGGTGATGCGCTTGAGGAATCGGGGTCGATGAAGTCCCGGATGAGGGGGCCGATCAGGGTCGGTTCCTCGAAAGGGACCATGTGGCCCGCACCCGGGAGTCGCGTGAAAACTGAAGTAGGGACCCGGCGGTGGGCGTACTCGCATTCGGAGATGAAGGGGTCCTCGGTTCCACAGACGAAATGGACCGGCATGGCCAGTCTCGGGGCGAGAGAATCGGTGTCCACCTCCCGTTTCGGGACGGTGGAGAGAAGGTCGGCGGCGCTGTAGCCCTCCATCGCGCGGTGGAGCCGCCGCATCCCCTCTACCGAGGTGCGGAGCTTCCCGAAGAGCTTCCCCTGGGAGAGGAATCGCGCGGCCGCCTCGGGGCCCTGCTTCTCGGCCACCTCCTTGGCCTTCACCACCCAGGCCTTGGCGATGGGCCGGAAGGCACGGTCCCCCGGGAGCGCGCCGTGGGGCTCGGCCGAGCCGATGGCGGTGACCGTGAGGACCCTTTCGGGATGGAGCATGGCGAAGGTGAGGGCGATGCGAGCCCCCTTGGAATGCCCGACCAGATGGGCTTTCGCGATCTTCAGCCGGTCCAGGAGCGCGTGCAGGTCTTCGGCGTCGGCCCTCCGTGAGTACTCCACGTCCACGTCGGAAGAGGAGCGACCGGTCCCGCGGACGTCGTAGCGGAGCACCGCGTGCGCGGGCTCGAGGAAAGGCAGCACACCCTCCCAGAAATGCGTGTTGAGCGCCCATCCCGCGATGAGCACGACGGGCGGGCCGTCACCACTGAGCTCGTAGTGGAGCCTGACGGAACCGAGGTCGGCTAGAGGCATCGGGATCCTCGTATGGCCTCAGACGGCGGAGCGAAGGGAGGCGCCGTTCTCCCTCAGCCAGCGGCGGTGCGCCGCGAAGTTGGGACACACGCTCGAAAGCAGGTCCCAGAATCGCGGCCCGTGGTTCGCATGACGCAGGTGGCAGAGCTCGTGGGCCACCACATAGTCGAGGACTGCCGGGGGTGCGAAGATGAGGCGCCAGTTGAAGGTCACCGTCCCCGTGGGCGAGCACGCCCCCCACCGGGTCCGCTGGTCCCGCAGCTCCACGCGCTTCGGGTGCAACCCCAAGGTCTCCGCTAGGGCGCGGACCCGCCGCGTCAGCACCTCCCTCGCGCGGCCTCGGCAAGAGGCCTCGAGAATCTGGCCGAGGCGGGCGTCGGCGTCGGGCGGCACGTGGACGAGGACGTGGTCGCGGTGCCACTCCACGGTCGGCGAAGCCGATGAGCAGGCCCGGACCCTCAGCGGGAGGGGACGACCCCGATAGACGAGGGTCCTCCCGGCGCCCAGGGGCGGCAGGGCCCTGGCGAGGCGCTCCTCCCATTCGGTGATCTGGCCGAGGACCCAATCTTCGTACTTCTTGAGGATCTCCGGCGCCTGCGAGGGGCGCGCCCAGCGGGGCAGGACGACCACGAGGCCAGCCTGGTCCTCCATCTTGATCCAGATGCGTCGCGCCCGGGGGTTTCGGCGGACGCGGTAGGTCACCCGGATCCCCGAGACATCTAGCTGAGCGTGAAGGATTTCGTTCCCTGCGGGCCTGGCCAAGGGACACCTCGATGGGGCAGGGGACAACACTGGCACGCCGGGCGCGCCGTTGCAAGTCCGGCATGTGCTGCGGGGCCGCGGGCAGGAGTCGTCAGCTTGCGGCGGGGGTCCCCCGCTCGCCCCAGAGGGAGACGAGGTGGAAGCCCGTCTCGAGGGATTTCAGCATCCAGTCGAGGCTGACCCACTCCTGGTGGCCGTGGAAGTTCACGCCGCCCGCGAAGATGTTGGGCGTGGGCAGGCCCTTGAAGCAGAGCGCCGACCCGTCGGTCCCGCCGCGAATGTAGCTCAAGGTGGGCTCGACGCCCGTCCGGCGAACGGCCTCCAGAGCGAGGTTCACGACCTCGGGATGCCTGTCCAGGACCGTCTTCATGTTGCGGTAGGACTCCTGGATGAGGACGTCGGCCTTGAGGCCCGGGAAGGCCGCCTCCGTCTCCTTGGCGATGCGCAGGAGGTCCTGCTCGCGGGCTTCGAGGTCTTCCACCGTGAAGCCGCGGACGATGAACTTCACGGTCACCTGGCCCACCTCGCCGTGGATGACGTAGGGGTGCAGGTAGGGCTCGCGCTTCTCCGTGGTCTCGGGGAGGAAGTCCTTGGGAAGGCGGTTGATGAGGTCCGCGGCGGCGCGGAGAGCGTTGATCATCCTGTCCTTGGCCATGCCGGGGTGCACTTCGTAGCCCGTGAGCGTCACCGTGGCGGAATCGCCGCAGAACGTCTCGGCCTCGATCTCGCCCAGCAGCGAACCGTCGAAGGTGTAGGCTGCGTGGGCGCCGAAGCGGCCCACGTCGAAGAATCGGATCCCCGTGCCCGTCTCCTCATCGGGAGTGAAGCCTATGCGGATCTTGCCGTGGGGCACCTCGGGATGGCGCACGAGCCAGTGGGCGAGGGTCATGATGATGGCCACGCCCGCCTTGTCGTCGGCCCCGAGGAGGGTCGTGCCGTCGCTCGTGATGACGGTGTGGCCGACGCAGCGCTGGAGCAGGGGATTCTTGGCGGCCTCGATGGCCGTCCCGGGCTTCCCGGGCAAGGGGAGGTCGCGGCCGTCGTAGTCCTTGCGCACCTGGGGCTTCACATTCTCGCCGCTGGTGCCGGGGTAGGTGTCCACGTGGGCGAGGAGGCCCACGACGGGGGCCGTGCGGCCCTCGGGCAGGGTGGAGGGGAGGGTTCCGAACAGATAGCCGAACTCGTTGAGCTCCACCTCCTGCACGCCTATCTCGCCCATCTCCTTCGCGAGGAGCTTGAGGAGGTCCCACTGGCATGCGGTGGAGGGGAAGGTCTCGGAGTCTTCCATGGACCGCGTGTTGATCTTGACGTAGCGCAGGAACCGGTCGAGGAGCTCCCTCTTCTCGGTCGCGCCGAAGATGTTCACGGTGGCCGTCGTTCCGGAGTCGTGGCTTTCCATCGGCTGTCCCTCCCCTGTCCCCTCTACTTGTAGCTCTGGAGGACCTTCATGTAGTTGGCTCGCTCGAAGGCCGAGGGCTCGGGACAGTTCTTCTGGCTGAGGCTGCCCTTCATCTGGCTCACGGACTCGTAGTCGTGCTCGGCCATCCAGCCCTCGACGCTCTTGAGGATCTCGGACGCGCGCTTGATGCCGTGGACGATGAGGGTGGAGCAGACCTGGACGGAGCTCGCGCCCGCCATGACCGTCTTGATGACGTCCTCGGCGCGGTGGATGCCGCTCGAACCCACGAGGTCCGCCTTCACGTGGCCGTACAGGATGGCGATCCAGCGCAGGGGCAGGCGCATCTCGGAGGGGGAGGAGAGCACCAGGTTGGGCACCACCTCGAGGGCGTCCAGGTCGATGTCGGGCTGGTAGAAGCGGTTGAAGAGGACGAGGCCGTCGGCGCCCGACTGGGAGAGCTGGCGCGCGGTGTAGGCCATGTTGGTGAAGTAGGGGCTGAGCTTGATGGCCACGGGCACGGTGACCGCGGCCTTCACGGCCTTCACCGCCTCCACGTACATGGCCTCGATGTCGCCCGCGGGCAGGTTCGGGTCCGCGGGGACGTAGTAGATGTTCAGCTCGATGGCGTCGGCGCCCGCGTCCTGCATCTTCTTGGCGTAGCTCATCCAGCCGCCGGCGGAGACGCCGTTCAGGCTCGCGATGATGGGCATGGAGACCCTGGCCTTCGCCTTCGCGATGTACTCGAGGTACTCTTCGGGGCCCTTCTTGAACTCGGAGGTCGCCGGGAAGTAGGAGAGGGCCTCGGCGAAGCTCTCGCCCCCGTGGGTCAGGAAGTGGTCGAGCTCGCCCGCGTCGTGCTGGATCTGCTCTTCGAAGAGGGAGTCGAGGACCGCGGCGGAGATGCCCGCGTCCTCCATGTGCCGGAGGGTGTCGAGGTCCCTGGAGAGGGGGCCGGCCCCGGCCACCAGGGGGTTCTTGAGCTTGAGTCCGAGGTAGGTCGTGGAGAGGTCCATGGTCGTCATCCTCCGTTGCCCGAAGGCTCAGCCGCGCCGTAGTTGATGGCGGCCAGCTGCTCGTAAACCTGCCAGCGCTGCAAGTTCTCCTTCTGCGCGGCCTCCATGAGGGCCTTCGCCTGCGCGGGGTGGCTTTTGGTGAGCATCTTGAAGCGCGTCTCCTTCATGGCGTAGTCGGCGAAAGCCATCTTGGGCGCCTTCGAGTCGAGCTTGAGCGGGTTGTGTCCCTGATCCAGCAGGCCGGGGTTGTAGCGGAACAGGGGCCAGGCGCCGCACTCCACGGCCTCCTTCTGGTGGGCCATGCCCTCGGTCATGTTGAAGCCGTGGGCGATGCAGTGGCTGTAGGCGATGATGAGGGAGGGCCCGTCGTAGGCCTCGGCCTCGAGGAAGGCCTTCACCGTCTGGTTGTCGTTGGCGCCCATGGCGACGCGCGCCACGTAGATGTTCCCGTAGGTCACCGCCAGCAGGCCCAGGTCCTTCTTGTGCATGACCTTGCCCGAGGCTGCGAACTTGGCGACGGCGCCCGTGGGCGTGGACTTGGAGCACTGGCCGCCCGTGTTGGAGTAGACCTCCGTGTCGAGGACGAGGACGTTCACGTTGCGCCCCGAGGCGAGGACGTGGTCCAGGCCGCCGTAGCCGATGTCGTAGGCCCAGCCGTCGCCGCCCACGATCCACACGCTCCTCTTCACGAGCGCGTCGGCCACCGAGAGGAGGTTCTTGGCGTCCTCGGACCCGATCGCCGCCAGCTTCTGCTTGAGCGAGAAGACGCGGGAGCGCTGGCGCGCGATGCCGAGCTCGTCCTTCTGGGGCTCCTCGAGGAGCCCCGTCACGAGCTCGGGGCCGATCCCGTCGGCGAGCTTGGTCAGGAGCTGGCGCGCGTAGCCGTTCTGCTGGTCGAGGGTGAGGCGGAAGCCGTAGCCGAACTCGGCGTTGTCCTCGAAGAGCGAGTTGCACCACGCGGGGCCCCGCCCGTCGGGGTTCACGGCGTAGGGCGTGGTGGGCAGGTTGCCGCCGTAGATGGAGGAGCAGCCCGTGGCGTTGGCGATGATGGCGCGGTCGCCGAAGAGCTGGGTCAGGAGCTTCACGTAGGGCGTCTCGCCGCAGCCCGTGCACGCGCCGGAGTACTCGAAGAGGGGCTGGAGGAACTGGGAGCCCTTCACGGTGTCGATCTTCACCGCGGTGCGGTCCACCTCGGGGAGGCCGAGGAAGAACGTGTAGTTCTCGCGCTCGGGCTCGCGCAGCGGGATCTGGTCTACCATGTCGAGGGCCTTGTGCTTGACGTTGCTCTTGTCCTTCGCGGGGCAGATGAAGGCGCACTCGGCGCACCCGGTGCAGTCCTCGGGGGCGACCTGGATCGTGTACTTCATGCCCTTGAACTCCTGGCCCTTGTAGTCGCAGGACTTGTAAGTGGCCGGGGCGTTCCCGAGGTATTTCGGGTCGTAGACCTTGATGCGGATGGCGGCGTGCGGGCAGACGAGCGCGCACTTGCCGCACTGGATGCAGATCTTTTCGTCCCAGACGGGGATCTCCCGCGCGATGTTGCGCTTCTCCCACTGCGCCGTGGCGGTGGAGAAGGTGCCGTCGGCGGGCATGGACGAGACGGGCAGGTCGTCGCCCTCGTTGGCGATGATCTTCGCCAGCACGTTCTTGACGTAGTCGGGGGCCTTCTCGGAGACCACGGGGGGCTTGTCGAAAGTGCTCGTGGCCGCGGCGGGGACCTTCACCTCGAAGAGGTTGGCGAGGGTCTTGTCCACGGCCTCGAAGTTCTTCTTCACGATCTCCTCGCCCTTGCTGCCGTAGGTCTTCTTGATGCTCCGCTTGATGGCCTCGATGGCCTCGTCCTTGGGCAGGACGCGCGAGATGGCGAAGAAGCACGTCTGCATGATGGTGTTGACGCGGCCGCCCATGCCCGCGTCCTTCGCCACCTTGTAGCCGTCGATGACGTAGAACTTCAGGCCCTTGTCGATGATCTGCTGCTGGACGCTGCGGGGCAGCTTGTCCCAGACCTCGTCGGGCCCGAAGGGGCTGTTGAGGAGAAAGACCGAGCCGGGCTGGGCCGCCTTCAGCATGTCGAACTTCTCGAGGAAGACGAAGGCGTGGCACGCCACGAAGTTGGCGGAGGAGACCAGGTAGGTCGAGCGGATGGGACGGGGCCCGAAGCGCAGGTGCGAGACCGTGATGGAGCCCGCCTTCTTGGAGTCGTAGACGAAGTAGCCCTGGGCGTAGTTGGGGGTGTCCTCGCCGATGATCTTGATGGAGTTCTTGTTGGCGCCCACGGTGCCGTCCGCGCCCAGGCCGTAGAAGTGACAGCGGATGACGTCGTCGCCCTCGGTGGTGAAGTCCGGGTCCAGGTCGAGGCTGAGGTTCGTCACGTCGTCCACGATGCCCACGGTGAAGTGGTTCTTGGGGCTCTTGGCGGCGAGGTTGTCCAGGACCGCCTTGACCATGGCGGGCGTGAACTCCTTGCTCGAGAGGCCGTAGCGGCCGCCCAGGACCTTGGGGAAGGCGATGGGGAGGGTCCCCGCGTTCATGCGCTCGCCCAGGGCCGTGAGGACGTCCTGGTACATGGGCTCGCCCGCGGCGCCAGGCTCCTTGGTGCGGTCGAGGACCGCGATGGACTTGACGGTCTTCGGCAGGGCGTCGATGAAGGCGTCCACGGCGAAGGGCCTGAACAGGCGGACCTTGAGGAGGCCGACCTTCTCGCCCTTGGCGACGAGGTAGTCGACGGTCTCGTGGGCCGTCTCGGCGCCCGAGCCCATTATGACCACGACGCGCTCGGCGTCGGGCGCGCCCACATAGTCGAAGAGGTGGTAGCTGCGGCCCACGACCTTGGCGAACTTGTCCATGGCCTTCTGCACGATGGCGGGGAAAGCGTCGTAGTAGGGGTTGCAGCGCTCGCGCGCCTGGAAGAAGACGTCGGGGTTCTGGGCCGAGCCGCGGAGGACCGGGTGGTCGGGGTTGAGGGCGCGGGCGCGGTGCTGGCGCACGAGCTCGTCGTCGATCATGGCCCGCAGGTCCTCGTCGCTGAGCTGCTCGATCTTCTGCACCTCGTGGGAGGAGCGGAAGCCGTCGAAAAAGTGGAGGATCGGCACGCGCCCCTCGAGGGTGGCGGCCTGCGCGATGAGGGCCATGTCCATGATCTCCTGCACGGAGGAGGAGGACAGCAGGCCCCAGCCCGTGGAGCGCACCGACATGACGTCGCTGTGGTCGCCGAAGATGGAGAGGGCGTGCGACGCGACGCACCGGGCCGACACGTGGAAGACCGTGGAGGTGAGCTCGCCCGCGATCTTGAACATGTTGGGGATCATGAGGAGCAGGCCCTGGGAGGCGGTGAACGTGGTCGTGAGGGCGCCCGTCTGGAGGGCCCCGTGCACCGCGCCGCTCGCTCCGCCCTCGCTCTGCAGCTCGACGACCGAGGGGACGGTGCCCCAGAGGTTCTTCTTGTTCTCGGAGGACCACTGGTCCGCCCACTCGCCCATGTTGGAGGAGGGCGTGATGGGATAGATGGCACAGACCTCGTTGGTCTTGTGCGCGACGTAGGCCGCCGCCTCGTTCCCGTCGATCGTCACCATGCGCCTGGACATCTGCTTCTCCGCATTTGAAGGCTCCCGCCGGACCGGATCACCGCTGTCAGGACGGACCTTGACGGTGCTCCCGGCGTCGGGCGGAACGCCGGTCCTGTGTCTTCGCGATTGCGCTGAGGCCCCCGGTGCGGCGCCACGGCGGCGCCGTCTCTCAAAAGGAAGGCATTATAGGGCGTTCGCTCTAAAAGGCCAAGGAAAATTAGGTGTCGGCCGACTCGGGGCATCGAATCTTGGGGTATATGACCCAGCGCGCCGGAATTGCGCCGTCCCACCGACGGTTAGTCGAAAATAGTTTAGCTGCCTAGGTGAGGAAAAATGCTTGACTCACTTGCGCCTGAGGCCTAAAGATGTGGGGGAAGGGACGCACCATGAACCAGCCGGGTTGGCTCTTCCTATCGGTGTCGGAGGGGGTCGAGCTTGCCCTCCCGAGCACCTCGGTCCATCGGGTGGTGGACCGCGCCAGCCAAGAATTCGGGGGGTACAGGGCGGAGGCGGTGGACCTGGCGGCCTTCCTCGGCGTGCGGTCCGACCCTTCCCTGCCGATGGTGATCGTGGTCCTCCAGTCGGGCGCCGCCTGGCTCGCCGGAGATGCGGCGCTTCAGCAGGAGCGGGAAGCGCTGACCTACCTCAGCGTGCGGCCCGAGTACCTCCGCTCGGCACCCGCCTGGTGCCGTGGGGTTCTGCGGGACAGCAGGCACTGGGCCTACGTCGTGGAGGAGGCCGCCATTGCCTGAGGGCACCTACCTCGTGATGGAAACGGGCGGACGTCCCTTCGCCATCCCCGCCGGGGCGGTGGAAGCGCTGCGTTCCTGGGAGGACCTCAGAGAATTGCCGCTCGGGTCCGCCTGGCTGCAGGGGCTCCTCGAGGGCGAGGGCGAGGTGGTCCCCGTGCTGAACAGTCCCTGGCTCGGCGACCGGGGGGGCGGGCCTCGGGAAGTCGTGGCACTCGTCCACGCGCACGGCGTGAGGCTGGCCATCCCGGGCGACCATCCCCGCCTGTGCGCGGCCGACGCCGAGGGGCCTCTGTCGGAGGAGGCCTCGGGACCGTGGACGGGGACGCTCCGGCTGGGCGCCGAGAGCGTGGCGTGTCTTGACCCGGGGAAACTTTACTTGGAATTGGGACTGCATTAAGATGAAGGAAGCAAGGATAAGGGGGTCTTGATGACGCGTAAAATCCTGCTCGCCGACGACAGTGTCACGATCCAGAAAGTGGTCGAGCTGACTTTCTCGGATGGGGCCTATCAGGTGCAGTGCGTCTCCAACGGACGGTCGGCGGTCCAGAAGATCCAGGAGGACCAGCCCGACATCCTGCTGTGCGACGTCATCATGCCCGAGATGAACGGCTACGACGTGGCCACCTTCGTCAAGAAAAACCCAAGCTACTCCTCGATCCCCGTGATCCTCCTGACGGGGACCTTCGAGCCCTTCGACGAGGACAAGGCGCGGCAGTCGGGAGCCGACAGCTACATCACCAAGCCCTTCGACTCCAAGATGCTCGTGGACAAGGTGGAGGAGCTCCTCAAGAAGCGCGTGGCATTCGACGCCTCCGCCAACGAGCCGGTCCAGGTCTTCCACAGCCGCACCGAGTTCATGATCGGGGGCGCCGCGGCCGAGGAGCTTCCGCCCCTCGAGGCGTTGCGCTCACCCGAGGCCGCACCCGCCGCGGGCTCCGGCCTCCTCGAGAGCCCCCAGGAGTTCGAGGCGCCCTCCGAAGAGCACGCCTTCGTCCAGACGCCCGAGGTGGTGGAGGACGCCGACAAGACCGTCCGGATGCAGTCCATCGATCTCCAATCCGCCTTCCCCGAGCCCGAGCCCGTCATCGAGGCACTCTCCGCCCCGGTGGCCTCCGGTCCCGCCGTGGTGGACCTCGGTCCCGCGCTCGACGAGCCCATCCCCGAGACGGCGTTCGCCGGCATCGTGGAGCCCGAACTCCCCGCCGCCCCGCAAGTCCAGGACGAGGTGGTCCTGAGCCCCGAGGGCCAGGAGGAGTGGCCCGTGGAGGCCGGCGACGTGGCTCCGGTCCAGGCCGCGCCCCAGAGCGTCTCCGGGGCGGAGGACTGGGGCGAGGGACAGGCGATCGCGCCCCCCGCCGAGGCGGCCCTGGACGTCCCCGAAGAGATCGAGACCGCCCCGCCGCCCGCACCGCTCCCGCCCTTCGTGGCAACCGCCGATGAGCCGCAGATCGTCCACGAACTCACGGATCAGCAGTCCATGGTGGCGACGGCTCACGAGGCTTTCGCAGAGCAGGTCCCGGAACCCGCCGTCGAAGAGACCCCGGCCGCAGCTCCGCCGGAGCCCATCACCGGCGCGTACGAGATGCCGCTGGGCGAGGAGCCCCCGCACGAGATCTTCGGCGCGGCCACCGACGAGATGCCCTTCGAGCCCGAGGGCGGGCTCGAGCAGCCCCTGCCCCAGGTCCCCGCGATGGCTCCGCCGCCCGCCACGGAGAGCACCGGATCCTTCCCGACGCACACGGAACAGGCGCTCGACGCCGTGTCGGTGGTGCCGGCCCCCGTGGTTCCGGAGGTCCCGCTTGCGCCGCCCGCTCCCGCCATCAGCCGCGAGGAACTTGAGGGTCATGTCCGGCGCGCCGCGGAGGAGATGCTTCCCGCCATCGTGGCGGCGGCCGTTCCCGCAGCGCTGGCGGCCCACGTGCAGGACGCGCTCCCGGATCTCGCGCGCCAGCATGCGGCCGAGGCCGTGCCGGGCGTCGTCGGCCCGCTCGTCGCCCGGGCCGTGCCCGATGCGGTCCAGCAGGCCCTTCCGGGCGTCGTGAGGGACGCCCTGCCGGGGCACCTCCAGCAGGTTGCGCAGGCGGTGGCGCCGGGCATCATCTCGGAGAGCGTGCGGGGCATGGCCGCGGCCGAGATCGAGCGCCTCGTGAAGGAGATGGCGCCGGACCTCGTCCGGCAGGTGGCCTGGGAAGTGATCCCCGAGCTCGCCGAGTCGATCATCAAGAGGCGCATCCAGGAACTCGAGTCCGAACCCGGCTGACGCCCGGGAAGGACCGGATATCAGACGTGGCGGAGACAGGGGCTCGCCCCTGTTTTCGTTCATGGGACAGCTCGATCAGAAGAGGGTGACGATGGAACTCCCGAAGCAGTACGACCCCGCAGCCAGCGAAGCCAGGTGGTATCCCGAGTGGGAGGGCAAGGGCTACTTCACGGCACACCCCGATTCGGGCAGGCCGCCCTACACGATCGTCATCCCTCCGCCCAACGTGACGGGCGTCCTCCATACGGGCCACGCCATGTTCGTCACGCTCCAGGACGTGCTCGTCCGCTGGAAGCGGATGCAGGGGTTCGACGCCCTGTGGCTCCCCGGCACCGACCACGCGGGGATCGCGACACAGATGGTCGTGAGCAAGGAGCTCGAGAAGGAGGGCCTCCACCGGCACGACCTCGGCCGCGAGGAGTTCATCGAGCGCGTCTGGGCCTGGCGACGCGAGAAGGGCGACACGATCCTCGGCCAGCTACGCCGGCTCGGGGCCTCGTGCGACTGGAGCCGCACGCGTTTCACGCTCGACCCGGACCTCTCCAAGGCCGTGCGCAAGGCCTTCGTGGACCTCTACGCCGAGGGTCTCATCTACCGCGGCCACTACATGATCAACAGGTGTCCCAAGTGCGGCACGGCCCTCTCCGACCTCGAGGTCGAGCACGCAGACACCCGCGGCAAGCTCTGGCACATCCGCTACCCGCTTCAGGGCGGCGGCGAGGGCATCGTGGTCGCCACCACGAGGCCCGAGACCATGCTGGGCGACACCGCCGTGGCGGTCCATCCGGAGGACGAGCGCTACCGCGACCTCATCGGGAAGCACGTGATCCTCCCCATCCTCAAGCGCCCCATCCCCGTCATCGCCGACCCCATGGTGGACCGGGAGTTCGGGACGGGCGCCGTGAAGATCACGCCGGCCCACGACCCGAACGACTTCGAGGCGGGGAAGCGCCACAAGCTCCCCGAGATCGTGGTCATCGGGCTCGACGGGTCCATGACCGCCAACGCCGGGCCCTACGAGGGACAGGACCGTTTCGCGGCCCGCAACGCCATCGTCAAGAAGCTTGAGGCGGAGGGCCTCCTCGTGAAGGTGGACCCGCACCAGCACTCGGTGGGGCACTGCCAGCGCTGCGACAGCGTGGTGGAGCCCGCGGTCTCCAACCAGTGGTTCCTGAAGATCGAGCCCCTGGCCAAACCCGCCCGCGAGGTGGTGGAACGCGGCGAGGTGCGCATCATCCCTGAGCACTGGCAGAAGGTCTACCTGAACTGGATGAGCGAGATCCACGACTGGTGCATCTCGCGCCAGATCTGGTGGGGCCACCGCATCCCGGCCTTCTATTGCGACGCGTGCGGCAAGGCCGCGGGGACGCAGGACCCCGACCGGAAGCTCGTCTCCATGGAGGACCTGGCCGAGTGCCCTTACTGCGGCGGGCCCGTCTTCCAGGACCCGGACGTTCTCGACACCTGGTTCTCCTCCCAGCTCTGGCCCTTCTCCACCATGGGCTGGCCCGATAAGACCGCCGACCTGGAGCGCTACTACCCGACGGCGGTCCTCGAGACGGGCTACGACATCCTCTTTTTCTGGGTGGCCAGGATGATCATGGCGGGGCTCAAGTTCACCGGGAAGGCGCCCTTCCGCGACGTCTTCCTCCACGGCCTCGTGCGCGACGCCAAAGGCCGCAAGATGAGCAAGACGCTGGGGAACGTCATCGACCCTCTCGAGCTCATCGGCGAGCACGGGGCCGACGCGGTCCGCTTCACGCTCGCGATGCTCACGGTGCCCGGCACCGACGTGGCCCTCGACCCGAAGCGCATGGAGGGCTACCGCGCCTTCGCGAACAAGCTCTGGAACGCGGGCCGCTTCGTCCTCATGCAGGTGGGGGAGGAGGT
>JBBIUU010000003.1:0-6627 GCA_037440125.1 Acidobacteriota bacterium
TCCGCGTCAACGTCACGACGCGGTCGGCCGGGACGGTCCGCATCGGGCCGCCGCGGCGCGAGGCGTTGCGGGAAGCGGGCGCGCGACGGTGCGGGGCGGGGCGCCCTGCGCGAAGAGCCGGGCGAGGAGCCGGTGCCGGAGGTCGTAGGCGCGGCCGTCGCGGCGGACGAGCGCCACGTCCTCCATCCAGGAGAGGTAGGCGCGCGTGGCGCCCGCCGTGAGGCCGAGCTGATCGGCGAGAGCGGGCGCGGCCTGGGCGCCGCCGCGGGCGAGGAGGAGCGCGAGGCGAAGGAGCGCGGCCCCGCCGCGCGCGGCGCCGAGGGCGGTCTCCCACTCGAAGGCGAGGTGGAGGTCCTGTGCCTCCCGGGACAGGCCGTCGTAGAGGGGCGGGGCGTCGCCGTCCGCGGCGGTCTCCCAGAGGAGGGGCTCGCAGTCCTCCGCCTCGAGGTGCGCGGCGAGCTTGCGGGCGTGGCGCGGGAAGCGGCACTCGAGGGCGAGGCCGCGGCGCGAGGCGACCTGCGCGAGGCGCGCCCAGAGGCCCTCGCCCTCCCGCGTGCCCGCCCAGGCGAGGGTGTATTCGGCCCGGCGCAGGAGGAGCCCGGGGGCACCGAGGGGGAGCTGGAGCGCTTCGTCGAGGGCCGCGCGCGCGAGGTCGGCCTCGGCCCAGCCCGGCGCCTCGAGCGCGGGATGGCCGTAGTCGACGCGGGCGATGAGACAGCGTTTCGGCTGGGGGACGGGAGGGTGGGTGTCCATACGCAGAAGATTAGGGCGGCCAAGTAGAGATGTCAAGCGATATCTCCACTCTGATGTCGGATGTGGAATGTGGAATGTCGAATGTGAAGAGCGGAGTAACGCCAAGCCGTCCGCCTTAGGTGTCCTTTTCTACATCCGCCATTCGCCATTCGACATGGCCAGCATCCCAACCTTTGACACCACAAGGATTTCGGTCTACTCTGAGGCGGTTAGGAGACCCCATGCGCGCCTTCCTGGCCCTCGACCTCTCGCAGGAGACCCGGGCGTCCCTCGCGCAGGTGCAGGCCAAGCTCGCCACCGAGACGGTCCACGTCAAGTGGGTCCACCCCGACCAGATCCACCTCACGCTCAAGTTCATCGCCGACCTCCACCCAGACCAGCAGGCGCGCCTCATCCCCGCCATGGCGGACGTGGCCAAGCGCACGCAGGCCTTCACCTACAAGGTCCGCGGCGTGGGCTTCTTCGCCTCGGGCGAGAAGATCCGGGTGGTGTGGTGCGGCGTGGACGACACGGCGGGGCGAGTGGCGGCCCTGGAGAAGCAGATCGAGATCGCGTGCGCGCCCCTCCGCCTGCCCAAGGAGGAGCGGCCCTTCCGGCCCCACCTCACGCTCGGACGCCTGCGGGAGCCCCACCGCGAACCCCAGCTCGTGCAGGCCATGAAGACCATGACGGCCCTCGAGGCCGGCCTCGAACGGCCCGACCGGCTGCGCCTCTACCAGAGCACGCTCACGCCCGACGGCCCCATCTACCGGGTCCTGGCGGAGTGGCGTTTCGGGGGCGGCGCGTGACGCTGCGCGACGCGCTCCTCCTCATCCTGTCCTACCTGCTGGGGTCCATCCCCTTCGGCTACATCCTCACGCGGGCCAAGACGGGCGTGGACATCCGCGACCACGGCTCGGGGAACATCGGCGCCACGAACGTGCTGAGGACCCAGGGCAAGGCCCTCGGCGCGCTGACGCTCGTCCTCGACTTCGCGAAGGCCGCCGCCTCCGTGTGGATCTGCCGGACGTGGGGCACGCAGCCGTGGATGGACGCGGCGGGCGGCGCGGCCTCCGTGGTCGGGCACTGTTTCCCCTTCGCGCTCGGGTTCCGCGGAGGCAAGGGCATCGCCTCGGGGCTGGGCGCCTTCCTCTTCATCGCTCCCGTCGCCACGCTGGCCGCCCTGGGGGTCTTCCTCCTGGAGGTGCTGACCCTGCGGTGGGTCTCCCTCGGGAGCATCCTGGCCTCCCTGACCTTCGCGGGGGTCATGGCAGGATGTCATTTGGCATTTGGCTGGTACAAGGGTGTCGCGTGCATCATCGCGGCGGGCCTCGCCATCCTCCTCGTGCAGCGCCACCACAAGAACGTCTCGAACCTGCTGAAGGGCGCGGAGCCCAAGCTCTGGGGCCCGGGGAGCGGCAAGGCGGCGGAGGTGGAGCCGTGAGCCACGACCGTGTTGTGGTGTGGGGGGCGGGCTCCTGGGGGACGGCGCTCGCGCTGCACCTGGCGAATGCAGGCCATCCCGTCTCGCTCTGGGTCTACGAGGCGTCGCAGTTCGAGGCCATGAAAGCCTCGGGCGAGAACGCCGACTTCCTCCCCGGCTATCCCCTCCCGAGCTCGGTCCACCTCTTCCACGACCCTGCCGACGTGCCCGACGGCGCGGTGGCGTGGGTCAGCGTCTCGCCGACGCAGGCGACGCGCGCTCTCTGGGAGGAGATCGGCCCCATCTGCCCGGGCGGCGCGCTCGTCATCTCCGCCTCCAAGGGCTTCGAGAAGGGCACCCTCCAGCCGCCGAGCGCCGTCATCGAGTCCCTCGCGCCGGAGAGCTGCCGGCCCGTGGTGGCGCTCTCGGGGCCGAGCTTCGCGCACGGCCTCGCCGCGGGGGACCCCACGACGGTGGTCCTCGCCGCGCCGGGCCTGGCGCGCGCCGAGATGGCCCAGCGCCTCGTCTCCCACCGCCCGCTGCGCGGCTACGCCAGCGAGGACCGCGTGGGCGTCGAGCTGGGAGGCGCGGTCAAGAACGTCATCGCCCTCGCGTGCGGCATCGCCGTGGGCCTCGGCTTCGGGCCCAACACGATCGCGGCGCTCATCACGAGGGGCCTGCGGGAGATCGTGCGCCTCGGCGAGAAGATGGGCGCGGACCCGCACACCTTCTCGGGCCTCTCGGGCATGGGGGACCTCGTGCTGACGTGCACGGGGGAGGAGAGCCGTAACCGCACCGTGGGCGTCAGGCTCGGCCGCGGCGAAGCCATCGACGAGATCCTGGGCTCCATGAAGATGGTGGCGGAGGGCGTGCCCACCACGCGCTCCGTGGCGGACCTCGCGCGATGGCACGGCGTGGAGATGCCCATCACCTTCAGCGTGGAGCGGATCCTGTTCGAGGGCCTGCACCCCAAGACCGCCCTCGGCGAGCTGCTGTCGAGGGAGCTCAAGCGGGAAATCGGGTAAGACGTAGGAAGGTAGCTATCAGCTTTCAGCTATCGGCCGCCGCCAGCGCTCATCACGTCCCACACCTACAAGATTCCAGCACAGGAGCCCGTTGGTGCGCGGCCCGGAATGACGCGGCGACAGGGGAGCCAAGAATAAAGCGGATTCCGGACTCGCTATGCTCGCCGGAATGACGGCCGAGAGGGGGTTCCCTCACGCCTCACGTCTCACGCCTCACGTCTCACGTCTCACGCCTTTTCCATCGGCTCCAACACCACGAGCGTGGCGCCCCAGTGACCGAGGACGGGGGGCGCGAGGGCGAAGCCGCGCACGTAGGGGAGCCGCCGGAGGATGGCGTGGACCGACTCGCGCAGGGTGCCCGTCCCCTTGCCGTGGACGACTCGCACCTCGAGGATGCCCAGCCGTCGGCACTCCTGGAGGTACTCGGGGAGGAGCTCCTTCAGGTCGCGCGGGTCGAAGGTGTGGAGGTCCAGCGTGCCGTCGATGGGGATAGGGAGGGGGTCGTCAGGCATGGCGCCGCGCCTCGGGGAAAGGAATCGCGGTCTGGAGACCGCTCCTACATAGCTCTCTTCGCCGGACCGGCAGACGCGGGGACGAGGGGAAAGGCGATTCTAGTGTGGCGTCTCAGGAAAAACCGCCATAATTCACTCTAATGGAGACGCCACACTTCCCAAGGGGCTCCGCCCCTAGGGCGCCTGCCTGCGGCAGGCTGTTACCCCGAAAGAGCGGGGAAGTGCCTTCCCCGCACCCCTTCGTGTCCTGTTGCGCCGCCCCAACTGATTCGCCGAACCGCGGTTACAGGACACTAGACTCGCTCCGCTCTCCAGAATGACGGCTGCGCGGGACTGGCGCGTTTTCGCCTTTCGCTTTCCGCCTTTGTTTCCGAAATCCGAATTCCGAAATCCGCAATTTCCTTATTCACTTCCCTCCGTGGAACGCCTCCATCATGGCGACGAAGTCGTCGAAGAGGTAGAGGGAGTCGTGCGGCCCGGGGCTGGACTCGGGGTGGTACTGCACGGAGAAGAGGGGCAGGCTCTCGTGGCGCATGCCCTCGAGGGTGCCGTCGTTGAGGTTCACGTGCGTCACGGAGAAGCCCTTGGGCAGGTGATCGGCGTCCACGGAGAAGCCGTGGTTGTGGGAGGTGATCTCCACGCGGCCCGTGGCGAGGTTCTTCACGGGGTGGTTGGCGCCGCGGTGGCCGAAGGGGAGCTTGTAGGTCTTGCCGCCGAAGGCGAGGGCGAGGAGCTGGTGCCCGAGGCAGATGCCGAAGGTGGGGAGGCGCTCGGCGAGGCCGCGGATGGCGGGAAGGGCGCGCGCGGCCATCTCGGGGTTCCCGGGCCCGTTGCTGAGGAAGGCGCCGTGGGGCTCCAGGGCGAGGATGTCCTCGAGGGGCGTGTAGGCGGGCACCACGGTGACCTCGCAGTTGCGGGCCGTGAGGTTCTTGAGGATGTTGGATTTCAGGCCGAAGTCCATGGCGACGACGCGCAGGGGCGCCGCGGGGACGCGCTCGGGGCGGAGGGCCTCCACGAAGCCCTCGGGGCCCTCGAAACCCGTGGCGAAGGCGTAGGGCGCCCCGGCGGTGACGCGGGCCGTGAGGTCCACGTGGTCGATGCCGGGGAAGGCCGCCAGCTGGGCCTTCAAGGCCTCCAGCGACGTGCCGTCGTTGCTGACGAGCGCCTTGGGCGTGCCCTTCGTGCGGCAGTGCCTCGCGAGGGCGCGCACGTCCACCCCGCACAGGCCCACGATGCGGTGGAGGCGCAGGTAGTCCGGGAGGCTCCCGTGGGCGCGCCACGAGGAGGGCGCGGGGCTGAGGTCGTGGACCACGAAGCCCGCGAGCCCAGGGGCGAGACTCTCCACGTCCTCGGGGTTCACGCCGTAGTTGCCGATGTGGGGGAAGGTCATGGCGACGATCTGGCCGGCGTAGCTCAGGTCCGTGAGGATCTCCTGGTACCCCACCATGCTCGTGGTGAAGACCGCTTCGCCCAGGCTCGTGCCCCGGTGCCCAAAGGCCTTGCCGGGGAAGACCGATCCGTCGTCGAGGAGGAGGACGCCATCCATGGGGGGGAAGTATACCAGAGGAGATTTCGGATGTGGGATAGCGGATTTGGGAAAGAACAGCAGACACAGGCGTCGGGGTAGTGAAGGGGGCTGAAGAGCCGGACCGATGGACTGTTTCTGGCTCCGGATTCCCTCCGAACTTCCAAATCCCAGGGTGGCCTTGTCTCCGAAATCCCAAATCCCACATCCGACCTTTCTCCTCCCCCTGTCCACCCCGCCGGACGGACGGGTGTCCGCCCCACGGCCCCCCGCAGGGAAACCTCCACCCGCGGGCCTTCCGCAAATCCCCGGCCCGGCATCACCTTTGCTACACTTCCCGCCTCGGAAACACGCCATCTCAGGAGGACTCATGCCCGGACAAACGCCCCGACGCCTCATCGCGATGCTCGGCCTCGCACTCCTCCTCGCGGCCACCGACGCGCTCCGGGCGCAGGAGACCCGGGTGGCGCGGGTGTGCGTGGCCGAGGGCGACGCGCTCTGCCAGCGGGGGGACGACCCCAAGGGCGCGTGGGACTTCCTGGGGCCCAACACGCCGCTCCTGGCGGGCGACGCGGTCTTCGTGCCGGAGGGGGGCCGCGCCGAGCTCGACCTCGGGATGGGCACCGTCCTCCACCTCGACGGCGAGACCCACGCCGAGATCGTGAACCTGGACGACGAGGTTGCCCAAATCGGCCTCTGGTCGGGGGGCCTCGACCTCTGCGTCCGCCCGTTGCCGAAGGGCGCCTCCGTGGAGGTGGACACACCCTACGGCGCCGCCACCGTGCTGGAGGCGGGCACCTACCGGTTCTGGCTCCTGAACGGGTCGGCCGACTTCGCGGCGACGGTGGGCCGGATGGCCGTGACCGTGGCGGGCGAGGACCTTGCCGTAAGCGAGGGCGACGACCTCGAGATCACGGGCATCGAGGCACCGGGATACGTCACGTACGACCTCCCGGTGGCCACGCACTTCGACCAGTGGTCCGAGTCTCGGGACGGCCGCTACGACGCGTGCGAGAGCGCCCGGTTCGTGAACGCCTCGGTGGTGGGCGTGGAGGACCTGGACGGCGCGGGCGAATGGCGGGAGGACCCCGTCTACGGCGCCCTCTGGTTCCCCGCCGTGGGGCCTGGCTGGGTGCCCTTCCGGGACGGCCGGTGGATCTGGCAAGACCCCTACGGCTGGACGTGGGTCTCCTACGAGCCGTGGGGATGGGCGCCGTACCACTACGGGCGCTGGGTCTACGCGGACCTGGCGTGGGCGTGGGTGCCGCCGCCCCCGGGGACCGCGCCCGCCCGGCGCGCGACCGTGATCCGGCCCGTGTACTCGCCCGCCGTCGCGGGCTTCTTCGGCGGACCGGGCTGGACGCCCGAGGGAGAGGACCAGCCCGTCATGTGCTGGGTGCCCCTCGCGCC
>JBBIUU010000003.1:6727-9653 GCA_037440125.1 Acidobacteriota bacterium
GTCACGCCCCGTCCGGGGAAGGAGGGCGGAGCGGCCGCGCCGCCCGTTTCTCCCAAGGTGCCGGGACGGACGCCCTCGGAGCCGCACGTCCGCGAGAACCCCCGCGAGCCCAAGCAGGCGCCGGGCCCGCCCTCCCAGGGCAAGAACAAGGCGCCTGGAGACAAGTGCGAGGGGAAGGATCCGGGGCAGGGTCAGGGTCAGGGTCAGAGCAAGGGCGAGGGGAAGGCCGCCAAGCCCGTGCAGCCCAAGCCCGCCCCGCCGGAGGACCCCAAGAAGCAGGCGGGCGACAAGTAGAGTGACGTGTGACTGGTGTTGGGTGATTGGTGTCTGGTGTCTTGTGCCTTGCGCCTCAAAGATTCCAGCACAGGAACCCGCTGGGAGCTCAGCCTGGAATGACGGCGTTGGGGGGCGCGTGCAGGGTTCCGGCAACGTCATTGTGAAGACTCCTTGGCGGGGAAGTCGGTCTCAGCCGTCATCCTGAGGGCACCTTAGAAGGGAAGTCAGTCTCAGGATCTCGCCCTGTTTCTGCCAACAAAGCTCCTCGCAGAGTCTGGACTCCGTTCGGTCGCCAGAATAACGAAGAGCGGGCAGGCAGGAGTGCCTGCCCCATGGAAATCGACTCCCTTGTGCCTTACGCCCCTGTCTCACATCTCACGTCTCACGTTTCACCCCATCCGCCCCGCGAACTTCTGATAAAATGCATCATTACAACGGACGGAAGGCCGGAGGTGCGCTGGCGTGTTCAAGGACATCCGGGTCCACGGGGCCATCACGCCCGAGATCGACTACTACGCCAACCTGGCGGGCGAGAAGCTCCTGCCGGCGCCCTTCTACGAGGTGAGCGAGGGCGACGCGGGGCTCTCCGTGGCCTTCTTCCTCGCTGGCATGTACCTCCGCCTGACGCCCCAGGGCCTGGCCTTCTCGGGCACGGGCGGCGTGGTCTCCGAGTACATGTTCGGCTCGCCCATGCCGCTGCAGGACCTCGGGCACAAGGAGGTGCGCAATCGCCTCGTGATGTTCGGGGCCTTCACGGGAGAGATGGGCGGGCTCTCCTTCACGGCGAGCGTCGCGGGGCAGCAGTCCTACGAGAACCTCTTCCTCGACGGCAACGCGCTCGGGAACTACTTCTTCCTCATCAAGACGCCGTGGCCCTACTCGGCACGGCGCACGCAGGAGGTCCTCCTCAAGACCCTCGGCCGCGTGCTCAAGCGGAGCGACTTCCCGGGCCAGGGCGCCGACAGCGACCTCGGCGCGGAGATCCTCAAGGAGCTCGCCGAGCCCGACGCCACGCTCCTCCTCCTGCGCCTGGCGCACCGCCCCCACCAGCAGTTCCACCAGTTCGTCCGCGACTATTACCGAAGGACGCGTGAGTGGGGCGAGGGCCAGCGGAAGTTCGTGGACACCCTCGGCGAGGAGCTCGGCGTCCAGGAGTACCAGCGCGAGCGCATCGCCATCGACATCCTCTACAAGGACGCGCAGAACAAGCAGATCGTGGACGAGTACAAGGACGTGCTCCTGTCCATCATGCTCAACGGCTCCGACGCGAGCGCCCTCGCGCGACTGAACTCCCTGCGCAACCTCGCCATGCGGCACAACCTCCCGCGCAGCCTCTTCGACACCCTCGACGGCCTCATGCCCACGGCCCCCGAGGTGCACCGCGAGGAGCGCGAGTACCTGCACGGCGCGCGGGAGATCTTCGAGGGCCTCTTCCTCAGCAGCAAACCGCCTACGGAGGTCATCGGCCACACCGAGATCGTGCGCCTCCTCGGCTACAAGCAGCAGGCGCAGCAGTACCGCGACAACGGCTTCGAGCAGATCCTCCTCGACACGGGGCGCGTCCTGGACGAACGCGCGGCGGAGGGCGGCGACATCGAGCCCTTCGAGGTCTTCTCGCAGGTGGTGACCTACTTCGACCGCCTCGACAACGCTGAGGCCGTGGTGAACCAGCTCGGGTTCATGGAGCACGCCACCGTCGCCGAGGACCGCGTGCGCTCCCTCGTGGGCAACAAGCGCGAGCTCGACGCCATCGAGCCGGGGCTCTTCCACCGCCTCGTCGTCGAGCCCGCCCTGCGCAACCCGTACTCGCTGGCCTTCGGGCGGCGGAAGGTGGCGGCGCTCTACCACGGCCTCGAGCAGATCGGGAAAGGCGAGTGGACGCACGCCGAGGCGGCCGCCCGCGTGAACGAGCTCGCTCAGACCGAGAGCGCCCAGCGTCACCTCAACGAGGCCATCCGCGCGCGCCTCAAGCAGTTCTACTTCAACCTCTCCAACCCCATCCACGTGCGCCTGCTCCAGCGCGAGGTGGAGGGCGAGCTGCGCAAGAAGGACCCGGACCTCCTCATCCCCGAGGGGGCCTACGCCGCGGCCCTCGAGGACGTGAAGGCCGAGAGCGAGTACCTCAACGACCTCTACCCCAAGCTCCTCGAGCACCCGGACCCCGAGGCGCGGGACGCCTTCATCGCACGCACGGGCCTCGACCGCTACCGCGTCGAAGAGCTCGAGCGCGAGTACCGCGTCGGCCACGGCCTCGAGGAGACCGCCCCCGCCAACCCGCTGGGGATGGACTTCTAGTCAGAGGTTAGACGTCAGACGTCAGACGTTAGACGTAAAACGTGAGACGCGAGACGCAAATCGCGAAACGCGGGGACAAGGGGAGAGACGATTCTGGACTCGCTGCGCTCGCCAGAATGACGGCTGAGAGTGGCTGCTTAGCTCTTCGTGAGAGTCATTCCGGCTTGTCCGGAATCGGATTCTGGACTCGCTGCGCTCGCCAGAATGACGGCCTGGGGGGCTGACTTTCTTTCGTCCTTCGCCATGACACTCCCGTCATAGAGATTCCAGCACAGGAGCCCTTTGGGGCACAGCCTGGAATGACGGAAATGAAGGGCCTCTTGCTTTGCGCCTTTCGCCTTTCGCCTTTCGCCTT
>JBBIUU010000003.1:9753-27165 GCA_037440125.1 Acidobacteriota bacterium
CGCCTTTCGCCTTTCGCCTTTCGCCTTATCTTCCGTACGTCCCCATCAGTTCGGCTTGGGCGAGGACATGCCCCTTCATCGCCGCCTCCACGGCGGCCTTGTCGGCGCCGGGCTTGAGGCGGAGGGACGCATCGAGGGCGTAGAGCCGGAAGTAGTAACGGTGGGGCTTGCCGGGCGGCGGGCAAGGCCCGCCCCAGGCGCTCTTGCCCCAGCTGTTCTTCCCGGGGGTCGGGCCCTCGAGGGCCTCGTTCTCTCCGAGGCCCTTCGAGCGCGGGTCCAGCGCGTAGAGGATCCAGTGGACCCAGTCGCCAGCCGGCGCGTCGGGGTCGTCACAGATGAGGACCAGGCTCTTGGCCCCCGCAGGGACCCCGCTCCAGGCCAGGGCCGGCGAGCGATTGCCTCCGTCGCACGTGAAGGCTTTGGGAATCGCGCCCCCGTTCTGGAACGAGGGGCTCGTGAGGGTCATGGGCGGCGCCGCCGCGGCAAGGCCCACCGCAGCGCCGAGGGCCAGCAGGATCAGCATTCGCATGTCCGTCTCCTCGCAGTCTCTGATGGAGATAAGGTAGGGGCTGGACGGGGGCGGCGCAATGGGTGATCGGGGGATTGCGTGATCAAGACGCCCGGAGATCGTGTAGGAGGCGTCTCCCGACGCCGATCTCTTGCGTGCCTCTGCGATCGTATTAGAACGTGTCACGGCTCGGGAGTCGCGCCTTGGTGCTGGGAAACCTCGCGGTCAGGAGACCGCTCCTACAGGGCTTCGCTCGCCAAGGCGGGAGCGGGGAGCGGGGAACCGGGAGCGGAGGAAGACAATCCTTGACTCGCCTGGCTCGCCAGAAAGACGGAAGGGCGAGGGGGAGAGAACGGCTTCCTAAGTCTGCGGCGAATTTACTTCTTCTCCGCCCCCGCCCACGCCAGCACCGCCTCGGGTGATTTGAAACCCACGAAGCCCTTGAGCACCTCGCCCTCCGGCGAGATCAGGAGCACCGTGGGCAGGCCCCTCACGCCGTACTTCTGCATGACGGCCTGGTCCGCGTCGGTGTTCTTGGTCATGTCGAGGCGCACGGGCACCACGGTGCCGAGCCACTTCTGGACCGCCGCGTCGGGCCAGGTCTTCTTCTCGAGCTCCACGCACGCCACGCACCAGTCGGCGCGCATGTCCACGAGGGCAGGCTTGCCCTGGGCCTTCGCCGCCGCGAGGCCCGCCTCGAGGGAGCTCTCCCACGCCACGCCGCCCTCGGCCGCCTTCGCCATGGAGGGCAGCGTGGGCAGGATGGCGACGAAGGCCAGCGCGCAGAGGAGGATCCCCGCCACGCGAATGGGCACGCTGAAGAAGTGCCGCTTCGCGCCGAAGAGGAGGAAGAGGACCACCGCCCACAGGCCCACGAGCCCCACCACGAGGAAGGTCGTCTTGGGGAGGTAGAGCCCCGCGAAGTAGAAGGCCGCGCCGAGGATGAGCGCGCCGAAGAGGATGCGCACGCCGTCCATCCAGCCGCCGCTCTTGGGGAGCGAGGCGAGGGCGCCCGCGAAGGTGCCGATGACGACGAAGAGCACGCCCATGCCGAGGGCGTAGACGAAGAGGTAGAGGAAGCCGAGGGCCACCGAGCCCGTGGCCGCCACGACCACGAGGATGGCGAGGACGAGGGGCCCGATACACGGGCTCGCCACGAGGCCGGAGAGCGCGCCGATGAGGAAGGCCCCGAAGAAGCCGTGGCCCTTCCCCTTCTGCTTCGTCATCTCGATGCGGTTCGTGAAGGCCGCGGGCATCTTGAACTCGAAGAGGTTGAACATGCTCAGGCTGAGGACGAAGAAGAGCGCGGCGATGGGCAGGCCCACCCAGGGCGTCTGCGTGAGCGAGCCGAAGGCCTGGCCCGCCGTAGCCGAGACGGCGCCCAGGACCGCGTAGACGATGGCGAGCCCCCCCACGAACGCGAGGGACAGGAGGAAGCCCGCGGAGCGGCCCTTCCCCTCGGAGCGCGACCCGATGTACGCGACGGTGATGGGGATGACGGGATAGACGCAGGGCGTGAGGCTGCTCAGGACGCCGAAGAGGAACGCGAAAAGGAGGGCGAGGGGGACGTTCTCCTTCGCGGCGCGCTTGAAGCGGGCCTCGTAGCCTTCATCGGCAGCGGCGGGCATCTTTTCGCCCTTGGCGGGCATGGGCACGAAGCCCTCACCGGCAGGCTCGGTGGGTTGAGGATTGACCGCCTGCGGCTCGAGCGCGGGCGCCGAGGGGGCCGGTTCGGCGGCGAGCGCGGGTCCGGCTTTCACGGCCACGTCGAGCGCCACGGGGTCCCTCAGCGGCAGGAAGCAGACCTTGTCGCCGAACTCCTGGCACGCCTGCCACCCGACCTGGATCGTGCCCTTCAGCGGCGAGGCTGTGCCGGCGGTGAGCTCCACGGGGACCTGCACCCGCACGGTCCCCTTCAGGACGGGGCGGTCCTCCACCATCTCGCCCTTGGGCGCGACGGGCTTGCCCCAGGCGACGCCCTTCAGCTCCGGCATCTTCAGCGTGAGCGTGTCGTCGGAGAAGATGTGGAACCCCGTGGGCACCTCGATGTCGACGATCACGCTCCCCTTACCCGGGGCGTTCAGAGGCGAGGGCGAGGCCGCCACCTTGTAGTGGAGGTCGGGCGGGGTGGGCTCCCGGTCTTCGCCGCCGGGCTGGGCCCACGCCGCGAGGCCGAGGGTGAGGATGAGGACGATCAGGGTCGCGGCGACGGTGGCTCTGCGCACGGTCAGTCTCCTCGCGTGGATT
This sequence comes from Acidobacteriota bacterium, assembly GCA_037440125.1. Taxonomy (GTDB): domain Bacteria; phylum Acidobacteriota; class UBA4820; order UBA4820; family DSQY01; genus JAKAJA01. The sequence goes on from JBBIUU010000003.1 coordinate 12,509, forward strand.
CCAGGGCCAGCTCCTGGAAGAGTCCCAGGAGGCGGTCCGCGATGACCCCGGGGGCGCCGGTGCCGATGGGACGGCCGTCCAGGCTCACCACGGGGACCACTTCCTTCAGCGTGGAGGTCAGGAAGACCTCCTCCGCGTCGAACAGTTCTCCGGGCGCCACGGGGCGCTCCTCGGAGGCCAGCCCCGCCTTGGCGCAGAGTTGGAGCACGCAGGCGCGCGTGACGCCGTCGAGGATCCCCGAGGCGAGGTCGGGCGTGATGACCCGGCGCCCCTTCACGAGGAAGACGCTCGAGCTCGAGCCCTCCGCGAGGGGCCCCTCGGGGTTCAGGAGGAGGGCCTCGTAGGCTCCCGCGGCGTCGGCCTCCCGCTTCGCCATCAGGAGCTCGGGGTTCGCCGCAAACTTCACGGCGGGCGCGAACCCGCCGGGGTTCCACCGGGGCCGCTTCGAGAGGATGCACCGCACGCCCCGCTCGTAGGCCGCGGCCATGTAGGGCGCGAGGGGGCCGGCGTAGGCGCACCAGCGGACGGGCCCGTGGATGGGCTCGTTCCAGCCGGGGAACTGCAGGCCCGGCCCCACGGCCACGCGAAGGTAGGACTCCTCCGGTGCCCGCTTCGCCGCCAGCCGGACGAAGGCGTCCGCTATGGCCCCGAGGGGCAGGTCGCCCCAGCCGAGGCGGGCGGCGCCCGACGCGAGACGGTGCAGGTGGGCGTCGAGGGCGAAGGGGCGGGCGTGATACGTGCGGAGGGTCTCATAGAGGCCGCTGCCGTAGAGGTAGGCGTGCTCGGTCGCGGGGATGCGCGCGTCTGCCGGGGCCACCGGCTCCGCCTCGCCACCCACCCAGACCCAACGCCCTTCGTCCACGGATTACCCTCCGAGCGCAGAAGTATAGCTTAACCCGGCCGGGCACCGCCGGGATTCCAACTCAGAAACCCGATGGGGCTCAGCCTGGAATGACGAGGGGACAGGGTGACACGGCGGCGAGGGCAAGGATGATTCTGGACTCCCTCCGGTTGCCAGAATGACAGGGCGGATGGCCCCAGGAATCTTCGAGCCGTCATTCCGGCAAGCGGAGCGCGCCCGGAATCGGCCTTTCGCGCCGCTGCGGTCATCGCGGCGGCATTCCATAGTTGCGACTGGACAAGCCTATCGGATGTTCTTATAGCGGCCACCCGAGCTTCTCAACTCGCTGGACAAGAGTTCGCGTTCCGGCATCCTTTTGCCGGAACGCGGCGTCCCGACGCCGGTGGGCCTAATGCTAAGGAAGGCGAGCGGGCAGGGGCCGACACGTACTGGTGTACTTGGAGCGCCCCAGGCCGCGAAGCCTGACACAGCAGAAGGTCCGGCGCCGTCGGCGCGTGGTCGAAAAAGGGGTTGGGAGCCTTTGCCATCGTGCGCCAAGGGCGGCTGGCTGCAGGCCAGCGGCGGCCCCGGGCAGGACGACGTGGGAAGCTTGATTCCCGAAGCCGGCCTGATGGGGACGCAAGCGGCGCCCACAGGGCGCCGCCGCCCTTGGCCACCGGGGAAGCCGGTCATCCCATGTGAGTGAGTCTGTACGAAGTGCCTGCAGGCGTATCTGAACTGCGTCATTCCCCCCAGTGGCCTCTGGGCGACCTTTGCGAACCGCTCCGGGACACTCCCACGGTAGTACACTCCTTCCCTTGGGCCGGGAGAGACGGCCCTGCGTCCGTTCCTGTGGGGGGAAAGCGACGCGACAACCCGTTCTGTTCTCCGCGCCGCCGGGGCCCGATCGTACTCCCGGGGCGCGGCACCGGAGGTCCGCCATGCACGTCATGGATCGTATCCGCGAGAAAGTGAAAGCCGACAGGAAGCGCATCGTCCTGAGCGAGGGCATGGACCCGCGCATGATCCGCGCCGCCGCCCAGGCCGCCGCCGAGGGCCTCGCCGAGGTGACCCTCCTCGCCACCGACAAGCAGGTGGAGGAGGCCCTGGGCAAGGACCGCTCCTCCCTCCAGAAGGTCCACGTCCTCGACCACACGGCGTCGCCCCTCCTCGACGGGTTCGCCGCCGAGTACTACGCCCTGCGCAAGGCCAAGGGCATGAAGGAGGAGGAGGCCGCGGCCGCGGTGCGCGACAACGTCTTCTTCGGCGACATGATGGTGCGCAAGGGCCTCGCCGACGGCTGCGTGAGCGGCGCCTTCAACACCACGGGCCTCGTCCTCAAGGCCGCCCTCCACATCCTGGGCACGGCGCCCGGCATCAAGACCCTGAGCAGCTGCTTCATCATGGTCCACCCGAACCCGGCCTTCGGCACCAACGGCCTCATGATCTTCGCCGACTGCGCCGTCCTGCCCTTCCCCGACGAGAGCCAGCTCGCAGACATCGCCATCGCCTCCGCGGCGAGCGCCAAGGCCTTCTGCGACATGGAGCCCAAGGTGGCGTTGCTTGCCTTCTCCACCAAGGGGAGCGCCAAGCACGAGAACCTCGACAAGATCTTCAAGGCCCTCGCCATCGTGAAGGAGCGCCGCCCCGACCTCGCGGTGGACGGCGAGATGCAGCTCGACGCCGCTCTCATCCCGGCGATCGGCCAGCGCAAGGCCGCCGGCAGCCCCGTGGCGGGACAGGCCAACGTGCTCGTGTTCCCCGACCTGAACGCGGGGAACATCTGCTACAAGGCCGTCGAGCGCCTCGGCGGCGCGCAGGCCATCGGCCCCGTGCTGCAGGGCCTCGCCAGACCCGCCAACGACCTGAGCCGCGGGTGCAGCGTCCAGGACATCGTCGACGTGGCCACGCTCACCGCCGCGCAGGCCATTGGGTGATGAAAGGTGAAATGTGAGACGTGAGACGTGAGACGTGAGATGTGAGATGTGAGATGTGAGACGTGCGCCCCCGTGGCGCGCGATCTCATGTCCATCGTCTGACGTCTAACGTCTAACGTCTAACGTCTAACGTCTAACGCTTACAGAGAGACGCCGCGGAAGCTCGAACCACGCAAGGAGAACCAGATGAAGACCCTCACCGTGAACTGCGGAAGCTCCTCCCTCAAGTACCAGCTCTTCGACATGGACACCGAGGCCATCGTCGCCAAGGGCATGGTGGACCGCATCGGCACCGACGGCGCCAACCTCAAGCACGACAGCATCGGCCGTGGGAAGATCACCATCCGCTCGGGCATCCCGAACCACACCGTGGCCGTCGAGGACATGATCGCCGCCCTGCGCGACAGCGAGTACGGCGCCATCGAGAGCGTGGACGAGATCGCCGCCATCGGGCACCGCGTGGTGCACGGGGGCGAGAAGTTCAGCGACTCGGTGGTCATCGACGAACCCGTCATGGACGCCATCAAGGACTGCGTGCAGTTCGCGCCCCTCCACAACCCGCTCAACCTCATGGGCATCCAGGCGTGCCAGCGCCTCTGCCCCACGGTGCCTCAGGTGGCCGTCTTCGACACGGCGTTCCACCAGACCATGCCGAAGTACGTCTACCTCTACGCCATCCCCTACGAGTACTACGAGAAGTACGGCGTGCGCCGCTACGGCTTCCACGGCACCTCGCACCAGTACGTGGCGCAGTACGCCGCGGACATGCTCGGCAAGCCGCTCAAGAACCTCAAGATGATCACGGCCCACCTGGGGAACGGCTGCAGCATCACCGCCGTCCAGCACGGCAAGTCCCAGGAGACCTCCATGGGCCTCACGCCGCTCAACGGGCTCATGATGGGCCAGCGCAGCGGCGACATCGACCCGGCCATCCTGCCCTTCCTCGCCGAGATGGAGAAGACGAACGCCGAGGGCGTGGTGAACGTGCTCAACAAGAAGAGCGGCCTCCTGGGCGTCTCCGGCGTGAGCTCCGACATGCGCGACGTGGAGAAGGCCATGGAGGACGGCAACGAGCGCGCGGCCATCGCCCACAAGATGTTCTGCCACCGCGTGAAGAAGTACATCGGCACCTACGCCGCGGGCATGGGCGGCCTCGACGTCCTCGTCTTCACCGCGGGCATCGGCGAGAACGACGCGCTCGTGCGCGAGGTGGTGTGCTCGGGCATGGAGTACCTCGGCATCGAGCTCGACACCAAGCGAAACGCCGGCGGGCCCAGGGAGCGCATCATCAGCTCCGACAAGAGCAAGGTCACCGTCATGGTGGTGCCCACCAACGAGGAGCTCATGATCGCCCGCGAGACCATCCGCCTCGTCGGGAAGGACGGGAAGAAGAAGCAGAAGAAGTAAAATTCGGAATTGGGAATTCGGATTTCGGAAAAGGATCCGGGTCCTGAGACGTGTCCGAAACAGAAGCGAGCGGGGCGCGGCCGAACGGTGGCCGCGCCCCGCTTGTCTTGCTTAAGGCGCACGATTTCGAGATTCCAGCTCAGGAGCCCGCTGGGGGCGCAGCCTGGAATGACGGAAACGAAGGGCCTCGTGCCTTTCGCCTTCGTTTCCGAATTCCGCTTTCCCCTCACGTCTCCCGCCTCACCCCCAGCCTCTTCATCTTCTGCGCGAGGGACTGCCGGCTGATGCCGAGAAGCCTGGCTGCGGCGGCGGGTGAGCCGCCCGACTCCCCGAGGGCGGCCTCGATGGCTGCGCGCTCCGCGGCCTCCATCTGGGCGGCGAGGGAGGTCCCCGCGGGAGACCCGTTCCGGCGCAGGCGCTCGGGCAAGTGGGCCTCGCGGACGACCCCGTCCCGGTGGGCTTCCACCAGGAGGCTCCGCGCGAGGTTCTGGAGCTCCCGCACGTTGCCGGGCCAGCGGTAGGCCGCCAGCCGGGTGAGGACGGCGTGCTCCACCTCGGGCCGGGGGAAGCCCTCCTCTCGCGCCGCCGCCGAGAGGAAGTGGTCGAAGAGGAGGGGGATGTCCTCGGGTCTCCGCCTCAAGGGCGGCATCTCGATGGGGATGACGCAGAGGCGGTGGTAGAGGTCGGCGCGGAACCGCCCCGACGCCACGGCCTGCTCGAGGTCGCGGTTCGTGGCGGCCACGACGCGCGCGTCGGAGCGCCGCTCACGGGTCTCGCCCACGGGCGTGTAGGAGCCGTCCTGCAGATAGCGCAGGAGCGACGGTTGGACCTCGCCCGGAACGTCTCCCACCTCGTCGAGGAAGAGCGTGCCGCCGCGCGCGGCCTCGACGAGCCCCGCGTGGTCTCGGTCGGCGCCCGTGAAGGAACCCTTCCTGTGCCCGAAGAGCTGGCTCGCCGCGAGGGTCGGCGTGAGGTTCGCGCAGTTGGCCGCGATCCACGCCTTGCCGGCCCGCGGGGATGCGTCGTGGATGGCCCTCGCGCAGACCTCCTTGCCCGAGCCCGCCTCCCCCGTGATGAGCACGGGGAACGCGAAGGGCGCGGCGCGCTCCACCTTGCCCAGGAGCGCGGCCATCGCGGGGGACCGCGTGAGGATTCGGCGCGCCACGGCGGGGTGGATCGAGGCGGGCTCCGTGGCCGGATCCTCCGGCGCGGGCGGCGCGGCGAGGCCGGCCCACACGCGGTAGAGCGCCGCGGCGCCGGCCTCGAAAGGTCCCTGCCCGGCCCTCAGCACGCCGAACCAGGTCCCCTCCCGGCCGGGGTGCCCGAGGATGCGGCCGCCGGGACCGGGCGCCTCGCCCTTCAGCCCGGCCGCGGCGAGGAGGGCTCGCCGCTGCTCCGCCGTGCCCCCGCCCCACCAGTGCGGCGGACGGCCGGGCGCCACGGCGCAGCCGGCCGATGCCCCGAGACGCAGCAGGATCGAATCGAACCCGCCGCCCCGCTCCGCTTCGGTCCTCGCGAGGAGCGCGAGATCGTCGGGCAGGTCGGCGGGCCCGGCTTCGGGGATGTAGGATGGCTCGCCCAGGAAGCGGAGGAGGCCCGACTCCGGGCCGTGGACGCGGTTGTCGGCGATGAAGATCGAGAGCCAGCGCCGGTCCTCGGCGTCGAGGGCCGGCAGGGCGCCGAGCCCGGCGAGGGCCCAGAGCGCGCGGCAGGCGAGGTGCGCGCTCCGCGCTTCCTTCGCCCGGCACCACGCGAGGCGAAGTTCCTCCTCGGCTCGCTCCGGCTCCGCCTGAGCGGCGAGGAGGTGCCAGTGTGCGCGGAAGTAGGGGGAGGCCCGATCCAGGAGCGCCACCGCGCGCTCGAGGTCTGCGGGCGTGAAGCTCCCCTCGCCCTTCGATGCGGCGACGCGCTTGAGCGCGGACGCCGAGAGGAGATCGTTGGGCTCGCTCAGCGGCGTGAGGGTGCCCTCGAGCTCGCGCAGGAGGTAGGCGAGCTTGCGGAGCTGGCCCGTCAGGAGGAGAACCTCGCCGCGCGCGACGAGGAGCGGCAGCTTCACCTCGGCGTCCTGGAGCCCCTCGAGCGCCCGGAGCCCTCGTTCGGCGGCCTCGAGGGCGCCCGGGTAATCGCCGCGCCGCTGGCGCACGGCGCCCATCCAGTACCATCCGGCGGCCTCGTCGAGCGGCGCCGCGCCCTCCTCCTCGAGGGAGGCCGCGAAGGTCCGCTCGGCGGCGGCGAGCCGCCCCGCCTCCACCTGGCACGTGGCGAGGTTGAAGCGCGCCGCCGAGGCCAGGGCGTGTATGCCCAGCGCCGAGGCGCCGTCTGCCGCCACTCCGAAGGCCGCCATGGCCTCCTCGAAGCGGAAGAGCTGGCCCAGCACCGTGCCCCTCTCGCAGTCGGACCACGCCTCGAGGCTCCTGAACGCCACGGCAGCGGAAGCGCGGCGCGCGAGCTCGAAGTGCTCCAGCGCGCGGGCGAAGTCGCCCGCCTTGCGCAGGGCCATGCCCGTCCGGTGCGCGATGAGGAACTCGCCCAGCGGCTGCGGGTTCCCGGGCATGACCTCCCGGGCCCGTTCGAGGTGGCGCACGGCCTCGTCCATCCGGTTGTCGTGGAGGGCCTGCGTCGCGAGGTGGCAGAGGGCCTGCGCCCGGAGGTCCGCATCGCCGCAGCCTTCGACGACGCGCGTCAGGAGACGGCTCGCCTCGTCCGTGCGTCCGTCGAGCCAGAGGAGCTGGGGGTCGAGCATGTCCGCGAGGGGGAGATCCTCCTCTCTAAGACCGGCCCGGCGGGCCTCCGCGAGCGCGGCGCTCGCCTCGTGGTAGGCGTGCATCCGTTCGTACGCCCTGGCGCGGTAGAGCTCGAGTCGCGGCCGCTCCTCCCACGCCCGCGGGAGGGTCGTCCACCGCGTGAGCGCCAGCGACGGCTGGCCCAGGAGCACGAGCGCGGCCCCGTGCCAGAACTCGCGGCCGGCCTCGTCCCCGGCGGCCCCGAGCCGTTCGGCGTGGGCGACGAGGTCCGCCAGGCGACCCTCCCGGGCGGCGGCCTCCGGATCGGGACCTCCTCCTCCCCCGGTCCTGGGTCCGAGGTAGCCGCTCGGGGGTCGGCGCCATCCTCCGGGTAGCGGCGGAAGGAGCGGCCCTCCGCACCGGGGTTGGTCCGGCAGCGACGATTCGAGGGCTCGGAGGATCGCGCGGGTGTCTTCCCCCAGGAGAGCCCGCGCGTGCTCGAGGTACCAGCCCTCGGCCACCGGCGGCAGCCAGGGGAGGCGGACTGCACCTGCCTCGAGAGCGCGCGGGCCGGAAGGAGGCCGGCCGTGCTCGAGAAGGATCACCGAGGCGTGCGAGCCCTCGGCGGCCCTCTCGAGGACCGTCCGGCTGGCGCGGTCGAGGGCCGACGCGGGGTGGAGCACCCAACCGCCGTCGCCCTTCGCAAGGAGCGTGGCGAGCGCCTTCACGAGCCCCTCCTCGCCGTCCCCGAGGTGCCGCCCCATCCACGCCCTCGCCTCCTCCGCGCCGAGAAGCACCGCGACGACGGGTTCGAGCGACGCGTACGGATAGGGCGGGGCGCCGCCGAGCCTCACCGCGATGGCCCGGGGGCCCGCCAGGCCGAGCGCGGCCTGAACCTCGTGCGGGCCGTCCACCGCGAATGGGTGAAAGCCTCCAGCGGGGAGGGCCACGGACCATCGTGCGGCCACGCCCCACGCGGCGGGCATCTGAGGGGCGAGCCGCGCCGCGTCGGCGAAGGCCCAGAGCGCGAGGAGCGAACGATGACAGGACGCGGGCGAACCCTCGCCGCGGACCTCGCCGAACCACGCGTTCCAACCGGCGGCGTGGGCGTGACGGCGGGGCACCGGCGCCCACCCAGACTTCGGGGGCGACCGCCGTCCCGCGAGGAGGCCGTGGAGCAGGGCGACGTGCGATTCCGCGGGATACGCGGACGCGGCCTCCCCTGGCCCGTCGAGCAGGACCGGCAGCCCGTCGGGAGCAACGGCCCAGCGCCCGGGCGACGGCCGGAGGGGCCAGCCCTCGGCCTCGAGGAGCGCGAGCGCGGTGAACAGCCCGAGGCCGAAGCGGAGGACCGGAACTTCCTCCTTGAGGTTGGAGGGGGCGCGGAGGTCGCCGTCGCGCCAGGGCTCCCCCACGGCGAAGCCGCAGCCGTCCCGCGAGAGGCGGCACAGCGCAGGATGGACCAGACGCGTGACGACGGATGGAGCGATGAGCTCCGGCGCCCTCTTCACCGATTTAGACATCCCCGACCCCATGCGTTACGGACCAAGAATGGCACGGCGGATGCGGGAGGTTCAAGAGGAATGGAATGATGGATGGGGAGATGGGGAACTGGAGAGCTCGGGAGCTGGGGAGCTGGGGAGCTGGGGAAAGATAGAGCCAAGGAGCCCTTGGCGAATCAACGAGGAGAAGCTTGGGGACTAGAGGCCGCCTCAGAGCGGTCTTCCCTTCATTTCCGAAATCCCAAATCCGAAATCCGAATTCGAACTCTTCCTTCCTACTCCCGATCCTTCCGCTCGACCTCGGCGAGGAGGGTGAGGTAGCTCGCGTAGCGGTCGGGATCGAGGCGCTCCTCGTCCACGGCCTGCCTCACGGCGCAGCCGGGCTCGCTCAAGTGGCGGCAGTCGGGGAACCTGCAGAGCTCGGCCTCGTGGAAGATCTCGGGGAACCCCGCCTCCACGACGCGCCAGTCCACCTCCCAGAGCGCGAACTCGCGGATCCCCGCCGTGTCCACGAGGATCGTGTCGCCGGCGAGGCGGTGGGCCACCACCGTCGAAGTCGTATGCCGCCCCTTGCCGCGGGCCTCGTGGACTTCGCCCACGGCCTTGGCGCCCTCGGGATCGAGGTCGTTCACGAGGGTCGTCTTCCCCACGCCCGAGTGCCCCACGAGGAGCGCCCACTTCCCGGAGATGCCCTCGAGGAACGGGCCGAGGCCCGTCTTGAGCTTGGCCGACATGCGGTAGGTCGGGATGGAGAGCGCGTCGTAGGGCGCCATGACCTCCGCCACGTCCTCCTCGTCCATGAGGTCCATCTTGTTCACCACCGCAGCCACCGGGATCTCCTGGTCGCGGGCCGCCACGAGGTAGCGGTCGAGCAGAGCGGTGTTGATGGAGGGCGTGGGCGCGAGCATGACGACGAGGAGGTCCACGTTGGCGGCCACCACGTGCTCGCGGCCCGTGAAGGTCATCTTCCGCGAGACCTTGTTGCTGCGCGGAAGGACCTCCTCGATGAGGGCCGAGCCGTCGGGTTCGTGCCGGAGAATCACGCGGTCTCCGACGGCCACGCGGTTCTTGAAGCCGCCGCTCGTGAGGGCCAAGCGCCCGCCGGGGAAGGCGGGGCGCACCCGCTCCCCGTCCCACGCCAGGTGGTACTTCCCCATGATCTGGACGATGCGGCCCTTGGTGGCGGGCATGGCGGCTGTCAGCTCTCAGCTCTCAGCTGTCGGCTATGGATGATGGGCATTCAGGGTCTCTCATTCCCGTTCGTGACGAGGTGATCGGGTGACGAGGTGATCGGGTGACCGGGTGATCAGGTGATCTGGCAGAGACGACGGGGGTCTCTCTTTCCTTCTTCCTGCGGCTATGGTCTTTCGCCTTCCGCCTTCGTTTCCGAATTCCGAACTCCGAATTTTCTTCTCGTCCCCGCTTCCACTTGCAAATGAACGCTTTGCCCGCTATAATGCCGCCGCATTTTTGGGCGCGGTCAAGTTTACCACGCCCGAATTCCCGGGGGACGTCGGAGCGACTCAGTAAGGGGACGGCGATGTACAAGATTACCCGTAAGAAGGTCCTGGCGCCCGGCGTCGTGGAGATGGGCCTCCACGCCCCCCGCATCGCCAAGGCCCACAAGCCCGGACAGTTCCTCATGGTCATGAACCGCGAAGATAGCGAGCGCGTGCCGCTCACCATCGCGGACTCGGACCCCGGGAAGGGCGAGGTCACCATCGTGTTCCTCGAGGTGGGGCGCTCCACCATCGAGCTCGGCGAGGAGTTCAACGAGGGCGACGAGCTCTTCGCCGTCGTCGGGCCCCTCGGCACGCCCACCCACGTCGAGAAGTTCGGCACGGTGGTGGTCATGGGCGGCGGCCTCGGCGTGGCGCCCATCTACCCCATCTGCAAGGGCCTGAAGGAGGCGGGCAACACGGTCGTCACCGTGATCGGGTACCGCAAGAAGGAGATCATGTTCTGGGAGGAGAAGCTCCGTTCCGCCTCCTCCGAACTCATCGTCACGACGGACGACGGCTCCTACGGCGAGAAGGGCTTCGTCACCGACGCCCTCCGCAAGCTGCACGACGGCGGCCGCGCCATCGACCGCGTCATCGCCATCGGACCGCCCGTCATGATGCGCGCCGTCTCCGACCTGACCAAGCCCTGGGGCATCCCCACGTGGGTCTCCCTCAACACCATCATGGTGGACGGCACGGGCATGTGCGGCGGCTGCCGGGTGGAGATCGGCAAGGAGTCCAAGTTCGTGTGCGTGGACGGCCCAGACTTCGACGCGCACATCGTGAACTGGGACGAGATGTTCGCCCGCATGAAGGTGTACACCCTCGAGGAGCGCGAGGCGATCCTGGCCAACCACGAGTGCAAGCTCCACCTCGACAACATCCGCAGGTAGGGGGACCCCATGGCCGAGACCATCGACATCGCCGCCCTCGGCGGCGTGAAGGAGGGGGAGAAGAAGCGCCCCCGCAGCAAGGACAAGCGGCTGGAGATCGCCTGCCAGACCGTGGAGAAGCGCATCACGAACTACGACGAGGTGGCCCTGGGCTACAGCCCCGCCGAGGCGGTGGCCGAGTCCATGCGCTGCCTCGAGTGCCCCAAGCCCCGGTGCGTGGTGGCGTGCCCCGTGCACATCGACATCCCCACCTTCATCGGGCTCATCGCCCGCGGCAAGTTCAGCGAGGCCGCGGAGGACATCCGCCAGTACAACGCGCTGCCCTCGGTGTGCGGACGCGTCTGCCCGCAGGAGAACCTCTGCGAGGCGGCGTGCATCATCAACGACACGAACGCGCACAACCCCATCGCCATCGGCCGCCTCGAGCGCTTCTCGAGCGACTGGCAGCTCCTCCACCAGGACCGCGAGGCCGCGCACGTCCACAAGAAGCCCGCCACGGGCTTCAAGGTGGCCGTCATCGGCTCGGGCCCCGCGGGGCTCAGCTGCGCGGCGGACCTCGCCAAGATGGGCCACGGCGTGGACATGTTCGAGGCGCTCCACAAGCCGGGCGGCGTTCTCATGTACGGCATCCCCGAGTTCCGCCTCCCCAAGGCCATCGTGCAGAAGGAGATCGCCTACGTCCGCAGCCTCGGCGTGAACCTCGAGTGCAACGTGGTGGTGGGCAGGACGATGCCCGTGCAGGAGGTCATGGACGCCTACGACGCGGTCTACGTGGCGAGCGGGGCGGGCTTCCCCAACATGATGAACATCCCGGGCGAGAACCTGAACGGCATCTTCTCGGCCAACGAGTTCCTCACCCGCGTGAACCTCATGAAGGCCTGGAGCGACAACCCCGCCGGCACGCCCGTGCGCAAGCCCAGGAAGGCGGTTGTCGTGGGCGCGGGCTTCACGGCCTTTGACGTGGTCCGCATCGCCCTGCGCCTCGGCGCCGAGGAGGCGAGCATCGTCTACCGCCGCAGCCGGGAGGAGATGCCCGGGCGCGGCGAGGAGATCGAGCACTCCCTGGAGGAGGGCGCCAAGTTCATCCTCCTCACCAACCCCGTGAAGTACCTCGGCGACGAGAACGGCTTCGTGCGCGGCGTGGTGGTGCAGAAGATGGAGCTCGGCGAGCCCGACTCCTCGGGACGCCGCCGCCCCGTGCCCGTCAAGGACAGCGAGTACGAGATCGAGTGCGACCTCGTGGTCGTGGCCATCGGCCAGACCCCGAACGTCCTCATCCCCTCCCAGCTCCCGGGGATGGCCACGCGCTGGGGCTCCGTCATCAAAGTGAACCGCGAGACCTACATGACCACCGTGCCCAAGGTCTTCGCGGGCGGCGACGCCATCACGGGCGCCGCCACCGTCATCCTGGCCACGCGGGCCGGACGCGAGGCGGCGCGCGCCATGGACGCCTACCTCCGCGACCCGGGCCGCACCTGGAACTCGCCGGCGTAAGGATAGAGTCGGAGAGCCGGGGAGCCGGAGAGCTGGAGAGAGAGAGAGAACACCTGGAGAAGATGGTCCGCTGCTTCTTGATGAGGGAGCAGGGGCATTAGGAAAGAGGCCTACCATGGATATCAAGCAGAGCTTCCACGGGTACCTGAACGCTCCCTTCGCCGAGTCGCTCACCAAGGACTTCGAGGCGGCCAAGGCCGCCGTCGGCGAGGGCCCCCTCGGCCTCGAGCACCTCCAGGAGGTCCTCGAGGCCATCGCCCCCGAGCGCGACCACATGGCCTTCGCGAAGAAGGCGGGCCTCTTCCTCTCCGCCGCCCAGCAGGTCCTGCAGCACAACGCGCATCTGGACCTCTCGGTCCTCGGGGACAACCGCCCCGACTGCATCGGCGCCTTCAACAGGAGCTGGAACCTCACCGTGAAAGGCGACGCGGGCAACTACGCGGGCGCGCTGATGGAGGCCGGCACCCTCACCATCGAGGGCGACGCCGAGGACTACGCGGGCCACGGCATGAAGGGCGGCACGCTCGTCATCAAGGGCCTCGCCGAGAACCACCTCGGGCACCAGATGGTGGGCGGCGAGATCAGCGTGGCGCGCAACGCGCACGACTTCATCGGCAACGCCATGGTGGGCGGCCGCATCGTAGTCCAGGCCAACGCGGGCTACAGTGCGGGCTACCGCATGGCGGGCGGCCTCATCGAGATCCGCGACCTCACGTGGGACCTCGCCGGCGAGGAGATGACCGGCGGCCGCATCCAGATCGGCGGGCACATCGGCCGCGAGCTGGGCCTCGGCATGGCCGGCGGGGAGCTCGCCCTGAGCGAGAAGAACGAGGGCGCCACGCGCGCCAAGTCCTCCGGCGGCAAGCTCACCATCCTCAAGAAGGGCGCCAAGAAGTAAACAGGCACGAGGCGCGAGCCGTGAGTGGCGAGTCAAAGCCACCGCTCTCGTTCCAACCAATGAGAACCCCATCCCCCGGGAGCGAGAGCCCCGGGGGTTCTTCTCTTGTCTTTCAACTCGCGCCTCACGCCTCACGCCTGCCCCTTCCCACGGACCCCGCTTTCATCGGAAACTCGATTTGAGGAGGGGCACATGAGGACACGCGCGCTCTGGTTCCCGGTGGCGGTGGTGGCGGTGGTGGCGCTCGTTGGCGCGGCGGCCTTTGCGGACGGCGACACGCGGCAGGCGACGCCGGGCGAGATCGCGTGCGCGGGAAAGACGCTGGGCGTGCTTTGCGGCGCCATCCCCCCGCCGCCCTCCGGCTGGACCGTCTCGCACAAGAGTGACGCCCAGCCGCCCCGCTTCCTGAGCGGCAACACGCCGAGGCCCATGGAGCTCGTCTGCGAGCAGTCCTGGGAGAACCGGAGCAAGAAGCAACAGGCCCAGACGGACGCCATGACGGCCATGGGCAACGTGAAGCCCGACAAGGCCGCGGACGCCAGCGCCGAAGCCGCCGAGAAGCGCTTCAACGACGTCATGGCCAAGCTGACAGCGGCCTCTCAGAAGGGCGACCAGGCCGCCATCCAGAAGCTCCAGCCCGAGATGCAGGCGGCATCCAAGGCCTATCAGGACGCCATGATGGCCAAGAGCAAGCCCATGCTCGACGCCGCTGCCAAGGGCCAGGCGAGCGACGCCGACGCCAAGGTCCGCATCGAGGTCAACGCCCGCTACGAGTACCTCCAGGTCACCGGGCAGGAGCCCGCCGGGCCAGGCCTCACGGGCTACCGCGTGAAGGGTTCGGACCGCGCCCCCGGGGCGACGTGGGTCTTCCTCGGCCCCTGGCAAATCTCGAAGGACGGCTCCAGCACGCGCTTCCAGGTCCCGCCGCTCTCCGGCCCGTCCTGCAAGATCGTCACCGTGAGGGTCACCGTGGAGGCCGACCCCGCGCGCACCAAGGCCATCCTCGAGAAGATCAACTGGGCGGCCCTCCAGGGCCTCCTCAAGTAGGCCGCATGGACGCCCCCCCCATCGAGGTGAAGGAGTCTCCTATCCACGGACTGGGCTGCTACGCCGTGCGCCCCATCGCGGCGGGCGACTGGATCGTGGACTACGTGGGCGAGTACATCGACCTCGCCGAGGCCAAGCGCCGCGACGTCCAAGGCTCGCCCCGCTACAGCCCTTACGTCCTGTACGTGGACGACGACCTCTACATCGACGCGAGCGGCGTGGACCAGCCCGGGAAGTACGTGAACCACTCCTGCGACCCCAACAGCGAAGTTCGCGGCGAGGGGCGCAGCGCGTTCATTGTGGCCCTGCGCGACATCGCCGCCGGCGAGGAGGTCACCTACGACTACGACTTCGGCGAGGGGCCCACACACCCCTGCGCGTGCGGCTCGCCCAAGTGCAGGGGGTTCATCTAG
>JBBIUU010000003.1:27265-63591 GCA_037440125.1 Acidobacteriota bacterium
GCTCCCCAGCTCTCCGGCTCCATCTTCCTGGCACTTCCTTTGCTTCTCTTGTATATTCTGGCAGGGAGGCGTGCCATTATGGCGCAGGGTTCGGTTCTAATCTTCGAAGACGAGGCTGAGAACCTCCGCAGCCTCACCAAGGCGCTCGAGAAGGTGGGCTACGAGGTCAAGGGGTTCCAGAACCCCCGCGACGGCATGGCGTACTTCGCCGCGCGGGGCGACATCGACCTCGTCCTGACGGACCTCCGCATGCCCGGGATGGACGGCATGGAGGTCCTCAAGCGCGTGAAGGAGAGCGAGCCCTCCGTGGGCGTGCTCCTCATCACGGCCTTCGGCTCCGTGGAATCGGCCGTCCAGGCCATGAAGGTGGGGGCCGACGACTACCTCGCCAAGCCCGTGGATCTCTACGAGCTGCGGCGCCGCGTCCAGGCCCTCGTGGAGAAGCGCCGCCTCAAGAACGAGGTGGACGAGCTCAAGGCCAGGCTGGACGAGCGCTTCGGTTTCGAGCACATCATCGGCAACTCCCGCCCCATGCGCGAGCTCTTCCAGCAGGTGAGGATGGCCGCCCCGACCAAGGTGACGGTCCTCATCCAGGGCGAGTCGGGCACGGGCAAGGAGCTCATCGCCAACGCCATCCACCAGAACTCGGACCGCAAGCGGAGCCGCTTCCTCCCCATCAACTGCGCGGCCATCCCGGCCAACCTCATCGAGAGCGAGCTCTTCGGCCACGAGCGCGGCAGCTTCACGGGCGCCGAGAAGGCGCACCCCGGCAAGTTCGAGCAGGCCACCGGCGGCACCCTCTTCCTGGACGAGATCGGCGAGCTCTCCCTGGACCTCCAGGCCAAGCTCCTGCGCGTCCTCGAGGAGCGCGTCGTGACGCGCGTCGGCGGGACGCAGCCCATCCACGTGGACGTGCGCATCGTGGCGGCCACGCACCGGGACCTCCTCCAGATGGTGGCGGAGGGGAAGTTCCGCGAGGACCTCATGTACCGGCTGAAGGTCGTGGAGCTGCGCATCCCGCCGCTCCGCGAGCGCCTCGAGGACATCCCCCTCCTCGTGCAGGCCTTCATCTCGCAGTTCGACCGCGAGCACGGGAAGGATATCCAGGGCGTCTCGCCGGAGGTCCTCCGACTGCTCGCCGCATACCCGTGGCCAGGTAACGTCCGCGAGCTCCGCAACCTCGTGGAGCGCATGGTCATCTTCTGCACCGAGGAGGAGCTCCGCGTGGCCCACCTCCCCTACGACTTCAAGGCGGGAACCCTCCAGCCCGCGGCGGCCCAGATCGCGGGGGCGCCTGCGCCCCTGCGCCTCTCCGCGGCCGCGGACCCGGTCCAGGCCCTCGACGAGATGGAGCGCCAGGCCATCTACCGAGCGCTCCAGGAGACGGGGGGGAACAAGACCCAGGCGGCCCGGATCCTCGGGATCGGGGTCCGCACCCTGCATCGCAAACTCAACGAGTACCGCACCCAAGATGAAGAAAGGAGCACCTCATGAAGATCGCGAAATGGATGATGCTCGCCGGCTTCGGCTGCCTGCTTGTCCTGGCCGGCTTCGGCCTGGCGCAGCTCAGGAACGTCAGCTCGCCCACCGCCCGCGCCGTAACGGCCTCGGCCCCCGCGGCCGTCTCCGGCGCCGCCGTGTCCGCGCCGGGCGCGCCGAGCTTCGCCGACATCGCCGAGAAGGTGAACCCCGCCGTGGTAGGCATCACCGCGATCAGCGTCGGCGGAAAGGGCGAGGGCGAGGACCAGGGCCCCGACCAGGGTCCCAACAACATGCCCGATCCCTTCGAGTTCTTCTTCGGCATGCCCCATCCGAACGTCCCCGGCGCACCCCGCGGCCAGAAGCCCGTCCAGGAGGCCGGCGGCTCGGGCTTCATCATCAGCACCGACGGCTACATCCTCACCAACAACCACGTGGTGGACGACGCCACCAAGGTGACGGTGAAGCTGAACGACGACCGCGAGTTCCCCGCCAAGATCGTGGGCACCGACAAGGAGACCGACGTGGCGCTCCTGAAGGTGGAGGCCTCGGGCCTGCCCACCCTGCCCCTCGGAGACAGCGACGCCATCCGCCAGGGCGACTGGGTCATGGCCGTGGGCAACCCGCTCAACTACAACCACACCGTCACCGTGGGCGTAATCTCCGCCAAGGGCCGCCGCATCTCGAGCAGCTCCCTCGACGACTTCATCCAGACCGACGCGGCCATCAACTTCGGCAACTCGGGCGGCCCGCTCGTGAACGCGCGGGGCGAGGCCGTCGGCATCAACACCGCCATCACCCGCAACGACTACATGGGGCGCATGGTCGAAGGCATCGGCTTCGCCATCCCCATCAACCTCGTGCGCGGCGAGATCGACCAGCTCAAGACCTCGGGCAAGGTGTCCCGCGGCTGGCTCGGCGTCTCCGTGGCCTCCGTGGACCCCGACGCCAAGAGCTACTACAAGAGCAAGTTCGGCGTGGACGTGAAGGGCGGCGCCCTCGTGCAGCGGGTGGAGGAGAACTCCCCCTCGTCGAAGGCCGGCCTCCAGAAGGGCGACATCATCCTCGAGGTGGACGGCACCGAGCTCAAGGGCAGCCAGGAGCTCGTGCACAAGATCGCCGGCTATCCGCCGGGCCGCGCCGTCAACCTCCTCGTCCTCCGCGGGGGCGAGAAGAAGACCGTCAAGGTGACCCTGGGCGACCGCGCCAAGGCCATGAACGGCGAGGAGCCCGGCCAGGGCGGCAAGAACGAGGACGCCAACGAGACCAAGCTCGGCATCAAGGTCCAGAACCTCACCGCTCAGGTCCGTCAGATGTACCGCATCCCGCAGGAGATCACGGGCGTGGTGGTGGTGAGCGTGGAGCCCAAGTCCAACGCATACGCCAAGGGCATCCGCGAGGGCCTGATCATCTCCGAGCTCAACGGCCAGACGATCAAGAGCGTGGACGACTACCGCAAGGCCAGCGCCGGCGTGAAGCCGGGCGACCCCGTGAGCATCTACATCCAGGACGGCCAGGGCGGCACGTACCTCTACTTCCGGGCCGACTGACCTCCCTTTCCGAGAAGGGCCAAACTGGCGCGCCATTTTGGCGCGCCAGTTTTTTTCCCCCGTACCCTGCGGGTCCCGCATCGCCGGAGGACTTGGTTCTACCGCCCGGCGTCTCGCGTCTGGTGTCTTTCGTCGGGCGTCTAACGTCTCCCGTCTTACCTCCCGCGTTCACCCGTCCAACCTCCACAAAGTCAAGGCTTTGTGGTATGATTCCGCTTTACGGTCCCAGAGGAAAAGGAGACCTTCTTGGAAGACGAGCTCATCGCCCAACGACGCGCCAAACTCCAGCAGTGGGCTGAGGCGTTCCCCGGCTCCAGCCCCGACCGCTTCGAGACCACCGCCTCCCTCGCCGAGCTCTGCGAATCCCACAAGGACGCCTCCGCCGAGGCCCTCAACGCGAACCCCGGGACGGTCCGGGTAGCGGGGCGCCTCCTGGCCCTGCGCAAGATGGGCAAGCTCACCTTCGCCCACGTGGCGGCGGGGGGCGCCCGCCTCCAGCTCCTCTTCGAGCGCGGCGCGGACGAGGCGGCCTACGCCAGGCTCTCCCTCCTCGACCTGGGCGACTGGATCGGCGCCGAGGGGACCCTCACGCGCACCAAGACCGGTGAGCTCACGGTGAGGGTGGCCTCCTACCTGCCGCTGAGGAAGTGCTTCCGCCCCCTGCCCGAGAAGTGGCACGGCCTGGCCGACGTGGAGCAGCGCTACCGCCAGCGCCACCTGGACCTCATCATGAACCCCGAGTCCGTGGAGCGCTTCCGGGGCCGTTCGCGGATGACCGCGGCGGTGCGGGAGTTCATGGTCGCCGACGGCTTCGAGGAGGTGGAGACGCCCATGCTCCACCCCATCGCGGGCGGCGCCGCGGCGCGTCCCTTCGCGACGCACCACAACGCGCTGGACTGCGAGCTCTTCCTCCGCATCGCGCCCGAGCTCTACCTCAAGCGCCTCGTGGTGGGCGGCATGCCGCGCGTCTTCGAGATCAACCGCAACTTCCGGAACGAGGGGATCGACACCAAGCACAACCCCGAGTTCACCATGATGGAGTTCTACCGGGCCTTCGCCTGCGCGAGCGACCTCATGGATTTCACCGAGCGCCTCCTCGTGCACACCGCCCAGCGGACCACGGGCGGCCTCGAGGTGGCCTACGAGGGCCGGCCCCTCTCCTTCGCGCCGCCCTTCCGGCGCCTGAGTCTGCGCGAGGCGGCCAAGGCCGCGCTCGCCGAGCGCGGCGTCCCCGAGGGCGCGTGGCTCACCGCCGAAGGCCGCGCCGAGTGGGCGAAGAAGCTCGACATGAGCGTGCCCAAGTCCAACACGCCCGAGAAGTTCCTCGTGGAGGCGTGCGACGCCCTCGTGACGCCGAACCTCTGGGAGCCCACCTTCGTCTACGACTACCCGCTCGAGGTGTCGCCCCTCTCGCGGCGCAAGCCGGGGAGCGACGACACGGTGGACCGCTTCGAGCTGTTCGTCGCGGGGATGGAGCTCGCCAACGGCTTCTCCGAGCTCAACGACCCCGACGACCAGCGCGCCCGCTTCATCGAGCAGGTGAAGGAGAAGGCCGGCGGCGACGACGAGGCCATGCCCTACGACGAGGACTACTGCCAGACCCTCGAGTACGGCCTGCCCCCCACGGCGGGGGAGGGCCTCGGCATGGACCGCCTCGCCATGCTCCTGACGGGCACGGCCTCCATCCGCGACGTGGTCCTCTTCCCGCTCCTCAAGCCCCGCGCCGACGCCCAGGGCTCATGAGCGTGGTCCTCTTCGTCGGGCGCCGCTACCTCGTGGCGCGCCGGCGGCAGGCCTTCATCTCGCTGATCACAATCATCTCCACGCTCGGCGTGGCCGTGGGCGTCATGGCGCTCGTCATCGCGCTCGCCATCTCCACGGGCTTCACGACGCGCATCCAGGAGAAGATCCAGCTCCTCAACGCGCACCTCAACATCCTCACCGGGCCGCAGGGCCTCGACCAGGACGAGGCCGGCGCGGTGCGGCGCGTGCTCGACGCCGACCCCCGCGTGAAGGCCTACACGCCCATCGTCCTGGGCACGGCGCTCGTGGTGGGCCCCACGAGCCGCACGGGCACGGTGGCCAAGGTCCTGGGGATCGACCCGGCCACCCAGTCCGCGGTGGTCGACCTCCAGCCTTACGTGGAGGGCACGCTGCCCTCGACGGACGTGATCCAGGGCGAGGGCACGGCGGTGATCGGGGCCGAGCTCGCGCGCTCCCTCGGCGTGATGGAGGGAGACACGATCCAGCTCCTGGCCCCGCGCGTCACGCTGTCGCCCTTCGGCAACCTGCCCAAGCTCGTGCCGCTGCGGGTCGTCGGGATCCTCCGCACGGGCTACTACCTGTACGACACGGAGTTCGTCTACGTCGCCCTGCCCCTGGCCCAGCGCCTCTACACGGGGCCGGGCGCGGTGAGCGCCATCCAGGTGCGGCTTAAGGACGGGCGCGACCTGACGCCCTGCCGGCTGGACCTCCAGAAAACTCTGGGGCCGAGCTACCGCGTCCTCGACCTCATCGGGTCCAACGCCGAGTTCTTCAAGGCCCTGCGGATGGAGAGGGTCCTCCTCTTCCTCGCCATCGGCCTCATCGTCATGGTGGCCGCGCTCAACATCGTCTCCACCCTCATCCTCATGGTCATGGAGAAGGTGCGCGACATCGGCATCCTGCGGAGCATGGGCGCCTCGCCCGCGGACATCCTGAGGATCTTCCTCTTCCAGGGCGTGGTCATCGGCGCGGTGGGCACGACCCTGGGCGCCGCCGTCGGCGTGGCGGCGTGCAAGGTGCTCGACCGGACCCACGCCATCCCCCTCTCCCTCGACGTCTACCCCCTGCCCTTCGTGCCCTTTATGACCTCCGCGGGGCAGGTGGCCTGGGTATGCGCCTTCGCCATGGCGGTCTCCTTCCTCGCCACGCTCTACCCCGCCTACCGGGCCGCCCGGCTCGACCCCGTTGAGGCGCTCCGCTATGAGTAACCCTCCCCCCGGCCCCGGGACGACCCCGACCATGCTCTCGGTGCGCGACGTGACCAAGAGCTACGCCACGCCCGACGGACCCCTGCACGTCCTGCGCGGCGTGAGCCTGGAGGCCGCCGAGGGCGAGATGGTGGCCCTCGTCGGGCCCTCCGGCGTGGGCAAGAGCACCCTCCTCCACCTCGTGGCGGGGCTCGACCGCCCGGACGGCGGGCACCTCGAGGTGGGCGGGGAAAACGTGACGGCCCTGCGGGGTCAGGCCCTCGACCGCTTCCGCCGTCGCATGGTGGGCGTGGTCTACCAGTTCCACTTCCTCCTCCCGGAGTTCACGGCCCTCGAGAACGTCATGCTCCCCGCGGTCATCATGGGGGAGGGCGCCAAGGCGCGGGCCCGCGCCCTGAGGCTCCTGGAGGAGGTGGGCGTGGCCTCCCGGGCCTCCCACACGCCGGCCAAGCTCTCCGGCGGGGAGCAGCAGCGCGTGGCCATCGCCCGGGCGCTCATGAACGGCCCCCGGGTCCTCCTCGCCGACGAGCCCACGGGCAACCTCGACGAGGACACCGCCGCCCACGCCTTCGACCTCCTCCTGGGCCTCCGCGCCACCCACCGCCTCACGGTCCTCATGGCCACCCACAACATGGCCCTGGCGGGGGCCTGCGACCGCACGGTCCGCCTCAGCGAGGGGCGCGTCGGGTGAGGCTCCGGAGGGGTCCGTTCGGGGTGACAGCCCGGGGCCGGGATGGTATACTCGTGCGGTTTAGGGAGCTCGGATGAGCGAGAAGTACACCGAGCAGGCACGGCGTGTCCTCTATTTTGCCCGGTACGAAGCGCACCAGGCCGGCAGCGCCGTCTCTGACACCGAACACGTCCTGCTGGGGCTGGCCCTGTCGGACACCCCCGTCCTCGCGGAGATCTTCTCCAAGGCCCACCTTTCCGCGGACGAGGTCCGTCAGGAGCTCGAGCTCAGGCCCTCCGGCGAGGCGGGCCCGACGCCCCTCGCCCCCCCGACGTGGTCGCGGGACGTCCGGCTCCTGCTCGAGAAGTACGCCCCCGAGGAGGCGGAGCGCCTCTCGGCCCTCCGCATCGCCCCTGAGCACCTCTTCCTCGGCCTCCTCAGGCTGGAGGGCTCGGCCGCGGGGCGCCTCCTGAGCGAGCACGGCGTGACCCTCCCCACCGCGAGGGAGCGCGTGGTCCTCTCCCTCAAGCGCCAGGCTTTCGAGAAGCGCAAGGAGGGGAAGCCGGTCCTCGACGAGTTCACGCAGGACTTCACGGCCATGGCCGCCGAGGGCGCCTTCGACCCCCTGGTGGGGCGCGACGAGGAGCTCGAGCGCGTGGTCCAGATCCTGGCCCGCCGCCACAAGAACAACCCCATCCTCCTCGGCGAGCCCGGGGTCGGCAAGACGGCCCTCATCGAGGGCCTGGCCCAGCGCGTGGCCTCGGGCCAGGTGCCCGACTCCCTCGCCCACAAGCGCATCCTCGCCCTGGACCTCTCCCTCGTCATCGCCGGGACCAAGTACCGCGGCCAGTTTGAGGAGCGCCTCAAGGGCATCCTCAAGGAGGTGGCCGAGGACGGCTCCGTCATCCTCTTCGTGGACGAGATCCACACGCTGGTGGGCGCGGGGAGCGCCGAGGGCTCCCTCGACGCGGCGAGCATCCTCAAGCCCGCCCTGAGCCGCGGCACGGTGCAGTGCATCGGCACGTCCACGTTCCGGGACTACAAGCGGCACATCGAGAAGGACCGCTCCCTCGTCCGCCGCTTCCAACCGGTGAAGGTCCTGCCGCCGGACGAGGAGCACACCCTCGGCATCCTCGAGGGGCTCCGCCCCAAGTACGAGTCCTACCACGGGGTGCGTTACAACCCCGAAGCGCTCCGCCACGCGGTCATGCTGAGCAACCGCTATATCACGGACCGCTACCTCCCGGACAAGGCCATCGACGTCATCGACGAGGCCGGCGCCAAAGCGAAGATCGCGGCCCAGTTGCGCGGCGCCCGGGCCGAGGGCCAGGAGCAGGAGACTCCCGTGGTGAACCGCGCCCGCGTGGAGGAGGTGGTGGCCCTCTGGACGGGCGTCCCCGTGACGGCCATCCGCGAGGACGAGCGTGAGAAGTTTCTCCGCCTCGAGGAGCACCTGCACCGCCGCGTCATCGGGCAGGACAAGGCGCTCTCGGCCCTCGCGCGCGCCATCCGGCGCTCCCGCGCGGGGATCAAGAACCCCTACCGGCCCATCGGGTCCTTCATCTTCCTCGGCCCCACGGGCGTGGGCAAGACGGAGGCCGCCAAGACCCTGAGCGAGTTCCTGTTCGGGGACGAGCGCTCGCTCATCCGCCTCGACATGAGCGAGTACATGGAGAAGCACTCGGTGGCGAAGATGATCGGCTCGCCGCCGGGGTACGTGGGCTTCGAGGAGGGCGGCCAGCTCGTGGAGCGCGTGAAGCGGCGCCCCTACTCGGTCATCCTCTTCGACGAGATCGAGAAGGCCCACCCGGACGTGCTGAACATGCTCCTCCAGGTCCTGGAGGACGGGCACCTCACGGACAGCTACGGCGAGACGGTGGACTTCAAGAACACCCTGCTCATCCTCACGAGCAACCTCGGCTCCAAGTTCATCCTGGACCGCGGGCCGCTCGGCTTCGAGGACGCGGCGTCGCAGGCGGCGCCCTCGCTCAAGAGGGACGAGGTCCTGCGCCACCTCAAGCAGGCGCTCCTGCCCGAGTTCCTCAACCGGCTCGATGAGATCGTGGTTTTCGATCCCCTCGGCCGCAAGGAGCTCCTGGCGGTGGCCCGGCGTATGATTGACGACCTGAACCGCACCCTCGTCTCGCACGGCGTGCGCCTCGTGCCGGGGGAGGGCGTGCTGGAGTTCCTGGTGGACGAGTGCTGCTCCGACCCGGCCTACGGGGCCCGGCCGCTGCGGCGAGGCGTCCAGAGGCACATCGAGGACCCCCTGGCGGAGTGGATGCTCGTCAACGAGGCCAGGGAGGGCAGCGAGATCACCCTAGAGGTGCGCGGCGGCCGGATCGAGCTCGTCCAGCCGGTGCCCGCTCCCATATCAGGATAGGTGAGGCATGAGCCGACGAAGGACCCTTCTCCTGGCCGCCCTGACCCTCATCGCCCTCTCCTGGGCCGCCGCCGCGCAGGAGCTGCCGCCCGCGGCCCCCGCCGCCCCCACGACGTCCCAAGGTCCGGTGAAGATCGAGAAGATCGTCCTGGACGGCAACGACCGTCTCACCCAGGACGCCTTCCTCGCGCTCACCAGCCTGCGGCCCGGCGAGGTCTACAGCGCCGAGCGCATCCGCCAGGAGTACGACAAGATCTGGGCCTCCGGGCTCCTCGAGGACCTCAGCGTCGAGGTCACCGACGGCAAGGAGGGCAAGGTCGTCACCTTCCACATCAAGGAGCGCCCCATCATCTCCTCCGTGGAGTACACGGGGAGCAAGTCCCTCACCGCGAGCACGAACCTGGACAAGCTCAAGGAGAACAACGCCGACATCAAGACCGGCACGGTCCTCGACTACACCAAGATCAAGAGGACCGAGGCGGCCCTGCGCTTCATGGCCGCCGAGAAGGGCTTCGGGGACGCGGTCGTCACGACCAAGGTCCAGAGCATGGGCCGCTCGGCCGTGGCCATCACCTTCAACATCCAGGAGGGCCCCAAGACCCGCATCGAGAAGGTCCTCTTCCTGAACCAGAAGGTCTACGGCCAGATGAAGCTGCGCTGGACCATGAAGAAGACGCGCCAGCACTGGTTCCTCTCCTGGGCCACGCGCCACGACATCTACTCCGAGGGGCGCTACTTCGAGGACATCAAGGCCGTCCGCGAGCTCTTCGAGAGCAACGGCTACCTCGACGTGGACATCGGCGACCCCATCATCGACAGCCACTACGACAAGGGCAAGACGCACAAGTGGCTGACGATCTCCATCCCGGTCGAGCCGGGGGTCTCCTACAAGCTCGGCACCGTGTCGTTCGAGGGGAACAACGTGTTCACGGACGCGGAGCTGAGGAAGCCATTCCTCCTCAAGCCGGGCAAGGTCCTCGACAAGGTGGCCCTCGGGTACGTCATCAAGCGCATCGAGGGGATGTACGGCGCCAAGGGCTACATCTACGCCACCGCCACACCCATCTTCGACAAGGACGCCAAGACGGGGGTCTGCAACCTCTCCATCTCGATCACCGAGGACCAGATTTACTACGTGAACCACATCGACTTCCTCGGCAACTCGCAGACGCGCGACTACGTCCTGAGGCGCAACATGCTCGTCTACGAGCAGGAGGTCTTCAACTACAGCAAGTACCAGACGGGCCTCTACCAGCTCAAGCAGACGGGCATCTTCGAGATCAAGGAGGACCCCGTCGTCACCAAGGTGCCCAACACCAACACGGTCAACGTGACGGTCAAGGGCAACGAGGCGAACAAGAACGAGCTCCTCTTCGGCGGCGGCTACGGCGGCGTCAACGGATTCTTCGTGTCGGGATCCTTCAGGACCTACAACTTCCTGGGCATGGGCACGACCTTCGCCGTCAACGCCGACGTGGGCAAGTACCAGAAGCTGTTCGCCATCAACTACAGCGACCCCTGGCTCTTCGGACACCGCGTGGGCGGGTCCATCTCGGTCTTCAACCGGAAGATGGTCTACCTGCAGTTCGACCAGTCCTCCATCGGCGGCAACCTGGCGGTGACCTTCCCCATCGGCAACTTCGCCTACTGGCAGGTGGGCCTCTCGCACGACCGCTCGAAGATCACCAACCTCCAGGGCTACGCGTCGGTCAACCCCGACTACGTGTCGAGCCTCAACAACAGCACGACGACCGCCGTGACGGCGGGCATCGGGTTCAACACCATCAACAACCCCTTCCGGCCCACCAACGGCATGTCCGCCGCGCTGAACGTCTTCTTCGCGGGCACGTGGCTGGGCGGGCAGAACCAGTACTACAAGCCCACGGGCCAGTTCTCGATCTTCCTCCCCACCTTCAGGCGCCAGAACCTGGCGTTCCGGCTGCAGGGCGGCTACCTGGCGGCCTACAACGGTCAGACGATCCCCATCTGGGAGCGCTACTTCCTGGGCGGCGAGGACAGCCTGCGCGGGTTCGGCGTCCGCACGGTCTACCCCGAGGTGGAGGTCACCAGCAAGAGCGGCGACAAGTACTACCGCTACTTCATCGACCCCGGCACGGGCACGATCGAGGGCGGCAACCGCTACTACCTGCTCAACACCGAGTACGTCTTCCACATCGTCGAGCAGGTGGACGTGGCCGCCTTCGCGGACATCGGCAACACCTACCACGAGCGCCAGAAGGTCCAGCTCTCCAACTACCGCGCGGACGCGGGCGTCGAGGTCCGCTTCTTCATCCCGACCTTCAACGTCCCCCTGCGGCTCATCTGGGCGAACAACCTCAACCCTCGCCCCCACGACGACTTCAGCACCTTCCAGTTCTCGATCGGTCTCACGTTCTAGTTCCAGGGATCACACGGAGGATCGCACATGCAGAAGTGGGCAACACTCGCCGTCGCCGCCACCCTCACCCTCGTCTCGGCCGCCGCCTTCGCCCAGGCCACTCAGAAGGTCGCCGTCCTGGACACCATGAAGGTGGCCAACGAGTCCAAGGAGGGCAAGCGGATCCAGACCACCCTCAAGGACTATCACGACAAGAAGCAGGGCGAGATCAACGCGAAGGAAGCCGATCTCAAGGCCCTCGAGGACAAGAGCAAGGACCCCAAGGTGAGCGACGCCGCCAAGGACGACCTGCGCAACCAGTTCACGCAGAAGATGTACGAGTACCAGGCCTTCGCGAAGGCCGCGCAGGACGAGATGGAGAGCCGCTCCCAGAAGATGCAGCAGGACTTCCAGGGCAAGCTCTCGGGCGTCATCGCCAAGTACGCCCAGTCCAAGGGCATCTCCCTGGTGGTCGAGAAGGGCATCTGCCTCTTCAACGCCGACTCCCTCGACGTCACCGCCGACGTCATCGCGGAGATGAACAAGGCCTACCCGTAAGCCTGGCGCCCCAGGCTCCAGGCCCGTGGACACGATGAAGGCCGCAGAGATTGCCGCCCTCGTGGGCGCCACCGTGGAGGGGGACCCCGCCGTCGAACTGAGCGGCGTGGCCCCCCTCGAGCGCGCCGCGGGGAGCGACATCTCCTTCCTCTCCAACCCGAGATACAGGGACGCGGCGCTGCGGAGCGCGGCGGGCGCCATCCTGGCGTCGTCGGGATCCGACCTGCCCGGCCGGACGGTCCTGGTGTGCGCGGACCCGTACGCGGCCTTCGCCAGGATCATGCAGCACTTCCACCCGCCGCGCCGCCGGCCCCCTGGCGTCCACCCCTCGGCCTGCGTCGCCGAGGACGCCAGGGTTTCCGCCGAAGCCCACGTCGGGCCCAACGCGGTGATCGGGGCCGGCTCGACGGTCGCCGAGGGCGCCCAGATCGACGCGGGGTGCGTGATCGGCGAGGGGTGCACCGTGGGACGCGACTGCCACCTCTTCCCCCGCGTCGTGCTCTACGACGGCACCTCCCTCGGGGAGCGCGTCGTCCTCCACTCGGGGGTGGTCGTCGGGGCCGACGGCTTCGGCTACGCCTTCGAGGCGGGCCGCCACCTCAAGATCCCGCAGGTGGGCCGCGTGGTCATCGAGGACGACGTGGAGATCGGCGCCAACAGCACCGTGGACCGCGGCGCCATGGAGGACACCCGGATCGGCGCGGGCACCAAGATCGACAACCTCGTGATGGTCGCCCACAACGTGCAGGTGGGGCCGCACTGCATCCTCGTGGCGCAGAGCGGCATCAGCGGCAGCACCCGCCTGGGTCACCACGTGATCATCGCCGGGCAGTCCGGCGCCGTCGGGCACATCCACATCGGCGACGGGGCCAAGGTGGGCGCGAAGTCCGCCGTGACCCACGACCTGCCGCCCGGAGCCTTCGTCACCGGGCACCCCGCACAGGACCACCGCCGCTGGCTCAAGGAACGCGCCCTGGCCGGCAGGCTCGAGGAGTTCTTCCAGCGCCTGAGGCGGCTCGAATCGCGCGTCGACAAGGAGGAAACTTGAGCGTCATGGACGTGACCGAAATCCAGAAGATCCTGCCCCACCGCTACCCCTTCCTCCTCGTGGACCGGATCCTCGAGGTCGAGCCGGGCAAGCGCATCGTGGGCATCAAGAACGTGACGGCGAACGAGGAGTTCTTCCTCGGCCACTTCCCCGGGAAGCCCGTCATGCCGGGCGTGCTCATCGTGGAGGCCATGGCACAGGTGGGCGGCGTGCTCCTCCTCAGTGACGTGCCCGACCGGGAGAACAAGCTCGTCTACTTCATGGGCATCGACGAGGCGCGCTTCCGGAGGCCCGTGGTGCCCGGGGACCAGCTGCGGATGGAGCTCGAGGTCCTCAGGCTCAAACAGAGCACGTGCAAGCTGCAGGGCAAGGCCTTCGTGGACGGCCAGCTCGTAGCCGAGGCCGTGGTCATGTCGGCCATGGTGGACAGATAGAGCCGGGGAGTCGGCGAGCCGGAGACGGGGGAGGAAGGCAGACCCATGGCAACCAACATTCATCCTTCGGCGGTGGTCGAGAAGGGCGCGCAGTTCGGCGAGGGCTGCACCGTATCGGCCTTCGCGTACGTGGGCCCCGAGGTGACGCTGGGAGACCGGTGCTCCGTGGGGCCGCACTGCGTCCTGCACGGCAAGGTGACCATGGGGTCGGGCAACACGCTCGTGTCCCACGCCGCCATCGGCGGCCCGCCCCAGGACATCAGCTTCAAGGGCGAGCGCAGCGAGGTCATCGTCGGGGACGACAACGTGTTCCGCGAGTTCGTGACCATCAACCGCGCAACGTCCAAGGAGCAGCGCATCACGCGCCTCGGCAGCCGGGGCCTCTACATGGCCTACGCCCACGTGGCGCACGACTGCCACGTCGGCGACAACGTCATCTTCGCCAACAACGCCACGCTGGCGGGCCACGTGCACGTCGGCAAGCACTCCACGGTGGGGGCGCTCTCCGCCGTCCACCAGTTCTGCACCGTGGGCGACTACGCATTCATCGGCGGAGGCTCCATCATCACCCGCGACGTCCTGCCCTTCGTGAAGACAGTCGGCGCGCGCGGCGAGGGGCACACCTACGGGATCAACACCATCGGCCTCCAGAGGAAGGGGTTCTCCGCCGAGTCCATCGAGGCGCTCAAGTCGGCCTACCGGACGATCTTCCACTCCAAGCTCCTCTTCACCGAGGCGGTCGCGACCGTGGAGCGGGAGATGGGCCATGTGCCGGAGGTGGCCTATCTCGTGAAGTTCATCCGCGAGTCCAAGCGGGGGATACAGAGATAGAGCTGGGGAGCTGGGGAGCTGGGGAGAGAAGAACACCAACACAGCAGACGGCGCGGAGCGAGGGCAGGATGGCTGCGAACGATGCCTTGAGAATTGCGGTGGTGGGGGTGGGCAGCCTGGGTCAGCACCACGCCCGGATCCTGTCCGACATGCCGGGCGTGAAGCTCGTGGGCGTGGCGGACACGAACGAGGCGCGCGCCGCGGAGATCGCCGGCAAGTATGGCACGGCGCCCTTCGCCTCCCCCGACGCCCTGCCCGAGGTGGACGGAGTCGTCATCGCCGCCCCGACGCGGCTGCACTGCGACCTCTCCTCGGGGTTCCTGGGACGCGGCGTGGGCGTCCTCTGCGAGAAGCCCATGGCCACTTCGGTGGAGGAGTGCGACCGCATCCTCGCCGCCCGCGACCGCTCGGGGGCCCCCCTCCTCGTGGGGCACATCGAGCACTTTAACCCCGGCGTCCAGGCCATCGCGCCCCTGGTGAAGTCCCCGGGCTTCCTCGAGGTGCACCGCCTCGGCGTCATGCCGGGGCGCTCCCTGGACGTGGACGTGGTCCTCGACCTCATGATCCACGACATCGAGATCGCGCAGAGCCTGGTGGGACGCCCCGTCGCAAAGGCGGAGGCCGTCGGCGTGCACGTGCTGACGCCCTTCGTGGACCTCGCCAACGCGAGGCTCACCTTCGAGGGCGGGTGCGTGGCCAACCTGACGGCGAGCCGCATCTCCCGCGAGCGCGTGCGGAAGCTGCGGGTCTTCCAGCCCGAGGCCTACCTCTCCGTGGACTACGCCGAGCAGTCGGTGGAGTGCTACCGGGTCGAGGCGGGCGATTCGGCGAAGCAGATCGTGAAGGTCCCCGTGGAGGTCGAGAAGAGGGAGCCGCTGCGCTGCGAGCTCGACCACTTCGTCGACGTGCTCCGCGGGAAGGCCGCGCCCCGGGTCGGCGGAGAGGCGGCGCGCGCCGCCGTGGAGACGGCCCAGGCCATCCTGAGATGCATGGGGACCTGAACAGCGGCCGCGTCGCGTCCGCCCTCACCGCGATCTGCCCCTCGAAAACTCCCGGCTTCGCGTGGAGCGTCACGGACGCTTCGGGGCGCCGCCTCGCTTGGGGTTGCCAGGGGAGCGCGGTGGTGGACCCCATCCGGCAGCCGGTCGGCGAAGACACGCTCTTCGACCTGGCCTCCCTCACCAAACCCCTCGTCACCGCGGCCCTCGCCCTCCAGGCCGCCGACCGCGGCGAGCTGGACCTTGAGGCGCCCGTGGCCGGGACGGGCTTCACGCCCCTCCAGCTCCTCCGGCACGAGGCGGGCTTCCCCGCCTGGCGGCCGCTCTACGCCTTCGCCCGCGACCGCGAGGGAGCGAGGCGCTGGCTCCTCCTCGGGTGCCCGAGGGAGGAGCCGGGGTGCAGGACCGAATACACCTGCCTGGGCTACATCCTTCTCGGGTTCCTCTTGGAGGAGTTCTTGCATGCCCCGCTGTCCGGCCTCTTCGCCGAGCGCCTCGCGGCGCCTCTCGGGCTGAAGCCCGAGGACGCGTGCTTCTCGCCTTCGGAGAGCCTTAGAGCCCGTGTGGCGGCCACCGAGCGAGGGCCCCTCCACGAGGACGGATTGGCGCGCCAATATGGCAGTGAGCCGCCGTCGTTCAGGGAACCGGCGGGCTGGGGGGAGGTCAATGACGGTAACGCGAGGATGCTCGGAGGCGCCGCGGGAAACGCCGGCCTCTTTGGGAACCTGCACGCCGTGGAGGGACTGGCCGCCGCGTTCAGGCCGGGGTCGGCCCTCCTCTCCGAGCGCGCGCTGCGCCTCGCGTGGGACGCCACGCCCGGTTTCCGGACGGCAGGCTGGAAGGCCGCCGGGACCCCCGGGTGGGCCGCGGGCGCGTGCCTCCCGCGGGGCGCCGTGGGCCACGAGGGCTTCACGGGAACGGGCGTGTGGATGGAGCCGGGACGCGGCCGGACCTTCATCCTGTTGGCGAACCGGGTCCATCCGGTGCATCCTGAAGACGACTTCGGCCCGGCGAGGGCGCACTTCCTCGCCGCCGCGAGGGAGCTGAGTTGACGGAACGCTGGACCCACGCCACGGCCTTCGGCATCGCCGTGGTGCTGCACCTCCTCTTGCTGGTCTTCGCCTCGAGGCAGTACTACGCCTCCGCGGCTCGCCCGCAGATGCTGAACCAGGCGGTGCGGCGCCTGGACCAGATCAACGGCCAGCCCGTCCGGTTCATCTACGTCAAGGACATGGTCCCGAGCAAGCTGCCGCCCATGGATCCCTCGCGCCTGAGCGACGTGAACCGGCGCGGCGCGAGCCCCGACCCGCGCAAGGGTAGCTCTCCCGATCCGACCATGAAGGGGGGCATCGCGACGCGGCAACTGGGAGGCCCGGGCGACGCACCCGTCACGCGTCCCACGGTCATGCCCTCCCCCGCATCCCCGCCTCCGGAACCCGGCCGACCGGGCGCGGGCGAGGACCAGAGCGAGGCCCGACAGGCCTCTCGCCCCGCCTCCCAGCAGAACCGCGCCGGACGAAGCGCCAAGCCCTCAAGCAACACCGAAGCCAAGCCCGGCGCAGGCCAGGGGGTCCTGTCTACAGGGAAGCCCGAGAACGCCCAGGCGGGCCTCCCCGTGGGCGGCGAGGAGCAGGCCATGGCCTCCTCCAGCCCCGGGTCCTCCGGGCAACGGCCCGTTCCGCCGAGGCCGGGCGTGGGCGCCGCCCTCCAGCAGATGATGACGGGCAGCCTCCAGGGCGGGTATTCGAACCCGAACGCGAGCCGGCTCAACACGGGGTCGCTCTCCTTCGACACCGCCGGCTGGGACCTCGGGCCCTACGCCCGCAAGGTCCAGGAGCGCGTTCAGAGCAACTGGCACATCCCCGAGGCGCAGCAGGTCCTCAGGCAGCGCGGCTGGGTCGCGATCCACTTCAACGTGCACAAGGACGGCTCCATCACCGACCTGCAGGTGGTGCGTCCTTCGGGCATCCCCTCCTACGACCAGTCCGCCATCGACGCCCTGCGCTCCTCGAACCCCCTGCCGCCGCTCCCTGCGGAGGTCACCGTCCCTCAGATCTCCGGATTGTTCCGCTTCTACTACAACATGCACGACGACGAGTAGGACCTTTCCCGCCTTTCCCCCTTCGGCCTCCGCCCTTCCCCCATTTGCCCTTTGCCTCTCGCCTTCGTTTCCGAATTCCGCCTTCCGAATTTCGAATTGAAGCATCATTTTCCGCCTTTCGCCTTTCGCCTTCCCGTTGGCATCCGCATTGCATATATCTTGGTCTCATCCCCCTCCATTCCTCCATTGGCCCCGGTTTGGGGCTCTTTTTTGTTCATTTTCAAGCAGTTGCGCCGATTGACGCCTCTGGGACATTAAGGACTCAAAAGCCACAACGGGTGACCAAAGGGGGCACATGCTCGCTCGGGTCTGCCAGATTGTCCGGTTTTCTCGGGCGTTGAACTCCGCAACTCATTGATTTCATTCAGCAAGCCGTTGGCACGCCCATTGCTCATCGTCAGGCGGTAGAACACCCCTCCCATTCCTCTGCGGGGGCCTCGCGGCCCCCGCCCTTCTTTTGCTCCTGCGAGCGTTGACAGCCAACGGGTGCACCCGTAGACTTTGCGCAAGAGAGGGGGCCCCATGTCTCAGAACTGCCTTGGTTCATACATCCTGGGAAATCCGCTCGGTTCGGCGGCCCTGGGCGATCTCGTCCGCGCCCTTCCCTTCGAGGGGACGCCCGTCATCAGGCTCGTCCAATCCCTGCCCGCATCTTTCGCCAAGCACCCCGACGCGGCGGCCCTCTTGCAGCGCAACGCACGGCAGTGGATGTCGGTCCGCGACCTCCACACCCTGAGCCTCGTGGCCCTCGAGCAGGACGGTGACGCGCCCTTCCTGGTCTATGAATACCAGCAGGGCCGACTCCTCTCCGACATCCTCGCCCGCTGCCACCAGGAAGGGCTCCCGCTGAGCGCTGACCAGGCCGTCTACATCGCCGAGAGGCTCGCGGGCGCCCTCCTCTCCGTGTCCGCTTCCGGCACCGCCTACGGATGCCTTACCGCACAGAGCGTGCTCGTCACCTTCGAGGGCGAGGTCAAGCTGCTCCCGGGCGCCTTTCGAGATCTGCACACCACCTCCCTCTCAGCCGACCCGTCGCTCCAGGACTACCGCCGTGGGCTGCCCCCGGGCCTGGGCGCCGACAAGGCCACGCGCCTGTCGGCCGACCGCTACGCCCTCGGCGCGCTGATGTTCGAGCTCCTCTCCCGCGAGCCCTTCCGGACCTCCGACGGCGCGTTCGACGCCGCGGCCCGCATCTCCGCGGCGAGGGCCGGCGAGTGCGGCCTGGAACCCGTGCCCGAGGCGCTCACGGCCATCCTGCAGCGGGCGTGCGTGCTCGAGTCCTCCGAAGCCTACGAGGACCTCGCGGCGATGAAGGCGGACCTCGACCAGCTCATCGCCTCGGGCGAGTACAGCCCCACGACCTTCAACATCGCCTTCCTGATGCACACGCTCTTCCGCGGCGAAGATGAGGCGGACACGGCGGCGGACCAGTCCTTCCTCTCGGTGGACCGGGAGAGCTTCAAGCCCGCTCCGCCGCCTCCGCCTCCGCCGGCACCCGTCGTCGAGGCGTCCCGGCCGGCGCCGAAGCCGGCGCCGCCCCGCGAGGAGCCCGCACCCACCTTTGGGATGCTCGAGGAGGAGCCCCCGCCCAGCCGGAAGGGGCTCATCATCGGCCTCGCGGCGGCCGCGGGCATCGTGGCCATCGTCGTGCTCTCCTACTTCGCCTTCTTCCGCGAGAAGGGCCCGTCGCAGGCCGAGATCGCCGCGAAGGAGCAGCTCGCGAAGATGCTGAAGGATCAGCAGGAGATGACCGTGCGGATGAAGGCACTCGAGGACGAGCGGGCCTCCCTCGCGAGCCAGGTCGCGAACGCGAAGACCACTGAGGAGAAGCAGAAGGCGCAGAAGGCTCTCGAGGACACGCAGAAGAAGCTCCAGGCCCAGAAGGAGGAGCAGAAGCGGCTCGCCGACCAGACCGCCGCAGCGGCCGCCGCGGCGCCCGCGCCCACCGAGAAGGCCCCGGCGCCCGCCCCGGCGCAGGTCGCCGAGAAGGCCCCACCTCCGGCGACGCCGCCGGCCCCGGGCACCACGCCATCCGCTGCGCCCGCCACCCAGCCCTCCCCCGAGAAGTCCGCTCCGGCGCCCTCCTCGCCCGCGCCGGCCCAACCACCAGCACCCTCCGGGGCGCCGGCCTCGGAGGCCGCCGTGAAGCCCGGTGATTTCGTGGAGATGTGGGGCCTGGACGTGAAGCCGAAACAGATCAGCGACCTTCGCGTGAGCCCGCCCTCGGCCGCCGTCTCCCAGCACCTCACGGGCACCGTCTACGTCGAAGTGCAGATCGACGAGACCGGCAAGGTGACCGCCGCGAAGGTCGTGAAGGGGCTCGGCTCCGACTTCGGCCTCAACGCCGCGTGCGAGGAGGCCGCCATGAGGCTCAAGTTCAGCCCGGGCATCAGCAAGGGCGTGCCCGTGAAGACGAAGATGACCTTCCCCATCCTGTTCAAGTAGGCTCGGCGCCTCCGGCGTCGGAAGCTCGGGGATTCAGCGGGCGGCCCTCTCCGGGCCGGCCCACCCCGGACCACTTCGAAGGGTACCGCCGGGGGCTCCTTGGAACCAAGACCCGGGCTGTTCCCCGAAGGCCGACCCCAGAGAATCAGCGGGCCTGCACATGCATCCCCTGCCCGACTACCGACGCCGCGAGGGCCGATGCATCGAGGGGCCACAGGCTCCACCCAATAGCTAAAGGGAGGGGCCGGAGCCCCTCCCTCGGGAGTTTCAGATGTCGAGCGGGCCGCTCAACGGACCACGGTGGCTCCGTTCGAGAGGCCGCCCGTGGGGTTCAACACCTGCACCGTGACGGGCACGCCCTTGGGGAGCATGGCCTTCAGGAGCGCGTCGCCCTTGGCCATCATCATGGTCGTGCTCCTGAACTCGCTCAGGGGTGCGGCCTGGCCGTTGATGAGGACGATGGCGCCGGGCATGAAGCCGGAGCCGAAGACCTTGATGCGGAGGGGGGACGTGGCGATCTTGGCGTCACTCACGATGGGGTTGCTGAGCGTGATGGTGATGGGCGTGGTCTGGGCCGACCTGCCCAGGGAGTCGACCACCATGGCGTAGACCGACAGGGAGCCGTTGTATCCCGTGCTGTCCCAGACGAAGGTGTAGGGCGCGCTCGTGGCGACGCCGATGGCGACGCCGTTGGCGTAGTACACCACCCTGAGCACGGGCACGTTGTCGTAGACCGTGCTCTGGAAGGTGACCGAGGCGCCGTAGGTGCCGCCGTCCACCGGCGAGGTCATGGCGATGGAGGGCGCCTGGAGGACGTTG
The DNA here is from genome assembly GCA_037440125.1 of Acidobacteriota bacterium. Lineage (GTDB taxonomy): Bacteria > Acidobacteriota > UBA4820 > UBA4820 > DSQY01 > JAKAJA01. The sequence continues at coordinate 47,931 of JBBIUU010000003.1, forward strand.
ATTTGGAGGTGCGAATCGGTCGCCGTGTAGACCTTCCCGCAGGCGTCCGCCGCCGTCACGGTGAGCGTCACGGTGTAGGTTCCCGCCGTCTGGTAGAGGTGGTTCGGGTGCGAGCCCGTGTCGGACGCGCTCCCATCGCCGAAGTCCCAGCTGTAGGTGAAGGGGCCCGCGCTCCCGCTGACGGACGACGAGAAGTTGACCAGGAGCGGCACGAGGCCCGACGTCGCGTCGGCCGAGGCGAAGGCCTGCAGGTTCATCATCGCCGCCGCGTGGATGACCGCGTTCGCCGAGCCCACGTTGCCGAGGGAGTCGGTGGCCGTGAGGATCACCGTGAAGTCGCCCGCCGACAGGAAGTTGTGGCAGGGCTTCTGGTCGGGGCTCACGGGCGAGCCGTCGCCGAAGCTCCAGGAGTAGATGTAGGGAGGGACGCCGCCTGTGGCCGAGGGGTCGAAGCACACGTTCAGGGGCGCGGTCCCGCACGTGGCGCTCGCCCCGAGGCTGGGCACCACGGGGGCGTAGGCGTTGACGGTCAGGGTGCCCGTCTGGGAGTGGCCGCAGCCGTCGTTGACCGTGAGAACCGCGTCGTAGGTTCCCGCGGCCGTGTAGGTGTGCTGCGCGGAGCTCGAGGGCACGGCGTTGGAGCCGTCCCCGAAGTCCCACGAATAAGTGTAGGGCTGGGTGCCGCCCGTCACGGCGCTCGCGAAGTTCACCGTGAGGGGCGCGGGGCCTGTGGTGCTGGGCAGACCCGTCACCGCCACGATCATCTGGGCCGTGGTGGTGATGGTCACCGTGCCCGACCCGATGCGTCCGACATGGTCGGTCACGGTGAGGGTGGCGGTGAAGGGCCCGATGGAGAGGTAGCTGTGGGACGGGTTCGCCAGGGTGCTCGTACCCCCGTCCCCGAAGGACCACGCGTAGGTGAGCGGCGGAACGCCGCCGACCACGTTGCCGGTGAAGGCCACGTTGAGCGGCGCGTAGCCGCAGGTGACATCGGCGGCCGGCGTGACGGTCACGGGCCCGTAGGAGTCGATGGGCAGGTGCGCCACCACCTGGTGGCCGCAGCTGTCGGAGACCGTCAGGGTGACGTCGTACTGCCCCGCGAGCCACGTGTGCTGGTCCGACGGGCTGTTGCTGTTGGGGCTGCCGTCCTGGAAGTTCCAGTCGTAGGTGTAGGGCGGCGTGCCTCCCGCGACGGTGCTCGAGACGTTCACCGTCAGGGGCGAGGGGCCCGCCGTGGCGGGCAGGCCGTGGGCCGTCACGGTCAGCTCGGGGGTCACGCTGACGTCTACGGTGCCCGTCCCCGTGTGGCCGAGGGAGTCGGTGACGGTGAGCGATGCGGTGTAGGTGCCCACGGCGAGGTAGCTGTGGCTCGGGTTCGGCAGGGTGTCGGTGCCACCGTCGCCAAAGGCCCAGGCATAGGTGTAGGGCGGGACGCCGCCGGTGGTGCCGCCCGTGAAGATGACGTTGAGGGGCGCGTAGCCGCAGGCGAAATTCACCGTCGGCGTCGGCGTCACGGGCCCGTAGGCGTTGATGGGCAGCGTGGCGGACTGGGTCTGGCCGCAGCTGTCGGTCACCGTGAGGACCACGTCGTAGGTCCCGGGCGCGGCCCACGTGTGCTGGTCCGCCGGGCTCACGCTGTGCTCGCTCCCGTCGGCGAAGTCCCAGTCGTAGGTGTAGGGCGGCAGGCCGCCGGTGGCTGTGCCGGAGACATCGACGGTCAGCGGTGCGGGTCCGACCGTCGCCGGCAGGCCCTGGACAGCGACCGAAAGGGGCGTGATCACCTTGACGTCCACCGACGTCGTGCCCGAGACGCCGAGCGCGTCGGTGGCGGTGAGGTGGGCCGTATAGGTGCCCGCGGCCAGGTAGCTGTGGCTTGGGCTCTGCTGGGTGCTCGTCTGGCCGTCGCCGAAGTCCCACGCCCAGGTGAAGGGCGGCTTCCCGCCCACCGCACCGCCCGTGAAAATGACGTTCAGCGGGGCGACGCCGCAGGGTTGGTTCACCGACGCCGTGGCGTTCACCGGATAGACCACGATGAAGATCGAGCTGTTCGAGGCCGTCGACGACGGGGTGCAGCCGTCGGTGACCGTGAGCTTCACGTTGTAGTAGCCCGGCTGGAAGACGTGGAGGGGGTTGACGACGGTGTCGGTCGTCCCGTCACCGAAGTCCCACGCGTAGGTGAAGGGGCTCGTACCGCCCGTGACGGAGCTCGTGAAGTAGGCCGTGAAGGGCGCGTAGCCGCTGGTGCGGCTGACGCTCGTCACCACCGACAGCGGGTCGGTGATGGACACGATGATGTGGCTGTCCACGCTCGTGTGGGCGGCGGCGTCCGTCACCGTCATGGCCACCGTGTAGTCGCCCGCGGCCGCGTAAACGTGGCAGGGTGCCTGACCGGCGACCACGGGGCTCCCGTCGCCGAAATTCCACGAGTACGTGTACGGCGGCGTGCCGCCGATGGCGGTCCCGGCGAAGCAAGCGTTCGTCCCGGCGGGACCGCAGAGGCGGTCCACCGTGGCCGTGCCCGCCAGGGCGCCGGGCACCACTTTGATCACGAGGTGCGTGTCGGTGACGACGGTGGGCGGCTCGCACGAATCGGTCACCGTGAGGGTGACGTGGTAGGTTCCCGGATCGTTGTAGCCGTGCTGGGTGGCCCAGTCGTAGCACAGCGCCGAGCCGTCGCCGAAGTCCCAGACGTAGGAGTAGGGCGGCATGCCTCCCGACACGAACCCGCAACCGGAGTTGAACTGGACGAGGAGCGGGGCCGGGCCGTTGGTGGGCGTGACGCACGGCGTCACGGTCAGCGGGGTGGTCGTGATCTCGATGGAACCCACACCCGTGTTCCCGTCGCTGTCCACGACCTGGCACGTGACCAGGTAGTAGGTGTTCGGCGTGGTGAACGTGTGGCACGGCTGCGGGTCCTGGAAGTTCGGCGCGGGGTAGGTGCCGTCGCCGAAGTCCCAGTTATAGCTGTACGGTGGCGTGCCGGCCGGGACCGCAGCGAAGCAGACGTTGAGGTAGGCCTCGCCGCAGGTGGTGTTGGCGGTGATGTCCACGGGCAGCAGGACCACGATCGGCCCGAGAGTGTCCGTCCCCGTGAGCCCGTTGGCGTCCACGACGAGGACGCTGACCATGTACGATCCCGGTGCGCCGTAGGTGTACTGCGGGTTCTGGGTGGCGCCGGCCCCGCCGTCACCGAAGTCCCAGGTCCACGTGTAGGGGAGCGTGCCGCCGGCAACCGTCGAGGTGAAGTTCACCGTCAGCGGTGCCGTGCCCGACGTGGGTGCGGCCGAGGCGTTGACCGTGAGCTGGGCCATGGCCGGCACCGATTGGAGCGCAAAGGCCGCGCCGACCAGGACGAGCACCGTCCACAGCAACGCCCGGAACGCGGGCTTGGCGACGCCGGCGGTACGAGGCCTCTGAACTCCACCAGCCAGAGGTTGGGTTCCAGACATGCCACCCTCCTTCTTCTGGGACATCCGCATACGACGAAGACTCGCCCCCCGGGCGATTATTTGACTGAAATCTCCGCAGTTTGACCCCAAATCTCTAACCACATTTCCCAAGTTACATCCCAACATCGCGTGTGTCAAGAGCCTTCAAGCACTTGCCCACCTTTCGCCGCCTCGCTCGGAGGGAGGACAAAAATGGCCTCGCTCCGGGGCGCCGACGCCTCCCGCCGCAGGATCCCCGCGGGCGCCGGGAAGGCGGAATAATCCGGTCCGAAAGAGGTTGCACCCCTGAAACCGACATGAAACCGCCGTCGAGCCCGATTTGTATTATGATACAGCCGGTTAGCATGGGGTGCAAGGCGATGGAGTGGTGGCTGGCCCAAGGGGGCTTTCCGGCGGAGGATCTGGCCAGGGAGGAGCTTCTCCTCGCGTCCGCGGACCGCCCGCTGGGGTTCCTGTACCGCTGGGACCGTCCCGCCCTCGTCCTCGGCTACGGCCAGGAGCCCTCCAGCGTGGACCTCGGGGCGTGCCGCCGGCTCGGTGTTCCGGTGCTGAGGCGGGCTACGGGGGGCACGGGAGTCCTCTACGACGGGGACGTCGCGGTCTCCCTCGCGCTCCCGGCCGGGCACCCCTGGGCGGCCACCATCGGCGGCCTGTACGACCCCTTCGTGGAGTCCCTCCGCCTTTCCCTCGCGACCCTCGGCGTGACCACCGAACGGGGCAGCGGCAGGGCCCGGGCCGGGAACCGGTCACCCATCTGCTTCGAGGACCACCTGTCGGAGACCCTGGCGGTGGAGGGCAGAAAGCTCCTGGGCTGCGCCCAGGCTCGCCGGCGGGAGGCCGTGCTCGTCCACGGCGCCCTCCTGTTGAGCGTCCATGCGGCCCTCCAGGCGGAAGTCTACGGCGTGGCGCAGGAGCGCATCGAGAAGGTCCTGGGCTGCGTCCCCCGGGGGAGCTACGCTTCCCCCGAGGCCCTGATGCGAGCCCTCGCCACGGACCTCTCGGCGCGGCTCGGGGAAGGTGAGCCCCGCTTCTCGCCGCCGCCTGCCCTCCACGGCCCGCTGGCCGGGCGGGCCTCGGACCCCAAGTGGGTCATCGCCTGAGCGGGAGTGCCCCCGGGCGGCACGCTGCTTGCTTAGAAGACACGGGCTACGGCCCGCTGAAACACCCGAACAAGCCCAGAGGAGAATCGGGATGCCCAAGATACCCATCCACGAGGCCATCACCCTGCGCCTGGAGATCCTGGACAAGGACGGCAAGGCCGACAAGACCCTCATGCCGGACCTCTCCGGCCAGCATCTGCAGGATCTCTACCGCTCCATGGTCCGCATGCGCAAGGTCGACGAGAAGGCGCTGAACATGCAGCGCCAGGGCCGCATGGGGACCTACGGCTCCATCCGGGGGCAGGAGGCCGCCCAGGCAGGGCTCGCCGCCGCCATGGAACCCCAGGACTGGACCGTGCCCTCCTTCCGCGAGCAGGGGATCATGATGGAGCGGGGCGTCCCGCCGCACCTCGTGTACGCGTTCTGGAAGGGCGACGAGCGGGGCAGCGTGTTCCCCGAGGGCGTGCGGTGCCTGCCCATCGCCATCCCCGTGGCGAGCCAGTTCCTCCACGCGGCCGGCCTCGGCATGGCCTTTAAGCTCAAGGACGAGGACGCCGTGGCCGTGGGTTTCGGCGGCGACGGCTCCACCTCCGAGGGCGACTTTCACGAGGCCCTGAACTTCGCCGGCGTCTTCAAGGCCCGCACCGTCTTCTTCGTGCAGAACAACCAGTGGGCCATCTCGTTGCCCTTCAAGCAGCAGACCGCCGCGCAGAGCATCGCCCAGCGCGCCCACGGATACGGCATCGAGGGGATCCAGGTGGACGGCAACGACATCCTCGCCGTGTACGCCGCCTCCAAGGAGGCCCTGGACCGCGCGCGCCGCGGCGACGGGCCCACACTCATCGAGGCCCTCACCTACCGCATGGAGAACCACACCACGGCCGACGACGCCACGCGCTACCGCCCGGCGGAGGACCTGGAGTACTGGCGTCAGCGCGACCCCATCGACCGCATGAAGAAGTTCCTCGTCGCGCAGAAGCTCTGGAACGACAAGAAGGAGCAGGCGCTGCTCGAGGAGTGCGCCGCCCTCGTCGAGACCGAGGTGGCCGCCCTCGAGGCCATGCCCGCGCCGGACCCCACGGACATCGTGAGCTACATGTTCAAGGAGCTGCCCTACAACCTGCGCGAACAGCGGGAGCAGCTCGCCCGGGAGGTGGGACGATGAGCAACGTGGCACCCCAGCCGAGCCTCCGCGCGGTCCCCGAGGGGGCCGAGCGCCTCACCCTCGTCCAGTCCGTGAACCGCGCCCTCGCGCAGGAGATGGAGGCCGACCCCTCGGTCCTCGTCCTCGGCGAGGACGTGGGCAAGGACGGCGGCGTCTTCCGCGTGACGGAGGGCCTCCTCGATACCTTCGGCCCGAACCGGGTCATGGACACGCCCCTGGCCGAGAGCGGCATCGTGGGCGTCTCCATCGGGCTCGCCCTCGGCGGCTTCCGGCCCGTCCCCGAGCTCCAGTTCATGGGCTTCATGTACCCCGCGGTGAACCAGATGTTCGCCCACGTGGCGCGCTACCGGAACCGCACGCGGGGCCGCTACCACCTGCCCATGGTCATCCGCATGCCCTACGGCGGCGGCATCCACCCGCCCGAGCACCACAGCGAGTCCTACGAGGCGCTCCTCGTCAACACGCCGGGCCTCAAGGTCGCCATCCCGAGCAACCCCTACGACGCCAAGGGCCTGCTGATCTCGGCCATCCGGGACGACGACCCCGTCGTCTTCCTCGAGCCGAAGCGAATCTACCGCGCCTTCCGCGAGGAGGTGCCCTCCGGGTCCTACACCGTCCCCCTCGGCAAGGCCCACGTGGTCAAGGAGGGGAAGGACATCACGCTCATCGCCTGGGGCTCCATGGTCCGCCAGGCGCTCGAGGCCCACGAGGCCCTGGGCCGCGAGGGTGTGAGCGCCGAGGTGCTGGACCTGCGCACCCTGGTCCCGCTTGACATCGACGCGCTCATCGGCTCGGTGTCCAAGACGGGCCGCGCCGTGGTCGTCCACGAGGGGCCGCGCAACAGCGGCTTCGGTGCCGAGGTGGTGGCCCTCATCAACGAGCGCGCGCTCCTCGACCTGCAGGCGCCCGTCCAGCGGGTGACGGGGTTTGATTCGGTCTTCCCGTACTCCATGCTCGAGCAGCACTACCTGCCCTCGAGGGAGCGCGTGGTGGCGGCCGCCAAGAAGGCGCTGGAGTATTAGGGGACAGGCATGAGGCGCGAGTGGCGAGGCACGAGCAAAGTCAATGACGTAGAATTGGCCTTGACTCACGCCTCACGCCTCACGCCTAGTTGAGAGGGGTTCCGTAATGGCATTCGACTTCAAGTTCCCCGATGTGGGCGAGGGCATCCACGAGGGCACCATCGTCGCCTGGCTCGTGAAGGTGGGCGACGCGGTGGCCGTGGACCAGCCCTTCGTGAGGGTGGAGACCGACAAGGCCGTGGTGGACCTCCCGGCGCCCAAGGCCGGCGTGGTCCTCGCCCTGCACTTCGAGAAGGGCGCCACGATCCACGTGGGCGACGCCATCATCACCTTCGGCGAGGCCGGCGAGAAGTTCGCGGCCCAGCCGAAGGCCGCCGCGGCCCCTGCCGCGCCGCACCCCGTGGCCGTCGCCGGCGCCCCCGCCGCTACGGCCGCAGCGCCTTCCGCAACCCCCGGGCGCGTGCTCGCCACACCCCACACCCGGGCCTACGCCCGCAAGCGCGGCGTGGATCTCGCCGCGTGCGTCCCCACCGGGAAGAACGGCCGCGTCACCGACGAAGACGTGGACCGCGCCCTTTCGCAGGCAGGAGTGCCTGCGCCACGGACGGCCGGGGCCGCCGCTTCTTCCGCCTCCGCGCCCGCGGCTGCGCCCCTCGGCCCGGTGGAAATCACGGAGGCCGGCCCGGTGGAAAGGGTGGCGGCCACGCACCTGCGGAAGGTCATCGCCCAGGCCATGACCCTCAGCGCCCAGACCTCCGTCCACGTGACGCACGTGGACGAGGCCGACGTGACGGACCTCGTGGCCGCCTACCGACGCATGAAGGCCCACCTGGAGAAGGACGGCACGACGAAGTTCAGCCTCATGCCGCTCTTCATCAAGGCCGCCGTGACGGTCCTCAAGGACCACCCCCTCTTCAACGCCAGCTACGACGCGGCCGCGGGCCAGCTCGTGTACAAACGGTACTTCCACATGGGCGTCGCCGTGGACACTCCCGAGGGCCTCATCGTCCCCGTGGTCCGCGACGTGGACAAGAAGGACATGGTCACCCTGGCGCGCGAGCTCGCCGACCTCGCTGCGCGGGCGAGGGAGCGCCGCCTCATGCTCGACGAGCTGAAGGGCGCCTCCTTCACGCTGACCAACATCGGCGCCATCGGCGGCCTCATGGCCACGCCCGTCATCCACCAGCCGGAGCTCGCCATCTGCGGGCTCTTCGCCATCAAGGACCGCCCCGCCGTCGTGGATGGCCAGGTGGTCCCGCGCAAGCTCATGAACCTCTCCGTCACTTTCGACCACAGGGTCATCGACGGCGCCCAGGGCGCGCGCTTCATGCGCGATCTCGTGGCGCTCCTCGAGCACCCCGAGCTGTTGATGGCGAGGCTATAATCAGAATTGGGATAGCGGATTTGGGATTTGGGAAACGGCGGCATTGTCACGAGCGCCCCAATCCTGATCGGGTCCGTTTCCGAAATCCCATTTCCCACATCCGATATTGTTAGGGGGTTCCCATGGTCGTCGGATCGTTCGCGAAGGGTTGCCAGGTGGTGGTCATCGGCTCGGGCCCGGGAGGGTACCTCGCCGCCATCCGCCTCGCCCAGCTCAAGAAGGACGTGATCCTCGTGGAGGCCGAGCCCTCCCTCGGCGGCATCTGCCTCAACGAGGGGTGCATCCCCTCCAAGGCCCTCATCCACGCCGCCGATTTCTTCACCGACACGCGCACGTCGGGCACCTTCGGGATCCACGTGGAGAAGGTCTCCCTCGATCTGCCCAAGGTCATCTCGTGGAAGGACGGCGTGGTCCAGCGACTCACGGGCGGCGTGAAGACGCTCTGCACGAAGAACGGCGCCGAAGTCATGCGCGGCAAGGCCCGCTTCATCAGCGACCGGCAGCTCGATGTGGCGGGCCCCGACGGCGTTCAGATCGTGCAGTTCGAGCAGGCGGTCATCGCCACGGGCTCCGTGCCCTTCGACCTGCCCGGCTTCGCGCGCGACGGCGAGACCATCATCGGGTCCAAGGAGGCGCTCTCTCTGAAAGAGGTCCCGGGCAAGCTCGTCGTCATCGGCGGCGGCTACGTAGGGCTCGAGCTCGGGAGCGTCTACCGCAAGTTCGGTTCCGAGGTGGCGGTGGTGGAGTTCTTCCCCGAGCTCCTCGGCCAGCACGACCCCGAGGTGCGCGACGCCCTCACGCGCCGCCTGAAGGCCCTCGGCATCAAGCTCTACCTCGGCCACCGCGCCGTCTCTTTCGAGAAGGGAAGCCCCTCCAAGGTCACGGTGCAGGACAGGGACGGCAAGTCCTCGGTGCTCGAGACCGACAAGGTCCTGATGAGCGTGGGGCGCGTGCCCAACGTCCAGGGTCTCGGCCTCGAGAACGCCGGCGTCAAGCAGGACGCCAAGGGCTTCATCCAGGTGAACGCGCGGATGGAGACGAACGTCGCCGGGATCTACGCCCTCGGCGACGTGGTGGGCGGCCCCCTCCTCGCGCACAAGGCCTACCGCGAGGCCAAGGTGGCCGCCGAGGTCATCGCCGGCGAGCCCTCCGCCTTCGACAACATCGTCATCCCCGCGGTGGTCTACACGGACCCGGAGGTGGCGTGGGCAGGGCTGAGCGAGATGGAGGCCAAGGCCAAGGGCTTCAACGTGGTGACGGGCACCTTCCCCTTCCGCGCAAGCGGCCGCGCCATGACGCTCAACGCCACGGAGGGCTTCGTGAAAACCGTGGCGGACGCCGACACCAAGCGCATCCTGGGCATCCACATCGTGGGCGCCGGCGCGAGCGAGCTCGTGTCGGAGGGCGCCCTCGCCATCGAGATGGGCGCCTTCCTCGACGACCTCTCGGGCACGATCCACCCCCACCCAACCCTCAGCGAGGGCCTCATGGAGTCGGTGGAGGCCGCCCTCGGCGAGGCCATCCACGTGATGAACAAGTAGGCGTGAGGCGTGAGACGTTAGACGGCAGACGCGAGACGCAAGCCGCGAGACACAAAACACAAGACACCAGACACCCGTAGGATTTCCCGATGGCCGATCAACCCTGGACGCGAGAACGGTTGATGGAGGTCTCGGGCGGGTACTGGGCCGCCTGCGCCCTGCACGCCGGCCTCAAGCTGCGCGTCTTCGACGCCGCGGGTGAAGGGGGCGCGACGGCGACGGAGGTCGCGGAGGCCTGCTCGGGCGACCTGCGCGGCGTCGCTACCCTCCTCAACGCCCTGGCCGCCATGGGCCTCATGAGCAAGGAGGGCGCCCGCTTCGCGGACACGCCGGTGGCCCTCGACCTGCTCTGCTCTTCGTCGCCGCACTACCTCGGGCACATCCTCCTGCACCACCACCACCTCATGTCCCGCTGGAGCAGGCTCCACGAGGCCGTCCGCTCCGGCCGTCCCGTGAGCGTCCCGTCCTCCCACACGCACGACGAGGCGGAGCAGGAGGCCTTCCTCATGGGGATGTTCAACATCGCCTCGGGGATGGCGCCCGCGGTCGTGAAGGCGGTGGACCTGAAAGGACGGCGGCGCCTTCTGGACCTGGGCGGCGGGCCAGGGACCTACGCCATCCACTTCTGCCTCGAGAACCCCGGACTCTCGGCCGTGATCTACGACCTGCCGGGCACGCGGCCCTTCGCCGAGAAGACGGTGGCCCGCTTCGACCTCTCGGACCGCGTGGCCTTCGCGGCGGGCGACTTCAACGAGGACCCGCTCCCGGCCGGCTTCGACGTGGCATGGCTCTCCCAGATCCTCCACGGCGAAGGGCCCGAGGAGTGCGCGAGGCTCGTGGCGAAGGCCGCGGGCGCGCTCGAACCCGGAGGCGTCCTCCTCATCCACGAGTTCCTCCTGGAGGACACCATGGACCGGCCGCTGCACCCGGCGCTGTTCTCGTTGAACATGCTCGTGGGCACGGAGCGTGGGCAGTCCTACTCGGAGGGCCAGGTGCGGAGCATGATGGAGGCCGCCGGCCTGCGCGACGTCCGGCGAATCGACCTCCCCGCGCCCGCCACGTCCGCCATCCTCGCGGGGACGATGAGCTGATCAGGCAATTGGATGATCGGCTGATCCAGAGGTCGGAGGACTAGCCGGGAGGCCCTATTTCGCCTTTCGCATTTCGCCTTTCGCCTTCGTTTCCGAATTCCGCTTTCCGCTTTCCGAATTCTCTCTTATCCCTTCCACCGAAACTTGCCCCGCCCCTTCTTCCCGAGCCCCCTCGGCTTGGATTTCGCGGCGGGGTTCTCCCTCTCCGGCTCCCCGGCTCCCCGGCTCTCCGGCTCCATCCTCCCCGCGGGGTCCTGCCGGTAGTACTCCGAGAGCGCGTCGTAGAGCTCGGGGTGGAACTGCTTCAGGCGCGCACCCCGCTCGAAGAAGGCCTCCGTGGCCACGGCGAAGCATTCCGCCTCGTCCTCGGCGCCATAGGTGTCGAGGACGGGGTCCCGGCGGCCCGAGTCGTCTAGGTCGCAGAGGAGGTCGTAGGTCCCTTGCAGCACCCGCTTCCACCGCGCGTGCCGCTCCCGCTCCTCCGCCGTCGCGGGCCGCGTGGCGCGCAGGAAGTCGAGGAGGTCCACCTGGTGGGCGAACTCGTGCAGGACGAGGTTCCTGCCGTCGAGGCGCCTGGCGTCCTGGCGGACGTCGGCCCACGAGAGGACCACCTGGCCGCGCTCCCAGGCCTCCCCCTCGCGGTCGTCCACCATCTCCGTGACGACGCCGAACTCGTCCTCCTCGGCGTCGGGAGCGAGGTAGCGCTCGGGGTACACGAGGATGGTCCGCACGTGGCCGAAGGCGTCCACCGAGCGGCCCAGCCCGAGGAGGCACGCCTGCATGGCGATGACGGCCTTGCGCTCGGGCGTGAGGTCCATGCCGCCGCACGGCTCCCAGTTGCGCTCGGCGACGAAGACCCGGACGTCGTCCTCGAGCCGCGCCCGCTCCTCCGGCGACATCGTCCGCCACAGCGCGACGTCGCGCTCGAGGGCAGCTCTCCAGTTTTCGGGGAAGGGGCCGGCGAGGATGCGCTCGCGCCGCCTCCGTCTCAGCCAGCTGAACATCTCTCCTGCCTGGGGTCGTGACGCGGGCGCGGGACGGCCGCGCTCAGTCCCCGCGCCGATCGCCGAAGGCGAGCTCGACGTCCAGGTCGCAGGCCGCCGCCCAGGCGCGGAGGAAGTGGACGGTGGGATTGGAGCGCCAGCGCTCGGCCTGCGCGATCGCCTGCTGGGAGACCCCCAACCGCTCCGCGAGCTCCGACTGCGTCTTGTGGGCGCGCTCCCTCGCCTCGCGCAGCAGGTACCCCGCGGAGAACTCCTCCCACGGCGGGAGTTGCCCCCACCGCCGCAGGGCCGCCCACTTCAGGTAGGCGCGGGGCCGCCGGCGCCTCGGCGGAGGCGGCGCGTGGGGCTTCCCGCTGTGGGCGCCCCGGGGCTCGTAGGTCTCCACGGCCCAGCGCTCCAAAGCCCCCGCGGAGCGGGACCTCGCCGCCGCGAAGGCGCGGAGTTCGGCCAGCGCGGCCTGCACGCCCCGCTCCTTCGCCATCGCCTCGAGGGATCCGGCGTCGATGGCGCCCCTGGGGCGGGTGAAGAGGTAGAAGGCGTTCATGCCGTCGACGGGAGAGGCCCACGTGCTCCACGAGGCAAGCCGGTTCACGATCAGGGCCTCCCGGCCGATGCACAGCACCTCGTGGCTCCCGGTCCGTACGGAGACGGCGAGCTCCCGCGTCGCCGCGTCCGCGCCGCGGAACTCGAGGAGGGTCCGCCAACTCTCGTTGAGCCACTCGCGGCCGTGGTGCTCGAACCCGGCCTGGACCAGGGCGCGCCCGACGGAATCGGGCACGTTCCCCACCAGATCCAGGTCGCCCGTGGTCAGCGCCGGGGCCGCGTAGAGCTCCACGGCGGCGCCGCCCACGAGGACGGGTTCCTGCCCTCGGGCATAGAGCCCCTGCACCCACGCGGCCAGGGACGCCAGACGATGCCTCCGGTCGCCCGCTCCCGCCAGGTCCGGCAAATTCTTCGGTGCCATATTCAGAGCCTAGCACGACGGCGCTCCCCCCCGCCAGGACCGGCCCCCCGGTGTGCCTCGGGCGCCGCACTCCGTGTTAAACTGAACTCTGTCTGCACCCGGCCTGGAGCGGACCGCCACCACAGGAGCGCCCGCCATGGACGCCGTTTCCGCAGGACCGAACCCGCACCCATGACCCCCGTCAACGGCCACGCCACCTCCGCCCACGGACGGTACCTGTTCGCCCTCTCCATCGGCGCCCTCGGCGTCGTCTTCGGCGACATCGGCACCAGCCCGCTGTACGCGCTGAGGGTCTGCTTCGACAAGGAGACGGGGCTGCCCGTGTCGGAGCCGAACGTCCTGGGGGTGCTCTCGCTCATCTTCTGGGCGCTCGCGCTGACCATCTCGGTCAAGTACCTCATCTTCATCCTGCGGGCGGACAACCGCGGGGAGGGCGGCATCCTGGCCCTCATGGCGCTCGCCCGGCCCGACCACCGGGCGGCGGGGCGGAAGGCCGCCATCCTCATCGGCCTCGGGCTCTTCGGCGCCGCGCTCCTCTACGGGGACGGGATCATCACCCCCGCCATCTCGGTCATGAGCGCCGTGGAGGGCCTGGAGGTCGCCACGCCCGTGGTGGCGCCCTACGTCGTGCCCATCACCGCGCTCCTCCTCGTGGGCCTCTTCCTCCTCCAGCGCCGCGGGACGGGCGGGGTGGGCGCGCTCTTCGGTCCGATCATGACCGTATGGTTTCTGGTCATCGGGCTCCTCGGCGTCCACGGGATCCTCCAGGCCCCCGGCGTGCTGGCGGGCCTCAACCCCGTCCACGCCGTCACCTTCTTCGTCGAGAACAAGGTCCGCGCCTTCCTCGCCCTCGGGGCGGTCTTCCTCGTGGAGACGGGCGGAGAGGCGCTCTACGCTGACATGGGCCACTTCGGGCGCAGGCCCATCCGCCTTGCGTGGTTCACGCTCGTCCTGCCCTGCCTCCTCCTCAACTACTTCGGCCAGGGCGCGCAGCTCCTGATGAACCCCACCGCCGAGGAGAACCCCTTCTTCTGGCTCGCCCCGTCGTGGGCCGTGATCCCGCTCGTGGTCCTGGCCACGGCGGCGACGATCATCGCCTCCCAGGCCGTCATCTCGGGCTCCTTCTCCCTCACGCGTCAGGCCATCCAGCTCGGCTTCAGTCCCCGCATGCTCATCCGGCATACCTCCAAGGACGAGATCGGACAGATCTACGTCCCCGCCGTCAACTGGGGCCTCATGGTGGCGACCATCGCGCTCGTCGTGGCCTTCAAGAACTCGGACAACCTGGCCGCGGCCTACGGCGTCGCCGTCACGACCACCATGGTCATCACGACGATCCTGTTCTACGTCGTGGCCACGGAGCACTGGCGGTGGTCCCGCTGGCTCGCGGCGCCTCTGTGCGGCATCTTCCTCGTCGTGGACGCGGCCTTCTTTTCCGCCAACATCATCAAGGTGGAGCACGGCGGCTGGCTGCCCCTCCTCATCGCGCTCGCTATCTTCATCCTCATGTCCACGTGGAAGCGCGGGCGCCAGATCCTGGGCGCGCGCCTCACCGAGGAGACGCTCGACATGGAGCTCTTCCTCGCGGACATCGAGCGCCGCAGCCCGGTCCGCGTGCCGGGGACGGCCGTCTTCATGACGGGCAACCCCCGGGGCGTCCCTCCGGCCCTCCTGCACAACCTCAAGCACAACCACGTCCTCCACCAGCGGGTGGTGCTCGTGACCATCGTGACCGAGGAGGTGCCACGCGTCCGCGCCGAACAGCGCCTCCAGGTCATCGACCTCGGCCAGGGCCTCTACCGCCTCATGGCGCACTACGGGTTCATGGAGACGCCCCACGTGCCCAGGCTCCTGGAGGGCGCGCGCGCCTCGGGGCTGGAATTTCCGGTCATGGAGACGACGTTCTTCCTCGGGTGGGAGACGGTCATCCCCTCCTCCTCTCACCCGGGGATGGCCCGGTGGCGCGAGTGGCTCTTCGCGGTCATGTCGCGGAACGCCCAGCGGGCCACCGCGTACTTCCGCATCCCCGTGAACCGCGTGGTGGAGCTCGGCCAGGAAGTGGAGATCTGAGATGAGGAAGAAATCCGTGGGAGCCCACGTCAGTGCCGAGGGCGGCGTCCAGAACGCCCCCGTCAACGCGGCGGCCCTCGGGGCCACGGCCTTCGCCCTCTTCGTAAAGAACGAGAAGCGATGGACGGCCCCGCCCATCGGCGACGAGACCGCCGAGGCCTTCCGCGCCAACTGCGCTGCGAACGGCTTCGACCCCGGGGTCATCCTCCCGCACGACAGCTACCTGATCAACCTGGGCAACCCGGACGCCGAGGGCCTCGCCAAGTCCCGCGCGGCCTTCGCCGACGAGATGGCGCGCTGCCAGCGCCTGGGCCTGAGGCTCCTCAACTTCCACCCCGGGAGCCACAAGGGCGAGATGTCCGAGGAGGCTTGCATGGACCGCATCGCCGAGTCGGTGAACCTCGCCCTCGCCGGCAGCGAGGGCGTGACCGCCGTCTTCGAGAACACGGCGGGGCAGGGCGGGTACCTCGGGCGCACCTTCGAGCAGCTCGCCGCCATGATCGACCGCGTTGAGGACAAGTCCCGCGTGGGCGTGTGTCTCGACACGTGCCACATGTTCGGTGCGGGCTACGACCTGCGCACCCGAGAGGGCTACGAGGCCACCATGAAGTCCTTCGGGGACACGGTGGGCTTCAGGTACCTCAAGGCCATGCACCTGAACGACAGCAAGGGGACGCTGGGCAGCCGCGTGGACCGCCACCACAGCCTGGGCGAGGGCGAGCTCGGCCTCGAGCCCTTCCGCTGGGTCATGCAGGACCCCCGCACGGACGGCATCCCCCTCGTGCTCGAGACCATCGAGCCCGAGCGCTGGGCCCGCGAGATCGCTCTCCTGAACTCGTTCCTGGAAGAACCCGAGACCGGAGAGGCCTAG
>JBBIUU010000004.1:0-18915 GCA_037440125.1 Acidobacteriota bacterium
GCCCAACCAAAAGAAAAGCCCGGGAGCTTTCGCCCCCGGGCGTTTACTTGTCTTAATGTTTGCGCTACTTACCTAGTCACCTACGTACCTACTCACCTGCTCACGGCTTCAGGATGTCCGAACCGTGGGGCCTCGCCTTGTCGGGATACGGCGGCGGGCCCGGGGTCGGGAGCGGGTCCTTCTTGAGCTGGTCCATGAGGTAGCCCATGGCGGCCTCGAGCTGGGCGTCCTTGCCCTTGAGCACGTCGCCGGGCATGTTCTGCACCTCGTAGTCCGGGTCCACGCCGCGCCCCTCGTAGAGCCATTTGCCGGCGAAGCCGTAGAGGCCGTACTGCGGGGGCGTCACCACACCCCCGTCGACGAGGGGCTCGTGGGCCTCGATGCCGAAGGCCCCGCCCCACGTCCGCACGCCGAAGACCGGGGCGATCTTCTTGATCTGGATGGCGGTCGCGAAGATCTCGCCGTCGGACCCCGTGTCCTCGTTCACGAGCACGGCGTAGTGCGCGCGGGCCGAGGCCTCCGGGTTCAGCGTCTGCTTGCCCTCGCGGGGTTGGGTGAGCCCCCAGACCTTCCGCTCGATGCGCTCGATGATCATCTCGGCGGTGAACCCGCCCCCGTTGTAGCGGGCGTCGAGCACGATGAGCTTCTTGTCGGACTGGGGATAGAAGCCCCGCGCGAACTCGATGAGGCCGTCCTCCCCCATGTCGGGCATGTGGATGTAGCCCGCCTGGCCGCCGCTCAGCTTGTCCACCATGGCGGCGCGCTGGTCCACCCACTCGCGGTAGCGGATCTCGCTCTCGTTCGTGATGGTGGTGGTCCTGTAGGTCTTCGCGCCTTCCGCGGAGGGCCGGGTGTTGTAGGTGAGGGTCACGAGCTTGCCGGCGCGGTTCTCGAAGGGGGCGAAGACGTTGTCGGCGGCGGTCACCTCGACGCCGTCCACGGCGATGAGGTAGTCGCCCTCCTTGATGGGGCAGCCGGGCTCGGCGAGGGGGGAGCGCATGTCCTTGCTCCACGACTTGCCGGGGATGACGTGGCTGATCCGGTAGTAGTTGGCGCGCGAGGGCAGGTCGAAATCGCAGCCCAGGACGCCCGTCTGGATGCGTTTGCCGCTCGGGCCGTTGTCGCCGCCCATGGCGTACGTGTGGCCCGTGGCGAGCTCACCGATCATCTCGCCGATGAGGTAGGTCAGGTCCTGGCGGTTGCCGCAGTCGGGGACGAACTTGCCGTACTTCTCGCCCATGGCGGCCCAGTCGACGCCGTGCATGTTCTTGTCGTAGAACCAATCGCGCTGGATCCGCCAGGCCTCCCAGAACTCCTGGTGGAACTCCTGGAGGCGGTCGATCTTGATCTTGACGTCCGCGAGGTCCACGACGCCGTCGCCGACCTTGGCCTTGCCCCCGGCGTCCACGATGCCGTACTTGTTCCCGGCCTTGTAGACGAGCTTCTTCCCGTCGGCGCTGAGGTGGTAGTTCTGGATGCCCTCCATGACCTGCGAGGCCTTCTTGTCGTCGAGCTTGTAGGCGTAAAGGTCCACATCCTCCGAGGTGGCGTCGGTGATGAAGTCGTACGCGCCCTGGAAGACGGGCTTGGGGCGGGACACGAAGAGGAACCCCTTGTCGGTGGCCTCGAGGCGGAAGTAGGTGCCGGGCTCCACGCCCGCGGCGGGGACCATGCGCTTCTCGAGGTCCGCCACGTCGATGGCCGTGCCCGAGGCCTTGGGCGCCTCGGTCTTTCCCTTATCGGGGCCCTTCTCGCCGCCCTCCTTCTTGGGCGCGGGCTGCTCCTCCTCGTCGTCCGCGCCGGGCGCGAAGGGCGAGGGGGCGCCCTTTTTGAGGACGACCACGTAGGGCAGGGTCATGTCGATGAAGATGTGCTCCTGGTCGATCTGTCCCATGATCGGCGCGAAGGTCCGGTAGGAGAGGAGGTAGAGGTAGCGGCCCTTGGGGTCGAAGCTCGGGCTCCAGGACTGGTACGTGTCGGTGGTGACGGGCGAGATCTGCTTCGTGTCGAGGCTGTAGAGGAGGACCACCTCGTTCACGTTCTCCGTCTTCTTGGTGTAGGCGACCCAGCGGCTGTCGGGGGACCAGACGAAATCTTGGATGCCCCAGCGCTCCCAGCCGTCGTCGTAGTCTCCCTTGTCGATGACCGTGATGGCGCCCGTGGAGACGTCCACGAGGTTCAGGCGCATGAACTTGTCGCCGAAGAGGATCCACTTCGAGTCCGGGGACCAGACGAGCTGGAACCGGTAGCCCTTGTTGCCCGAGGTGACCTGCCTCCAGGGCTTCTCGCCCTTCGCGTCCGCCAGGTAGATCTCCTCCTCTCCCGACTTGTCCGAGATGAAGGCGACCCATTTCCCGTCGGGCGACCAGGTGGGCTCCTTCTCGCGGGAGCCGCTCGTGCGCGTCAGGTTCTTCCAGGGGCCCGCGTCCTTCTCCTTGGGGACGATGAGGACCTCGCCGCGGCTCTCGAGGAGGAGGGCGTCCCCCTTGGGGTCGAGCCCGAACCGGCCGGGGTTCGCGGTGGCCGCGATGAATTCGGCCCGGACCTTCGCGCGGTCGCTGGGCATGCGGATGTCGAGCTTGCGGGGCTGCTCCGTCTTCAGGTCCAGGACGTAGAGCTCCTCGCCGTACTGGTAGACGATGGAATCGGGCCCGGCGCTCGGGAACTTCACGTCGTAGTCGGTGTAATGCGTGACGGCCTTGGTGTCGCCGGTCCTGGGATCGAACTTGAAGACGTTCATGGTCCCCGCTTCACGGTCGGAGGAGAAGTAGATGTAATCCCCCCGCCACATCGGGTAGTTGTCGGCGCCCCTCGAGGGCGTGATGATCCTGAAATCGCCCTTGGCGAGGCTCCCCACCCATATCTTCTGCGCGTCTCCGCCCTGGTGCCGCTTCCATGTGCGCGTCTCGCCGCCCAGACGGCAGTAAGCGACCTGCGTCCCGTCGGGCGAGAGGGACGCGAGCCCCGCGCGGTCGATGGGGAGCTTCGTCTCGGTGCCGCCCTTGACGGAGATCGTGTAGACCTGCTCGCCGCGGAAGGGGTACTCGCGGCGGGAGCGGAAGAGGATGGACTGGCCGTCGGGGGTCCAGCCGAGCACGAGGTCCGGGGCCGGGTGGTAGGTGAGGCGCTTGGGCACGCCTCCCCCGGCGGGCATCAGATAGACGTCCGCGCCGCCGTCGTAGCCTGCTGTGAAGGCGATCCACTGGCCATCGGGGCTGAACTTGGCGAAACCCTCGGAGCCGGGGTCGCTCGTGACGCGCCGGGCGTCGCCGCCCCGGGCGGAGGCGAGCCAGAGGTCGCCCTCGTAGGTGAACACGATCTGGTCGCCGTGGACGTCCGCCAGGCGCATGAGGTGCGTCTGGGCGCCGGCGAAGACGCCCGCGGCCAGGAAGAGCAGTGCGAAGACCCATCTCGACGTGCGCATGAATCCCTCCCGAAGTCTGGACAAGACAAACCCTAACCTAAATCCATACGGAGCTTGCGGGCTTGAGGTTTTCCACAGCCCCAAAGCAAAGGGGACGGCCCGTGGACCGCCCCCCTGGCCTCTCCAGAACGCCCATGGAGCCTCAGTACTTGTTCACGACCTTGGACGCGTCGTAGGGCACCCCGAGCGCCTTGGCCGAGGCCTCGTTGACGCTCATCACGAACCGGGCGGGGTAGTAGATCTTCCGCTCGTCGCCCTTGGTCTTGAGGAGCTTCATGGCCGAGGCGGCCGTCCTGGCGATGTCGTCCGCCTGGGGGTAGAACGCGAAGGGAGCGCCCTGGGACGTCACCGAGTCGATGAACCCGATGACCGGCTTCTTGGCGTCCGTGCACGTGGAGACGATGAAGCGGAGCGTGTCGGGCGAGAAGGCCAGGGGATCGAGGAGGAGGAGCACGGCGTCCACGTCCTTCACCGCGCGCCCCAGCACCGGGCCGAGGTCCTCCGGGCCGTTCACGCCCAGGAGCTTGAGGGGGATCTTCTCGGCGTTGGCCGCCTCCTCGAAGGCCCTTGCCACCTCCTGGTTGTGCTTCTTGGTGTACAGGACCGCGAGGCGCCCGAGGTTCATGGAGGAGCGCGCGTAGGTGAGGACGCCGCGGGGGTCGGGATAGGGCGAAACCCCGGCCCACTTGGGGCGCTGGTTGATTCCGCTCGATGCGGGGTTCGGCACGAAGATGTAGATGCCCGAGGAGGTGGGCCGCTGGGCCGCCAGCGTGGAGGCGGCGGTCCCCACGGCGAAGAAGTACTTGACGCCCTTGGCTTCGAGCGCCTTGAGGTCCTCCGTGCTCTGGGCCTGGTTGGAGGACACCAGGACGGGGCCCACGGGAACTCCGAGCCCCTCGGCACCGCAGGCGGTCTTGAGGGCGGCCGAGACGCCGTCGAAGATGGATCCGCCCTGTTGCTGGTAGATGGCGACATCCTGAGCGTGGAGGGCGACCGCGGCGGCCAGGACGAACCCAAACGTCAGCAAGCGCTTCATGGAGGTACCTCCAGACCTCATAATCTACCACGGGTCGGGAACGGCAAGCCCACGACCGGAGCGTCCCGGAGTCCCCTGGAAACAGGGGGCAAACTCTGCTAACATATGGTTTTAGCGGCGCAACACGGGCGGCGCTTCCAGGAAAAGGAGCTATTAATGAAAGCCAGGGTTCACGTGTTCCTGAAGGAAGGCGTGCTGGACCCCCAGGGCAAGGCTGTGGCCAACTCCCTGAAAGCGCTGGGGTTCCCGGAAGTCGAATCGGTCCGGCAGGGCAAATTTTTCGACATCGAAACCTCCTCGACGGGCGGGGGATCGGCCGAGGAACGCTTGAAGGACTACTGCAAGAAGCTCCTCGCCAACCCGGTCATCGAGAACTTCCGAGTCGAGGTCCTCGAGCCATGAAGGTCGGCGTCGTCATCTTCCCCGGGTCCAACTGCGACCACGACGCGCTGGAGTGGTCCTCCCAGCTCCTGAACCTGCCCACCGAGGCCATCTGGTACCAGGACCGCGACCTGCGCGGCGTGGACCTCGTCATCCTGCCGGGCGGGTTCTCCTACGGCGACTACCTCCGCTGCGGGGCCATGGCGGCCCGCGCCCCCATCATGGAGGAGGTGGTGAGGCACGCCGAGCGCGGCGCCCCCGTCATCGGGATCTGCAACGGCTTCCAGGTGCTCTGCGAAGCGGGGCTGCTCCCCGGCGCCCTGCTGAGGAACGAGCACCTCACCTTCCTCTGCCAGGACGTCTACCTCCGCGTCGAGACGACGGGCTCCCCGTGGACCCGCGAGCTGAGGAAGGGGCAGGTCCTGCGCGTGCCCATCGCCCACGGGGACGGCAACTACTTCTGCGACCCCGCGACCCTGGAGCGCCTCAAGGGCGAGGACCGCGTGGCCCTCCGCTACGTGAACCCCGAGGGCGAGCTCGATCCCGCGTGGAACGTGAACGGGTCCCTCGAGTCCATCGCCGGGATCCTCTCCGGGAAGCGGAACGTGCTGGGCATGATGCCCCACCCCGAGCGGGCGAGCGAGGGGATCGTGGGCTCCTCCGACGGCCTGGGCCTCTTCAGGTCCGCCGTGGCGGCGCTGTGCGGTTGAGCAGGATGATGGATGATCGATGATGGATGATGGAGGAGAGGGACGTCGTCTGCGACGCGCGCCGGGAGCCGGATTGTTGCCCCTCATCGTTCATCGCTCATCCCTCATCTTCCTTTTGGAGTTCCCGAATGTCTAGTCCCGCGGTGACGAAAGAGCTGGCATTCCAGCACGGCCTGAGCGAGGAGGAGTGGGGTCGCGTCCAGGAGATCCTGGGCCGCACGCCCACCTACCCCGAGCTGGGCATCTTCTCGGTGATGTGGAGCGAGCACTGCTCCTACAAATCCTCCCGCGTCCACCTCAGGCGCTTCCCCACCAAGGGACCCCAGGTCCTCCAGGGCCCGGGAGAAAACGCGGGCGTGGTGGACATCGGCGACGGCTGGGCCGTGTGCTTCAAGATGGAGTCGCACAACCACCCGAGCTACATCGAGCCGTACCAGGGCGCGGCGACGGGCGTCGGGGGCATCCTCCGCGACGTCTTCACCATGGGCGCCCGGCCCATCGCCAACCTCAACGCCCTCCACTTCGGCTCCCCGGACCACCCCAAGACCGAGCACCTCGTGAAGGGCGTGGTGGCGGGGATCGGCGACTACGGCAACTGCATCGGCGTGCCCACCGTCGGCGGCCAGGTCTTCTTCCACCCGAGCTACGACGGGAACATCCTCGTGAACGCCTTCACGCTCGGGCTCCTGCGGGCCGACAAGATCTTCCGCGGCTACGCGAGCGGCGTCGGGAACCCCGTGCTCTACGTGGGCAGCAAGACGGGGCGCGACGGCATCCACGGCGCCACCATGGCGAGCGCCGAGTTCTCCGAGGCCACCGAGGAGAAGCGCCCCACCGTGCAGGTGGGCGACCCCTTCACCGAGAAGCTCCTCCTCGAGGCCTGCCTCGAGCTGATGGAGGAGGACGTCATCGTCGGCATCCAGGACATGGGCGCCGCCGGCCTCACCTCGAGCAGCTTCGAGATGGCGGGGCGCGCGGGATCGGGCATCCGCCTCGACCTGGACAAGGTGCCCATGCGCGAGAAGGGCATGACGCCCTACGAGATCCTGCTGAGCGAGTCCCAGGAGCGCATGCTCATCGTGGCCCAGAAGGGGAAGGAGGACCGCGTCCGCGCCATCTTCTCCAAGTGGGGCCTCGACGCGGCGGAGATCGGCGTGGTCACCGACACGGGCCGGGCCGAGATCCTCTGGCACGGCGAGAAGGTCGTGGACATGCCGGTCGGTCCGGTCAGCGACCAGGCCCCCCTCTACGAGCGCCCCATCGCCCCTCCCGCGGGCTGGGAGGAGCGCAAGGCGGCGCCCCTGTCGGCGCTGCCGAAGATGGACGGCGCCGCGGCCCTCCTCAAGCTCGTGGGGAGCCCCAACCTCTGCTCGCGGCGCTGGGTTTACACGCAGTACGACCAGTCTGTGCGCACCAACACGGTCTTGGGCCCCGGCGCCGATGCCGCTCTGATCCGCGTGAAGGGCACCACCAAGGCCGTGGCCATGACCACCGACGTGAACCCCCGCTGGTGCAAGCTGGACCCTTTCGAGGGGGGCCGCCTCGCCGTGGCCGAGGCGGCGCGCAACATCGCCGCCGTGGGCGCCAAGCCCCTCGCCATCACCGACTGCCTCAACTTCGGGAACCCCGAGCGCCCCCATGTCATGTGGGAGTTCTCCCGCGCCGTGGACGGCGTCAGCGAGGCGTGCCTGGCCCTCGACACGCCGGTGGTCTCGGGCAACGTCTCCTTCTACAACGAGACCAACGGGGAGGGGATCCACCCCACGCCCACGATCGGCATGGTGGGGCTCCTCGAGGACGTGGCGTACCGCAAGGAGCCCTGGTTCCGCGACGAGGGCGACTCGATCATCCTCCTCGGAACGACCCGGGGGCACCTGGGCGGCTCCGAGTATCTCTGGACGATCCACGGGCAGGAGGCGGGCGCGCCGCCGCCGCTGGACCTCAAGCTCGAGCGGGCCCTCGTGGAGCTCCTCCAGAAGCTGTGCGCCGAGAACCTCGTGCGCTCGGCGCACGATCTCGCGGAGGGCGGCCTCCTCGTGGCGGTGGCGGAGTGCTGCCTGGCCCCGCGCCGCGACGCGGGCGCGAGCCTCGACCTCGACCCCGCGGGGATGGAGGCCGACGCGCTCCTCTTCGGCGAGGACGCCACCCGCGCGCTGGTCACCTGCGCGCCCGGCTTCGAGCTCACCATCCGCGACGCCGCGGCGGCCGTGGGGATCCGGGCCAAGGTCGTCGGCAAGGTGGGCGGCGACCGGCTCACCGTCGCGCTCGACGGGAAGACCGTCGCGGACCTCGCCGTCTCGAACATCCGGGCGGCCTGGGAGGGCGGGCTGAAGTCCATCGTGGGATGACCTTCGATGAAGGCATGAGGCGGCAGGCGTGAGGCTGGAGGTGGAGACGATGACCCCGAACACGGCTCCCTGGATTGACCGCACGTTTCATCTGCAGGCCGCCGCATGCGTGTCAGGCTTCCCCTCGCGCCTCGCGCCTCGCGCCTCGCGACTGCCCTAGCATGTGCGGCATCTTCGGCATCTACCGGCATCCCGAGGCGGCCAAGCTGGCCGTGTACGGCCTCTACGCGCTCCAGCACCGCGGGCAGGAGTCGGCGGGCGTGGCCTCCACCGACGGCTCGGCCATCTGCATCGCCAAGGGGATGGGCCTCGTCTCCGAGGTCTTCGGCCAGCGCGACCTGAGGGACCTTCGGGGCGACACCGCCATCGGCCACGTGCGCTACTCCACCTCGGGCAGCTCCCACGAGCGTAACGCGGGGCCCATCCTCGCGGCCACGCAGCACGGCGAGATGGCCCTCGGCCACAACGGGAATCTCGTGAACTGCGGCGACCTGCGCGAGGAGCTCGAGCGCGGCGGCGCCATCTTCTCCACGACCACCGACTCGGAGGTCATCCTCCACCTCTTCGCTCGCTCCACCCAGTCCAACCCCATCGACGCCCTCGTGGAGAGCCTCCTCCGCCTGCAGGGCGCCTTCAGCCTCGTGATCCTCCTGGGGGAGACCCTCATCGCGGTGCGCGACCCCTGGGGGTTCAGGCCCCTAGTGCTGGGGGAGCTCGACGGCAGCGCCGTTTTCGCCTCCGAGACCTGCGCGCTGGACCTCCTCAAGGCCAAGCTCGTGCGCGAGATCGCGCCCGGAGAGGTGCTCGTCATCGGCCCCTCGGGCGTGCGCTCGCTCTTCCCCTTCCCCAAGACCCAGCACGCGCCTTGCATCTTCGAGTACGTCTACTTCGCCCGTCCCGACACGGACCTCTTCGGCTCGGTGGTCTTTCCGGTGCGCCAGGCCATGGGGCGGAGGCTCGCGGAAGAGCAGCCCGCGGCAGCGGACTGCGTCGTACCCGTGCCCGACTCGGGGACGCCCGCGGCCATCGGCTACGCCGAGCAGAGCGGCCTGCCCCTCGTGTGGGGGCTCATCCGCAACCACTACGTGGGCCGGACCTTCATCGCCCCGCGCCAGTCCCTGCGGGAGATCTCGGCGCGCCTCAAGCTCAACGCCGTCTCGTCCCTCCTCAAGGGCAAAGGCGTGGTCCTCGTGGACGACTCCCTCGTGAGGGGCACCACGTCGCGGAAGATTGTGAGGCTCGTGAGGGACGCGGGGGCCTCCGAGGTGCACCTCCGGCTCAGCAGCCCGCCCATCGTGAACCCGTGCCTCTACGGCATCGACACGCCCGAGAGGTCCGAGCTCCTCGCCGCCAACATGGACCTCGCGGCCATCACGGCCTTCGTGGAGGCCGACTCCGTGGGGTACCTGAGCGCGGAGGGCATGCACGAGGCTGCCCGCCTGCCCCTCGGAGGCGCCTGCCACGCTTGTTTCGGGGGTCCCTACCCCGTACAATATCGGGAGATGCGCCAGCGGCAGCGGCAGCTTTTCGAGAAGGAGCGCCGATGACGGCCAAGAGCTTCCGGTTCTGGCAGACCCGCCTGGCGGCGGACGTCATCCCCATCTTGGGCGGCGTGCTCGTCGCTGTCACCTACTTCATGGCGGTCATGCCTGGGGCGAGGCAGTACCTCGGGAAATACCTCCTGACGGCCCTCTTCCTCTTCCTGATCAGCCGCATCCCCAACGAGTGGTACTTCCGCACGAGGCTCCTGCCCCCCATCAAGCGCTACAAGAAGGGGAAGAAAGAGGGGCGGGCCTTCTCGCGGACGGAGCTCGCGGGGTTCTACGAGGAATTCGTGGCCCACGTTCCCCGGAGCCAGATCCTCGCGATCGCGGTATGGGCGGGGGCGGTGGTTCTCTTCGCCGTCATCCAGTACGTCTGGATCCAGGCCTCGTGGGAGAGCGTGGTGGCGGTCCTCTTCACGGGCCTGATCTCCTCCAGCCTCGCCGTCTCCTTCACCTACTTCCTCACCAAGCGCATCACCTCGCCCCTCGTGGAGGAGGTGGCGGCCCAGCTCGACGCCCTCCCCGACGTCACCCGCTGGCGCGTCTCCTTTTTCATGAAGGCCGGCGTATCGGTCATGCTCATCACGGCCCTGGCCTTCACGGCCTACGGCGTGCTCGTGCACTCGAGGCTCACGCGCTCCCTCGACGAGTACGCCCTCCTGGCGGGCGCGGACAGCGCGAAAACCACGGCGCTCCAGCTCTCGCAGACCGACCCCATGCACTGGAAGGGGCTCCTCCAGGGCGAGGCGAACCCGATGTTCAGCCTCGTCGTCCTGGACGCCACGGGCACGGCGATGGAGCTCTCGAGCGGACCCTTCGAGGCGGCGATCCTCCAGAACGTCATCAAGCCTGGCCAGAAGGTCCAATCGGGGTCGCGCGTGCTGGGCCTCCGAAACGAGATCGGGCTCTACCCGATCAACCAGGACCGGGTCCTCGCCCTGGTCTCCAACCCCCAGTCGGCCGGGAACCTGATGATGAAGATGATCGGCTCGGGGCTCCTCTTCCTGGTCCTGACCGTCGCGGTGATGGGCCTCTACGTCCTGTGGCTCAACAAGGACACCGCGCGAACTCTGGCCCGGGCGGTGGAGTCCAACCAGCGGCTGGCCGTCGGCGACCTCACCAGGACGCCCGCCATCTGGTGCGACGACGAGATCGGCGTCATGCTCGACAACCTGCGCATCGCCTACCAGGGGCTCCAGCGGATGACGCGCGAGGTCGCGTCCGCCTCCACGTCGGTGGACGAGGAGGTGAACCGCACGGGCGGCGTCACCGAGGCCATCCACCGCGAGGTCACGGGCCTCACGGGCTCCGCGGACCAGACCACCGACTCCCTGAAGACCATGGAAGAAGGGATGCTCCGCGTGGCTCAGGCCATGGAACAGGTGGCCACCGCCACCCAGGAGGTCTCCTCCACCATCCTCGAGCTCCAGGCCAGCGTCGAGGAGATCGCGCGCAACTCGGACGTCCTCATCCAGTCGGTGGAGAAGACCGCGAGCTCCTCGAGCCAGATCTCCGCGAGCACCGAGGCGGTGAAGACCTCCACCGAACGCCTCTACCAGTCGGGCCAGGAGGCGGTCTCCTTCTTCGCCGAGCTCGACGCCTCGCTCGAGGAGACGCGGCGCAACGCCAAGGCGCTCTCCGACACGGCCTCCAAGGTCACCCAGGACGCCGAGGTGGGGTTCTCCGCGGTGGCGGCGGTGGAAGACGAGATCCTCCGCACGAGCCACGCCACGGAGGAGAGCCGCAACACGCTCAATGAGCTCGTCGGCGCCATCGACCGCATCGGACGAGCCGTGGACCTCATCCAGGACGTCACCGAGCAGACGAACCTCCTGTCGCTCAACGCCTCCATCATCGCGGCCGGCGCGGGAGAGCACGGCAAGTCCTTCGCCGTGGTCGCCACGCAGATCCGCGAGCTCTCGTCGCGCACGGCGGGCAACGCCAAGGAGATCCGGGGCGTCATCCGTTCCCTCACCCTGAGCGGGCAGGAGA
The DNA here is from genome assembly GCA_037440125.1 of Acidobacteriota bacterium. Classification (GTDB taxonomy): domain Bacteria; phylum Acidobacteriota; class UBA4820; order UBA4820; family DSQY01; genus JAKAJA01. Next base: position 11,436 of record JBBIUU010000004.1, read on the forward strand.
TGGCCTCCTCGATGGACAACACCTTCCAGGTGGTCCACCGGAGCACGGAGCTCAGCCGCGCCGCCGGGGACGCCCTGCGCACCATCCTGGAGTCCGCGGCGGGGCAGGAGGAGATGAGCAAACGAATCGCCGCGGCCACGGAGGAGCTCGCCCACGGCGGGCAGTCCGCCAACCGGGCCATGCACGGCATCTTCGAGATGATGGAGGGGATCACGGGCGCCACGCGCGACCAGGCCGCGAGCACGCGCTACCTCAACGAGGAGACCGAGCGCGTCCGAGACGTCGCCCTCCAGCTCCGCAACGCCACGGAGGAGCAGGCCAAGGGCACGCGCGTCATCAGCGAGGCCATCACCCAGATCATGGAGGACAGCCGCCAGGCGACGCAGGCGGTCCAGCTGCAGACCAAGGAGGCGAGCTCCATCCACGAGGCCATGCGTCAGGTCGCGGCCACGGCCCAGTCCATCGAGCGGGCCTTCTCGGACCTCTCCAGGGCCAGCGACCACCTGCGGACGAGCGCCTCGGCCCTCCGCCGCGAGATCCAGTCGTTCAAGACAGGCTGAAGAGAATTCGGAATTCGGAGTTCGGAAGTCGGAAAGGGAAGGGCGAACACAAATAAGCGTCGCTTCGGCCCTGCCTTCCGAATTCCGCATTCTGAATTCCGCTTTCGGTACGAACTTAGTCAGGATGGAATGGCGGCAAAATGAACGACAAGCAGAAGCTCACCTATAGAGACTCCGGCGTCGACATCGACGCCCAGGACACGGCCCTCGAGCGCATCAAGAAGATCGCCAAGTCCACCCGCATCCCGGGGGTCCTGAGCGACATCGGCCTCTTCGGCGGCCTCTTCGCCCCCGAGCCCGAAGACCCGCAGGGCCTCGTCCTGGTGGCGTCGGCCGACGGCGTGGGCACCAAGCTCAAGGTGGCCCAGCTCGCGGACAAGTACGACACGGTGGGCCAGGACCTCGTGAACCACTGCGTCAACGACATCCTCGTCCAGGGCGCGAAGCCCCTCTTCTTCCTCGACTACTTCGCCGCGGGCAAGCTCGTGCCCGAGCGCCTGGCCTCGGTGGTGGAGGGCCTCGGCACCGCGTGCCGCGAGAACGGTTGCGCGCTCCTCGGGGGCGAGACCGCCGAGATGCCGGGCCTCTACGCCGGGGACGACTTCGACCTCGCGGGGTTCATCGTGGGCTCGGTGCGCCGCGACCAGCTCCTGCCCCGGGGCGTGGCCGCCGGCGACGTGCTCCTCGGCCTGCCCTCCACGGGGCTCCACACGAACGGCTACTCCCTCGCCCGCCGCCTCTTCCTCGAGCAGATGGGCCTGGGCGTGCACGATCGCGTGGAGGAGCTGGGAGCCACCGTGGGCGAGGCGCTCCTCGCCGTGCACCGCTCCTACCTTCGACCCCTGAAGGCCCTCCTCGACTCGCCCGAGGGCGTGGGGGTCACCGCCCTCGCGCACATCACCGGAGGAGGCATCCCCGACAACCTTCCCCGCGTTCTGCCCGAGGGCGTCCAGGCCTTCGTGGACCCGCGCGGATGGGAGGAGCCGCCCATCTTCAAGGTCATCCGCCGCGAGGGGCCCGTGCCCGAGGAGGACATGCGCCGAACCTTCAACCTCGGCGTGGGGATGATCCTCTGCGTCCGGCCCGACGCCGTCGACGGCGTCCTCGGCCACCTGAGGGCCTCCGGCGAGAAGCCCTTCAGCGTCGGCGCCCTCCGCAAAGGCCCCCGCGGCGTCGTGTACGCCTGAGGGAGACCTCACCACAAAGGCACGAAGGTCACAAAGTCAGCTATTTGGTCTTTTCTCTGTCGGTCTTCAGAGATAGCAGGCCGATGGCTTGACCTCGCGGCTGCGACACCACTCATTTCGTCGGAATGATTCCATAGTACTTGAACCGCCTGGGGATGTCGGCGTCGCGTCTCATATCCTCGATGAAGTCCTCAGGGGTTTTGAAATATGGTTTCGCTTGGGGGTTGGGGAACCCATCCAGCGCCGCCTGGAGGTTCTTGGACGTGACGAAGAGCGTGTCAGTGGTCACGCCTTTGTAGTCCTTGAATGGGCGTTGATAAATATACCCGTCACAGAAATCTTCGAGGCAGAAGCCGTCGTGGCCAATGGCATAGTAAGTGCCTGGGTCCTTCAATTTGCCAAAAGGAGTCCCGGTGACATCGAACCCAACCCGCTTGTCGGGCAAGGACTCCATCACGGCATCGATTGTGCCTCCGACAGGAAGCGTCATGGAAGAGAAGGACTCTTGTGTCGACCAGGGGCAGTGGAGGTTGATATTAAAAGTTCGTATGCCTATCTTTCCATAGACGATGTTGCCCATCCGGTTTACCTTGAGCCCATTCAGCTTCTTCTTCTCGAAATCATATTTTGGTTGGTTGTATCGCGTGAAGGCATGATGGCCGCCTGAGTAGATCAGGGCTTTTCTCCCGCGGGCAACGAATTCCTTTAGAATCACACCTCCCATGTATTCGTCGCCGTCGCCGTTGTACCAGATCTTGTTGTGCTGCTCGTCCGTCAGTTGTTCATTCGGAACGGTCAGCAGCTTCCAATTGGGGCTATAGTTCAAGCCGACGACTCTGAATCTCGGAGCGCTCTTGGGCAGCGAGCGGTTGAGCATCCAAGCCGCCCTGTAGAGGTCCTCGTATTCTTTGTAACCCCATTCCACAAACTGATTAAATGCGATCTGTCGGGCCAAGGCTTCGTCATATCTCTTGGCGCTAATGAGTTTGTCGATTAGAGGTTGGTCGCTGTAGTTTGCGAACTCTATGCCCAAGTCGTAGACGCCCGCCTTGTAGAGCAGGGGGATGAGGGCCTGGACAAGCTCGGGGTCATGTTTGATCCGATGCCACTCGCCAAGAAAGACGATGTCGTGATCCTTGAACTTGCTGACGACGTACTCCTCCGGAGAAAGCCAGTGCGCCTTGAGGTAGGCCACCAACTCGGCCTCCTGATTCGGGGGATCTGCCGGTGGTGAACCCTGCGCTGCGGCAATATTTCCCTGAGCCAATAGCATGGCAATCAGAGAAGCGAGTACGGCGAGAGTTAGCTGCATCAACTTCCGCATGAGCCCCTCCCTCAATAGCCAAGACGGGAGAGGTTGGATCATGTCTAGTCTGGTTCGATTGGTAGTACGGCAGGCGTGTATCTTGACGTCAGGAAGTGCCAAACAAATTGGTATTCTGCTCCAGATTCCCTCCGACTGTCTTTCCTCCGTGGGCTCCGTGCTCTCCGTGGTGAGTGGTCTTGATGTCGCCCCTACGCCGCGCCGCTCTTGAGGTAGACCTCGATGCGGTTGCGCACCTTGGAGCGCGCGCGGTGGAGGCGCATCTTGACCACGTCCTTGCTCAGGCCGAGCGCCTGGGAGACCTCCTCCGTGTCGAGGCCCTCCAGGTCGCGCAGGACGAGGACCGAGCGGTAGGTGTCGGGCAGATCGAGGATGGCCTGCCTGATCTTCCGCTGGAGCTCCCCGTCGAGGGCGGCCTCGTCGGGCAGGCGGTTCCAGTCGGGACCGCCCTGGCTGAGCGCGTTGCGGTCGGGCAGGACGTCGTCGAGGGGAATCTCCTCCTCGAGGAATTTGGACTTGCGCCGTTTCATCAGGCAGGCGTTCGTGGCGATGCGGTAGAGCCAGCCCGCGAAAGCCTCGCGGTTCTTGAGCTCGTGGACCGACTGGAAGGTCTTGAGGAGCGTGTCCTGGACCACCTCCTGGGCGTCCTCCCGGTCGCCGCACATGCGCATGCCGAAACCCAGCAGGCGCCTGCCGAAGCGGTCCATGAACTCGGTGAAGGCCTGGGGGTCCTTCGCCTGCAGCCGCTCGATGAGTTCCACGGGGACGTCCACAACCTACCTCCGGGTGCAGTATACCAGCGAGGGGGACCTCACCCTACCGATTGAAGAACTCCATCCACTCGTCCACGTCCACCGCAGTGTCCGAAGGCTTCTCGCGCTCATGGCCACGCTGAGAGGGTTTCAGCCCGGCGAGAAACTCCTTGGGTGCGGCGGATTTCGCCCTGAGCGAGCGGCAGCGGAGGGCGAGGTCGCGGTCCGCGGTGACAACGATGTCTCCCGGCTTGGCGCGGGCGAGGATGACCTCGTCGGCGCTCCTTTTCCCCGAGTAAGCCACGCGGACGCCGCCCATCTGGAAGTCGGAGGAGACGGCGGGCCTCGGCGGCGGGCCGTCGAACACGATGGTGCAAGGCCTGGGCAGCTTGTAGCGCAGGAGGCGGTGGAGCAAGCGCTCGCGGTCGCCCTCGCTGCGGGGCGCGCTGCTCGCGACGCCGAGGATGTTGTTGCCGTCCAGAATCCAGGCCACGGGAGACGCCTCAGGGGGTGCCGCGGCTGAGCTGGAGCACCTTCGCCTTGGGGATCACCTTGGGCTGGGCCGCCGTCTGGAAGAATGCAGGCAGGGCCTTCAGGGCGGCGTCTGCGGCCACCTTGTCGGGGTAGACGCCCCAGACCACGAGGTAGCACGAGCGGCCCTTCAGATCGAAAGGCAGGATGGCGTACTCGGAGCTCCCGCCGGCGGCGGCCACGCCCTTGGCCACGGTGTCGGCCTGGCAGGCCACCTCGATCTCCACCGTGAACCCCGCGGAAGACTTGGTCCAGTCGCCCAGGAACGCCTTCGCGGCCTCCGGATACCTGCCCGACGCGAGGAGCTGCTGGCCCTGGCCGGAGGGTGCGGCAGGCGTGGGCGCGGGCTGGGGCTTCGGTGCGGGCGACGGCGCAGTGGCCGGTGCGGCAGGCATCGGCTGGGCGGGCGCCGGCTTGGCAGGGATCGTTGCCGGAGGTTCGGACACCTGGACCGGAGCGGATGAGGGCGACGGCGCGGGAGAGGAGGGCGCCTGAGCGGAAGACCCCGTCGCGGGGCCCGGCGCGATCTCGGCGACGGGCGTCTCCGCGGGCGCGGGCTTCGGCGGACGCGGTTTCCCCGGTGCCGCCGTGGTGGAGGCGGGCTGGACGGGGATCATCTCGCTGGGCCGGAGGAAAAAGTACCAGACGGCCCCGGCGCCGACCCCCACGACGGCGAGGACGACCGCCGCGATCCCGAGGAGCTTGCCCCACGGGCGGGCGGGCCGCATGCCGATGTCTTCGAAGAGGACCTGCTCGTCCTCGGGCGCCTTGGCGGCGGGCTCCTCGGGCGGCGGGAGCGCCTCGGCCCGGGGCTTCGGGCGCGCGGGCGGCAGGGGTTTTTGGGGCGTCGCCGAGTCGGGCTCCGGGAGGAACTGCACGGGCGGCGGCGGGGGCGGCTGGAGCTCGAAGGGGAGGCCCTGCTTGGCGGCCTGGGCGGGCGGGGTCTCCTCCGCGGGCGGCACGGGCTCGAAGGAGAGGGGCACGAAGGGTGTGGGCGGCAGCTCGTTCGGCGGAGGCTGAGGCGCACGCTCGATGGCGGCGGCCGGCGTGGGCGGCGGGGCTTGCACCTGGGCCGCGACCTGACTGGGTGCGATGTCGTCGAGGAAGGAGAGGTCGAGCGGCTCGGCGGGCCCCTTCGAGGCCGGGGGAGCGGGCGCGAAGCCCTGCACGAGGTGCAGGAGGCCCAGGTGAGTCAGCGCGAGCAGGAAGCGCGCGCCGTAGAAGGCGTCCACGCCGGCGCGCTCGCTGACCTCGCGGGCGTTGAGCTTGCCGTCGATCTGCTCCAGGAGGCGCAATTCCTCGGTCGTCGCGGGAAGGGCCCGCGCCACCTCGCGCTCGGCGGCCGAGATGACGAGGGGGGTCTCCATGCGGCCGAGCGTCGTGGCGACCCAGTTCCGGTCGTCGATGGAGAGGGCCGTATCCACGACGAACCGCGGCGTGAGGATGGGGAGGCGGGCGATGTTGTTCGGCAGGACGCCCGCCTTGAATACGGCGAGGCCCTCGTCCCAGCGGACCGCCGAGCGGGCGATCTTGCGCATCTGCTCCACGAGGGCGTCGAGGAGGTCCTCCGAGCCGAGGAACCCCATCTCGACGAGGGTCCGCCCGATGGTGCGGTTCTCCTTCTTCTCGGTGGCCAGATCGAGCTGTTCGGGCGTGAGCTTGCCGCGCTCGACGAGGATCTGCGTGAACTTGTCCTCGGGGGCGTTGGACGCCGCGAAGACGAACTCACCCTCCTGGACGTAGAGGAACTTGTTCGTTCCCCCCTGCTGGAGGACGAGGGTCCCCGTGCTCTTGTCGCGGTAAATCTCGCCGAGGATGGCGAGGAGTTCGCCCTTCCGGAAGGTGCGGCTGCCCTGGGCCATCGCCTGAGCCCTCCTAACCTTTTAATTATGGGGATTCTGCGGCAGGGCTGTCAAGAATTTCGAGGGAGGACGGGGCTTTCCGGGGTGCCCTCCGTGGTATGGTAGGACCATGGCCACCTGGGACGGCGCCTCCATCCTCGTGATCCGCCTCTCCTCGCTGGGGGATGTGGCGCGCACGCTGCCCTCGCTGGCGGCGCTCAAGACGTCGGGAGCCGCGACGGTGGACCTGGCCGTGGAGGACCGCTTCGCGGGGCTCCTGGACCTCTTCCCCATCCCGGACCGCGTGCAGGCCTACCCGAGGCGGAGCGTGGGCCCGGCCTGGAGGGACCCGTTCACCTGGGTCGCGGCGCTGAGCGCCTACCTCGAGGAGCTCCGCTCCCGCCGCTACGACCTCGCGCTCGACCTCCACGGCATCTTCCGTTCGGCGCTCCTGGCGGGCATGAGCGGGGCGAAGGAGACGGCGGGCTACGCCAAGGGGTTCGGGAAGGAGTTCAGCCACCTCCTCTACGACCGGAAGGTCGTCCCCGCGCCCTCGCGGCGGATCTCGCGCTACGAGCGCTACGGCGGGACGCTTCGCGCCCTGGGATTTCCGGGTCCGTCGGGGGCCTACCTCTCGCCCCGCATCCCCGAGGTCTCGGCATCGTCCGTCTCGGCATTCCTCGAGAGCCGCGGCCTCGCCCCCGCTCCGTACCTCTTCGCCTTTCTCGGGACGAGCCGGACGCAGGCCCACAAACGCTGGCCCGCCGGGCATTTCGTTGAGCTCTCGCGAATAGCGTCCGAACGCTGGGGGATGAAGACCGTCCTTGGATGGGGGCCCGAAGAAGCGGAGCTCGTCCGGGTGCTGCCGGAGGGCGGCGACCTCGTGCCCATCCCCGACTGGGGCCTGCCCGAGCTCCTGGAGGCCATCCGTTGCGCCCGGGTCTTCGTCGGCGCCGACACGGGCGCCATGCACCTCGCGGCCCTCATGGGCGTCCCCACGGTGGCGCTCCTGGGCCCGACGGACCCCGTCCTCAACCGCCCCTTCGGCGTGAAGGTCCGCGTGGTCTACCGCGAAGGCATCCGTCGGGCGTGCCGGGGTGAAGGTTGCACCCACGGGGACTGCATGGCCGCCCTGACCGTCGGGGAGGTGGCGGACGCCCTAGCTCAGCTTCTCGAGGAGACGAGATGAGCGGCGACCCCCCGGCGGCTTCAATCCACGCGGGACCGTTGTGGACCGACTCCCACTGCCACCTGTCCATGGACGCCTTCGACGAGGATCGCGAGG
>JBBIUU010000004.1:19015-38199 GCA_037440125.1 Acidobacteriota bacterium
TGGACCGACTCCCACTGCCACCTGTCCATGGACGCCTTCGACGAGGATCGCGAGGCGGTCGCGCGGAGGGCCGAGGAGGCAGGCGTCGGGCGGCTGGTCGTCGTGGGGACGAACCCCTCGGACTGGAAGGCGTGCGCCGATCTGGCGAGGACGCCAGCCCGGAGGGCCACGGCGGGGGTCCATCCCCACGAGGCGTCGTGCTGGAGCTCCGCGACGCGGGCCGCGCTCGAGGCGGCGCTGGGGGACCCCGCGGTGTCGGCGGTGGGGGAGATCGGGCTCGACTACCACTACGACCTCTCGCCGCGTGAGATCCAGAAGCAGGCCTTCGCCGAGCAGCTCGCCCTTGCCGCCGAGCGGGGGATGCCGGTGGTCGTGCACACGAGAGAGGCCTTCGCGGACACCGTGGCGCTGATGGAGAAGCACGCGCCGGGGCTCCGCGGGGTCATCCACTGCTTCACGTACGGGCCGGAGGAGGGGAGGGCATTCCTGGACCTCGGGATGCACCTGTCCTTCTCGGGCATCGTGACCTTCCCGAAGGCGCCGCTCATCCGGGAGGCGGCGCTCCTGACGCCGTGGGAGCGGCTCCTGGTGGAGACCGACGCACCGTACCTGGCGCCGGTGCCGTTCCGCGGGAAGCGGTGCGAGCCCGCGCACGTGGCCGCCGTGGGGCGGTTCGTGGCGGCGCTGAAGGGGATCCCCGAGGAAGAAGCCGCCCGCCGGACCACGCTGAACGCCGCCAAACTGTTCGGTTGGGAGTAGGGATTCCGGGAAGAAAGACCAGCGCTGGGGCCAAGGGCGGCCGCGTTCTGCGGACCGGCCCCTGCGCCAAGTGCGGCGCTGCCCTTCGGGCATCGCCCGGCGGGACCTTCAGGCCGACTCTGGAATGCAGGCACTCCGCCGTCGCCCTTTCGGCCCCGCCTCGAGCCTACGGCTCGCCGCTCTTGGCTTTGAGAGGCAAGGAGCCCCACCCCCCCTGACATCAGTGCGCCGACGGCGTCGGACCTCCTGCTTTGTCAGGCGTCGCGGCCCGGGGGCGCTCCAAGTACACCAGTACGTGTCGGCCCCCGGCCGCTCGCCTTCCTCGCTGGGGGCCTAGCCTCCGGAGGATCTCTGGCGCGACGCCTGCGCCCCGGGATGCGCCACAAGGCGGGGCGAGGAAACCAGGGTGGTGCCCTGGTGACGAGCCCCAACACGGCGGCGCGCCCGGGCCGCGGCGTCCCCGAGGGTTGCGGCAGGGCCGGCCATCACCATTGTCGCCGCTCGTCGCCGTGCACCCTGCACGGTCTCCTCGCGTCTTCGCGGTTCTGATCCGGCCCTGCGGGCAACGCGCCGAGAGCCCTCCGGGAGGCCAGGCCCCAAGGCCCAACGGCGTCGGGACGCCGCGTTCCGGCACAAAAACGCCGGAACGCGGGGCTCGGGGTACGTCCCAATCTCCGATCCCGTAGGGCAGGCACTCCTGCTAAACCATCAGCTCGGCTTGCAAAAAGAAGAATGGACGGCCGGAATGGGGGGGGATCCCGACCGTCCATAGATACTCGGCAGTAAATCTGGAGAGAGCCGCCGAGTACGGGCTAATATAACACCCTCGGCGGAAAAAAACAGTACCCACGTAACAGCCTATGGATCAGTACATTAACCCCTGCCTCCGGGGGATTGACAGAGCCGGGTCAGACCTCACCGGCCAAGTCGGGGGCCCTGACGGTCAGCACCGGGCAGGGCGCCTTCCGGATGACGCGCTCGGCGGTGGAGCCCAGGAGGACGTGGGCCATGCCCGTGTACCCGTGGGTGCCGATGACGATGAGGTCGGCTCTCTCCTCGGTCGCCACGCGGACGATTTCGGAGGAGGCCCGTCCGCGCTCGACGCGCGCCGAGACCTTGTCGGCCGGCACCTGGAGGGTCGCGGCGAGCTCCTTGAGGGCCTGGGTGGAGCGCTCCACCAGGCGGTCCTCCACCTCTCCGGTGGTCATGGGGCCGAAGGTGAAATCGGAGGGCGCCACGATGGGCTCCACCACGTTCATGATGATGAGCGAGGACTCGAACTGCGCGGCCACCGACGCCGCCAGCTTGAGCGCACTCATGGAAACCTCGGACAGGTCCACCGGACAGACGATCTTCCCCCACCTCAGCATGGCAACCTCCGTGTGATTTGAATATAATGCGCCCTCGCCCCGGTTGCCAGAGCGCCGCGGCACCCTGGATCGCCCGCAGAAGGAGGCCCCGTGTCCGTCAATTCGAGATTCCTGAGAGCCTGCCGGAGGCAGCCGGTGGACACCACGCCCATATGGATCATGCGCCAGGCCGGGCGCTACCTGCCCGAGTACCGCGCCACCCGGGCGAAGGCCGGGAGCTTCCTCGCCCTCTGCAAGAACCCCGAGCTCGCGTGCGAGGTGACCCTCCAGCCCGTGGACATCCTCAAAGTGGACGCGGCCATCCTCTTCTCGGACATCCTCATCCCGGTGGAGGCCATGGGCATCGGCCTCACCTTCGAGGAGGGGGAGGGGCCCAAGCTGACGCCCGTCCGCTCCAACGAGGACGTGCGCAGGCTCCACGTTCCCGACCCCGTCGCGGAGACGGGCTTCGTCATGGACGCCGTGTGCCTCATCCGGCGCGAGCTGGACGGGCGCGTGCCCCTCATCGGCTTCTCGGGGGCGCCCTTCACGCTGGCGTCCTACGCGGTGGAGGGCGGGGGCTCGAAGAACTTCCGCTACTCCCTGGCGTGGATGTACGCCGACCCCGCGGGGTTCGCGAGGCTCCTCGACCTCCTCGCCGACGCGGTCATCGCGTACGCTTCGGCGCAGGTGGAGGCCGGTGCCCAAGCCATCCAGCTCTTTGACACCTGGGCGGGCGTGCTCTCGCGCAGGCTCTACCGCGAGTTCGCCCTGCCCGCCACGTCCAAGGTCGTGCGCGCCCTGCGCCGTTTCGACGTGCCCATTATCCTCTACGTGAACGGCGGCGCACCCTTCCTGGAAGAGACGGCCGCGACGGGGGTTGACATGCTCTCGGTGGACTGGCGCACGAGCCTCGCGGAGGCCGCAGAGCGCACGCGAGGCGCCGTGGCCCTGCAGGGTAACCTGGACACGATGGCGCTTTACGGCGGCCCGCAGGTGATCGAGCGGGAGACGGCCAGGGTGCTGGCGGAGGCGCCGCTCCACGGCCACGTCTTCAACCTCGGGCATGGCATCCTGCCCGACACGCCCGTGGAGGCCGCGCAGTGCCTCGTCGAGACCGTGCACCGGCTGGGGCGGAAGGAAGTCTAGAGACGTTAGACGCGAAACGCGAAACGTGAGACGTGAGACGTGAGACGTGAGACGTGCAAAGTTCGCGCCTCACCTTATGCTGAAAGCCGACGGCTGACAGCTGAGAGCCTGCAGATGACCGACCGCTGGTCCGCACCCGTTTTCGACAAGGCCATGATCCTCAAGTACGACCGCCCTGGTCCGAGGTACACCTCCTACCCGACGGCGCCCTACTTCCACGAGGGCTTTGACAGCGGGGCGTACGCCGCGGTCATCGACGAGACCAACGCGCTCGAGAGCCCCGCCCCGCTGAGCCTCTACGTCCACCTGCCCTTCTGCAAGTCGGTCTGCTACTTCTGCGGGTGCAACGTCACCTTCACGAAGGACCGCACGCTGGGCGACCTCTACGTGGACCACGTCCTGAAGGAGATGGACGCCGTCGCCGCGCGCATGAAGCCCGGCCGTAAGGTCGTCCAGGTCCACTGGGGCGGCGGCACGCCCACCTTCATCCCCGCACCGGTGCTCGATCGTCTCTGGAAGGGCATCACGGACCGCTTCGAAATGGCGCCCGGCGCGGAGATCGGCGTGGAGATCGACCCGCGAGAGGTCACGGACCAGCACCTCGAGCTCCTGTCCCGCAGCGGGTTCAACCGGATCAGCATGGGCATCCAGGACTTCGACCCGGAGGTCCAGAAGGCGGTGCACCGCATCCAGCCCGAGGACCTCACCCGCCGCGTCATCGACAAGTGCCGCGAGCTGAAGTTCGAGTCCATCAACATCGACCTCATCTACGGCCTGCCCTACCAGACGCGGGAGCGCTTCCGGGACACGGTGGAGAAGATCGCCGCCATCGGCCCCAACCGCATCGCCGTGTTCAACTTCGCGTACCTCCCCGAGATGATCGGCCACCAGCGCGCCATCCCCAAGGAGGCCCTGCCCTCGCCGGCGGAGAAGCTCAACATCCTCGAGATGGTGGTGGAGCGCTTCACCCAGACCGGCTACGTCTACATCGGCATGGACCACTTCGCTCGCCCGCAGGACGAGCTTTGCACGGCCCTGAAGGACCGCACGCTCTACCGCAACTTCCAGGGCTACACGACGAAGGCGGGGTGCGACCTCTACGGCTTCGGCGTCACGAGCATCGGCCAGGTGGGTCCCACATACGAGCAGAACCGCAAGGAGCTCGCCTCCTACCAGCAGGCCGTGGACGGAGGCGGCCTGGCCGTCTTCCGCGGCGTGCGGCTCACGGAGGACGACCTCCTGCGGCGCGACATCATCACGCGGCTCATGTGCCACTTCGTCCTCTACAAGGCGGAGATCGAGGGGCAGTACGGCCTGAAGTTCGACGAGACTTTCGCCGACGCCCTCGAGGACCTCAAGCCCATGGAGGCCGACGGGCTCCTGAGCCTCCATGCTGACCGCATCGAGGTGCACCCCCTCGGGAGGCTCCTCGTCCGCAACATCGCCCTGCCCTTCGACGCGTACCTGCGGAAGGGGGATGGCGCCAAGCGGTTCAGCAGGACGGTTTGAGAGAAGTTAGGAAGTTAGGAAGTTAGGAAGGAAGAGAAGGGGGGCGCGATGGACCCGGGTTCCGAGAACGCCCTTCCTAACCTCCTCACGGCCTCACTCCCTCACCGTTCTTCGGGGGGTAGCCTCACAGCCGTCCTCCTCATGAACTACGGCGGCCCCGAGCGGGCGGAGGACTGCGAGGAGTACATCCGCAACATCTTCCTCGACCCGGACCTCATCCCCATCCCGAACCTCATCCGCCCGACGGTGGCGCGCTTCGTGGGCCGGCGGCGGGCGCCGTCTCTGCAGAGAAACTACGAGGCCATGGGCCAGTACAGCCCCATCCTCGGCCAGACCAACGACCAGGCCAAAGCCCTCGAGGCCGAGCTCGGCGAGGGGTTCAGGTGCTTCGTCGGCATGCGCTACTGGCGCCCCTTCATCGAGGAGGCGTGCTGCGCCGTCCGCACGGGGGGCTTCGAGCGCGTCGTCCTCCTGCCCCTCTACCCGCAGGAGTCGCGCTCCACCACGGGTTCTTCCATCAATGAAGCGAGGCGCTGCCTGGCGGAGGTCGGCTTCGCGGGAGAGGTCGCGGAGGTCCGCACCTTCTGGGACGAGCCGGGATTCCTCGAGGCGCTCACGGAGGGCGTGAAGGCGGCCCTCGACGCGTCGCCCGCCGGGGCGCGCGTCCTGTTCTCGGCCCACGGACTGCCGCTCTCCGTGGCGAAGCGGGACAGCTATCCAGGCCACATCGCCGCCACCGTCGCGGAGGTCGCCTCGCGCCTGGGCGTCGCGCTCGACCCCATGACGCCCGTCGGCACCGCGGCGCACCTCTTCCCTCATCCGTCATCGCTCATCGCTCATCGGCCCCGCCGAGGCCTGCTGGCCTGGCAGAGCAAGGTGGGGCCCGCGAAGTGGCTCGAGCCGAGCGTGGAGCACGTCCTCGAGGGGTGGGGCCGTGAGGGCGTGAAGGACATCGTCCTCGTGCCCGTCGCCTTCGTGAGCGAGCACAGCGAGACGCTTTACGAGCTCGACGTCCTCTACGGCGGCATGGCCCGCGACCTCGGCATGGCCGTGCGGCGCGTGCCCACCGTCCAGACCCACCCCCGCTTCATCGAGGCGCTCGCGGCGAGGGTGCGGGCGTCGGGGGGACCCCATGCCTGACCGGATCGATGTCGCGGTTCTCGGTGCCGGCATCAGCGGCCTCACGGCGGCCTTCTGGCTGAAGGAGGCGGGCTTCACGGTGGCGTGCCTCGAGGCCTCGGACCGCCCCGGCGGAAGCATCACCACGTGGGCGGGCGAGGGCTTCCGCTTCGAGCTGGGACCCAACACCGTCCTCAACAACGCCCTCGAGATCGACCGCCTGTGCGACGCCGCGGGGATTCTTCGGGAGCGCATCACGGCGGCGCCCGCCTCCAAGAAGCGCTTCATCGTGAAGGACGGGAAGCTCCTCGCGCTGCCGGGAGGCCCGCTCGGTTTCCTGACGACGCCCCTCTTCTCCGCGGGGGCGAAGCTGCGCCTCCTGCAGGAGCCCTTCATCGGGCGGGCGACGCAGGAGGAGACCATCGCGCAGTTCGTGCGTCGCCGGCTGGGGGAGGAACTCCTCCAGTACGCCGTGGGCCCCTTCGTGAGCGGCGTGTACGCGGGCGACCCCGAGAGGCTCTCGGTCCGCCACGCGACGGCGAAGATCTACGCGCTCGAGGAGAAGCACGGCAGCCTCATCCGGGGCGCTGTGGCCAAACGCAAGGGCCCGGCCCCCGCGGGCGGCCTCTTCTCCTTCCCGGAGGGCCTTGGCTACCTGCCGCAGACCCTCGCGTCCTCGCTCGGCTCCGGCTATGCCCCGAACACCTCTGTGGCCTCGACGGAGAGGTCCGCGGACGGCTACCTCGTCCGCGCGCGCTCGGCCTCGGGCGAGGTGCGCGAGATCTCGGCCCGTGCCGTCGTGAGCGCCCTCCCGGCGAAGGCCGCGGGCGCGGCCCTCGCGCCCCTCGGCGGGGAGTTCGTATCGCGCATCCCCGCCCTCCCGTACGCCGACGTGGCCCTCGTCTGCATGGGGTTCCGCCGCGACCAGATCGCCCATCCCCTCGACGGATTCGGCTTCCTCGCGCCCGAGGTGGAGAAGCGGCACGTCCTGGGCTGCCTCTTCACGAGCTCCCTCTTCCCGGGCCGCGCGCCCGGGGGACACGTCGCGCTCTCGGCCTTCGTGGGCGGCGCCATGCACGGGGACCGGGTGGCGGAGCCCGAGGGGGAGATCCTCCGCCGCACCGTGGAGGACCTCAGGCCGCTGCTGGGCATCACGGGCGGGCCCGTCCTGACGCGCGTGGTTCCCTGGCGCCCGGCCATCCCGCAGTACGTGGTGGGGCACGGCGTGAACAAGGCGGCCGCCGCGGCCCTCGAAGCGAGCTGCCCCGGCGTCTTCGTCTCGGGCAACCTCCTCTACGGCGTCTCCGTCGGCGACTGCATCAAGAACGCCACCGCCGTCGCAGCGCGCGTGGGGGAGTACCTGGGGAAGCGTTAGACGTGAGACGTGAGACGTGAGATGTGAAACGCGGGCAAGTCGCAGGGCACCCTCGACCGTGTCCCGATCGCCACCCGCAGCCCGCACGTTATTCCCGCCGACCGTCGTCCAGCGCCGCCCTTCTGTCGTCTAACGTCTCACCTCTGTCGTCTACCGTCTATCGTCTATCGTCTGCCGTCTAACGTCTATCGTCTATCGTCTATCGTCTGCCGTCTGCCGTCTAACGTCTCACCTCTAACCCCTCGCCCTATTGGACATTTCGCCCATTCCGTGGTAACCTTTCTGTCTGCCTTCTTGCTCCTTCTATTGGGGAAGGGGCCATAGGCCAAGAGGAGGTCATCGTGAAACAGTACGAGACTGTCATCGTGTCTCCGCCGAACCTGGCCGAGGCCGATCTGGAGGCCCTCGTGACGGGCGTTCAGACGGAGCTCGCCGAGCGTTTCGGCGGGACCAACATCGTCGTGACGCGGTGGGGCAAAAAGACCCTCGCGTACCCCATCAAGAAGTTCAACGAGGGCTACTACGTCCTGTACGAGTACGAGTCGGACTCGGAGGACTGCGTGGCCAAGGTGGAGGCCCGCCTCCGCATCAACGAGAACGTCATGCGCTACATGACGATCCGTCGCGACGAGGAGCGCAAGTCCGAGGCCCGCATGAAGGAGCGCTTCGCGAAGAGGAAGAAGCACGCGTCGGACGAGGGCGACTCGGAGGCTTACGGCGACGATTTCGAGATGGAAGAGTAGGGGTGCGCCATGGCATTCGGAAGACGGGACTCCAAGGACGGCAAGAAGAAATCCTTCTACAAGAAGGACTACCTCTTCAAGCGTAAGAAGTACTGCAAGTTCTGCGACACGGGCGTGGCGTTCATCGACTACAAGGACGTCAAGCTGATGGGCGGATACCTCAGGGAGCGCGCCAAGATCGTTCCGCGACGCATCTCCGGGACCTGCTCCATCCACCAGCGCCAGCTCACGACGGCCATCAAGCGGGCGCGGCACCTCGCCCTCCTGCCGTTCACGCAGGACTGATAGGGAGGCCGCCATGAAGATCATCCTCAAGGAAGAAGTCGAAAACCTGGGCCACCGCGGCGCCGTCGTCACCGTGAAGGACGGCTACGCGCGCAACTACCTCCTCCCTAAGGGCCTGGCCATGCGCTTCACGCCGGGCGCCCAGAAGGTGCTCGAGCAGGAGCGCAGGATGTACGAACTGCGCCAGCTCAAAGCCAAGGAGGAGGCGCAGGCCTTCGCCGATAAGCTCTCCGCGGTGGAGCTCACCGTGACCAGGCGCTCGGGCGACCAGGAGGTGCTCTACGGCTCCGTCACACCCACGGACATCGCCGAGATGCTCGAGGCCCAGGGCTTCGTCGTCGAGAAGCGCCGCATCGTCCTGCACGAGCCCATCAAGAAGCTCGGCGACTTCGATGTCTACATCCGGCTCCACCCGGAGGTCCAGCCCGTGGTGAAGCTGCACGTCGTCAAGGAAGAGTAGGCGGTCGACATGGCCGAGCCTTTGCCCCGCTGGAAGGCCTACGCCGTCTCGCTGCTCACGCTGGCCGTCCCGGGCCTCTCCCACTGGTTCCTCGGGAAGCGGGCCCGGGCGGCGGCGTTCTTCGGCATCGTGATCGCCACCTTCCTCTCGGGCCTGGCGCTCCACGGTGCCCTCTTCCCGCTCTCCTCGCCCAACTGGCTCTTCCGCCTCGGCGGGCTCGCGCAGATGGGCCTCGGCGCCCTCTACGCCGCGGGCCTCGCATTAGGGTTCGGCAAGCTCGGGCTCCTCGACATGGCCGACGCCATGTTCGGCTACGGCAACACCTTCCTCGTGACCGCCGGCCTCATGAACATGCTCCTGTGCATGGACGCCTTCGACATCGCGGTGGGGAGGAAGGAATGATGGAGCTGGGGAGCTGGGGAGCTGGAGAGCTGGTGGGAAAGAACCGAAGGAAGGGGCGGCCATGATCCAGGACCACTTCCTGACGCTGGTGCTCTTCTCGGTGCTCGTGGCGCTCTTTTTCGCCACGCTGAACCACCGGGAGCGCCGCGGATTCCTCCTTTCGATGGCCAAGACCCTCGGCTGGATGGTGGCCGGCTCCGTGGCGCTCGCCTTCCTCATGCTCTGGACGGGCCGGTGACGAAGAACCTTTTCATCAGGTACTGGCTCCCGGTCGTCGCCTATTCGCTGCTCATCTTCCTGCTCTCGGGCATGTCGCGGCCGCCCGTCCCGCCGGGCGTGTCCGGGGATCTCCTCCACTACCCCGAGTTCGCCGTGCTGGCGTTCCTCCTGGCGCGCGCCTTCCACGGCGACCGCGAGGGCGCGCCCCTGCCCAAGCACATGCTCTGGGCCATGGCCCTCACCGTGGCCTTCGGGGCCACCGACGAGTTCCACCAGGCCTTCGTGCCCGACCGCGTTCCCGACGTGAGGGACTGGCTCCACGACGGTATCGGCGCGGCGGCGGGCCTCCTCCTCTGGGGAATCTGGCGATGGATGCGCCGCTGAACGTCGTCGCCGGGGCCGTCGGCGTGCTCGTCCTCGTGGGGGCCCTCGTGCTCCTGTCGCTGAGACCACGCCGCAAGCGCGTGAAGTCGGGGCAGCCCGCCCCGTGGACGCCCGATCCCTCGCTGGCGGACGGCCACCGCCCGCCCGACGCGGGGACCCTCTCGAGCCAGCTCCTCGGCCTCACGCGCCAGGTCCTGGACGCCTCGGGCCTCGCGCTCCTCGTCCCCGAGAGCTCGGGGTGGCGTGTCTCCCTGGTGAGCCCGGGCCTCCTCGTGTCGCTTTCGAAGGCCCTGCCGCTGAAGGAGGGCCTCCTCGGCATCGCCTTCGAGGGCGAGAAGGAGGTGGCCGCCGACCCGGTCCAGCCCGCGTCGCTCGGGTACCTCCCCGGCGACGAGGAGCCCCTCAGCGTGGCGCTCCTCCCCGTCGTGCACCGAGGGAAGATCCGCGGCCTCCTCGTCTGCCACAGGCCTTCCGGAACCGCCTTCTCGAAGGAGGAGATGGCCGTCCTGCGGCGGTGCGCGGGGCTCCTCGAAGGATGGGAGACCTACGCCGCCGAGATGGGCGACATGGCCTTGCGCATGGACCGCTCCGAGCGCCTCTTCAATGGTCTCGCGGCCATGCTCAGGGAGCAGAAGAGCGGGTCGCTCTGCCACATGATGCTCGACCAGCTCTTCGACTTCGTGCCCGCGGTGATGGGCTTCGTGCTCGTCCAGCACCCGGAGTGGAAGCAGCAGTTCTACATGACCAAGCCCGAGGACCTCGAGCTGCCCTTCCGCTACCTCGCCGCCAACACCTGGACGCACCGCGTCCTCACGCGCGGCGAGCGTTTCGCCTACCTCTTCGGCGAGCAGAGCCTCCACACGGCCATGCCCGTCCTCTGCGAGGGTGAGCCCTTCCCCGCGGGCGGGACCGTCTACCTCAGCCCCGTCGTCACGACCACGCGCGTCTTCGGGGTCGTGGGCCTCGTGGGGCGCGCCGAGTCGGAGTTCACCGAGCACCAGCGCGCGCTCGTGGATCGATTCGTGGGGCAGGCCTCGGCGATTCTGGAACTCGCGCTCATCAAGGAGTTCGAGGAGGAGAACGCCATCCACGACGGCCTGACGGGGCTCTACAACCGCCGCTACTTCAACGAGCGCCTCGAGGCCGAGATGAAGCGCAGCCAGCGCGAGGAGACGCCCCTCAGCCTCCTCATCCTCGACGTGGACCACTTCAAGCGCGTGAACGACACCCACGGCCACCCCGCGGGCGACCTCGTCCTCCAGAAGGTGGCGGAGATCGTCGGACGCGAGGTCCGCACCATGGACATCGCCTGCCGCTACGGGGGGGAGGAGTTCGCGGTCATCCTTCCGGCCTGTTCCCAGTCCGAGGCGCAGGCCGTGGCGGAGCGCGTCCGGAAGCGCGTCGGGGAGACCCCCGCGGGCACCGGCGGGCCGCCCGTCCAGGTCACCGTCAGCGTGGGCGTGGCCACCTTCCCCCAGCCCTTCAGTTCCCTCACGGGGCTCCTGAAGGGCGCGGACCAGGCCCTCTACAGCGCCAAGACCAAGGGGCGGAACCGCGTCGAGGTTTGGAGGTAGCGGACCAGACCACCCGTCTCAGCTGACGCCGCCGGTCATCTTGGTGACCGGTTTCGCGATGAGCGCGAGGACGACGGCGGCCCCGATCCCGACGGCCGCCACCGCCCCGAAGAGCGTCGGCAGGGGCATGGACGCGTAGAACCCGGCGGCCCTCCCGGCGATCAGGTCCCCCAGCGAGATCGACAGGAACCAGATGCCCATCATCTGCCCCACCATGCGGTGCGGCGCGAGCTTGGTCGTCGTCGAGAGCCCCACGGGGGAGAGGCACAGCTCGCCCACCGTGTGGAGCAGGTACGTGCCGCAGAGCCAGCCGATGCCGACCTTGGCGCCTCCCACCGTCCGCTGGGCCGCCACCATCACCACCGCGAACCCGAGGCCCATGAAGAGGGGCCCCATGACGAATTTCCAGGGCGCGGAGGGCTCCTTGCCCCTGCGGTCGAGCGCGAGCCAGAGCGCCGCGAAGACGGGGGCGAGGAGGACCACGAAGATCGAGTTCACCGACTGGAGCCAGGGCGCGGGCATGTCCCAGCCGAAGACCATCCGGTCCGTGTGCTCCGCGGCGAAGAGGTTGAGCGACGAGGCGCCCTGCTCGAAGCCCGCCCAGAAGATGGATGCGAAGATGAAGAGCACGAAGACGACGACCATGCGCCTGCGCTCGGCGGCGTCCAGCCCCGCGAGGAAGATGGCGTAGGCGAAGTACCCCACCGCCGCGAGCAGGATGGCGAGACCGCACGCGTTGGCGAGCTGGGTCGCGGTGAGGCTCACGGCCCCCGTCCCCAGAAGGGCGCCCGCGGCCGCCAAGACGAGGAGGAAGGCGGCCAGGCCGAGCCAGAGCCTGACCCTCGCCGGCCCCTCGGCCCGGCCCGTGGGGGCGAGCCCGGCGTCGCCGAGGTGGCGCCCCGTCAGGACGTACTGCAGGACGCCGAGGAGCATGAAGGATCCCGCCACGATGAAGCTCAGACGCCAGCTGATGCGGGCCCCCACGTAGCCGCACACGAGGGGCGCCAGGAACGCACCCGCGTTGATGCCCGAGTAGAAGATGGAGAACCCCGCGTCGCGCCGGGCGCCCCCCTCGGGGTAGAGCTCGCCCACCATGGTGCTCACGTTGGGCTTCAGCAGGCCCGTGCCGAGAGCGATGAGCACGAGGCCCGCGAAGAAGGACACCATGCCGTTCGCGGCGAGCGCGAAGTTGCCCGCCGCGATGAGGATGCCTCCCCAGAGGACGGCCCGCCGCTGGCCGATGAGACGGTCGGCCACGAAACCACCCGGAAGCGCCAGGAGGTACACCGCCGACGCCGAGATCCCGAAGATGGAGCCGGCCTTGTCGGTGGAGAACCCCAGGCCGCCCGAGGCGAGGGTCGCGGTCATGAAGAAGATGAGGTTGGCGCGGATACCGTAGTAGCTGAAGCGCTCCCACATCTCGGTGAAGAAGAGGGTGGCGAGGCCCCTGGGGTGTCCGAACCACATCTTGCCCTGAGTTGCGGAGGCGGTGCTGCTCATCGTCCCTCCTGATGGGATCTCCCGCCCGTGCGGGTGGCGCGAGGAGTTTAGCGAAAGCGGGGGTGTCGGGCAAGGAAGGTGGGGAGAAAATTCGGAATTCGGATTTGGGAATTCGGAAACAAGGCGAAAGGCGAAAGGCGAAAGGCGAAAGGCGGAAGGCGAAAGGCGGAAGGCGCAGGGACCGGTTCCCGACGCGCTTCGCTTGCCGGAATGACAGCGCAGAGGGGGCGCAGCAGGGCTCTCGAGCCCGTCATTCTGGCGACCGCCGGGAGTCCAGAATCTGGCCAACGGGAAAGCGGCGGAAGGCCCCACCCGACGCTCGCCGTCCAGCCCCATTTCCCTTCAGTTTTCTCCCCAGCTCCCCAGCTCCCCGGCTCTCCAGCTCCATCTTTGCCAGGCCCCTGCGCCCCTTCACCCACCCCCTCTCCGAGCGCCCCTAAGGAAGTTGACCAAATTCCCCTAACTTCTCTAAAATGATTGCTTTGGAGGGGCCATGAGGGTCCTGTTGGTGGGGTCCGGCGGGCGCGAGCACGCGCTCGCCTGGAAGCTCGCGCAGTCGCCGAAGATCGACCGCCTCTACTGGGCGCCCGGGAACGGCGGCGCCTGGGAGGGCGTGGAGGTCGTCCCCCTCAAGGCGGACGACGTCGACGGGCTCGTGCGCTTCGCCCGGGAGAACGGCGTCGGCCTCATCGTCGTGGGCCCGGAGGCGCCCCTCGTCCTGGGCCTCGTGGACCGTGCCGCCGAGGCAGGCATCCCGGCTTTCGGTCCCATGGCCGCCGCGGCGCGCCTCGAGGGCTCCAAATCGTTCACCAAAGCCTTCTGCGACCGGCACGGCATTCCGCAGGCGCCCTACGCCACCTTCACCGAAGCCGGCCCCGCCGAGGAGCACCTCCGCTCGGGCCGCGTCACCTTCCCCCTGGTCCTCAAGGCCGACGGGCTCGCGGCGGGGAAGGGCGTCCTCATCTGCCAGACCCTCGAGGAGGCCCTCGAGGGCACCGACCGCATCCTTCGGAAGCGCGAGTTCGGCGAGGCGGGGAGCGTCATGCTCGTGGAGGGGTTCCTCCGCGGCGAGGAGGCCTCCCTCCTCGTGTTCTGCGACGGCGAGCGTGCCGTGCCCATGCCCCCGGCGAGGGACTTCAAGCGCGCCCTCGACGGCGACCGCGGGCCCAACACGGGCGGCATGGGCGCCTACTGCCCGGCCACGCGAATGAGCGACGCCCTCATCGCCGAGGCCATGGAACGCATCGTCATGCCCACGCTCCGAGGCATGGCCGCCGAGGGCTGCCCCTACCGCGGCGTGCTCTACGCGGGCCTCATGCTCACCGACGAGGGGCCCCAGCTCCTGGAGTTCAACTGCCGCTTCGGCGACCCCGAGACGCAGGTCGTCCTGCCGCGCCTGGTGAGCGACCTCGTGGAGATCATGCTCGCCTGCGCCGGGGGGACGCTCGATCCCGCCGCGGTGCGCTGGAAGGCCGACGCGGCCGTGACCGTGGTGATGGCCTCGGGCGGCTACCCCGGCGCCTACCCCACGGGCAAGGTCATCACTGGCCTCGAGGAGGCGGGCAAACTCCCCGGCGTAACGGTCTTCCACGCGGGTACGAGGCGGGACGGCGGTGCGCTCCTCACCTCGGGGGGGAGGGTCCTGAATGTGACGGCCGTGGCGCCCTCCCAGGAGGAGGCCAGGCGCCGGGCTTACGAGGCCGTCGGCAAGATGGGCTTCGAGAACGCGCAGTACCGGAGGGACATCGCGGGAGAAAGGTGATCCGGTGATCCCGTGATCCGGTGATCAGGTTGCCCCGGATTCACGATCACCTGATTACCTGATCACCCGATCACCCGATTACCTGATCACCCGATTACCCGAACACCCGATTGCCTGATCCACCCATAACCCGATCACCTGATCTCTCGATCACCTGATCCCCTCAGAACGAGGACACCATGAGCCACCACCTGCCCAAGCTGCCCCAGATCGTGACCGAGCTGCCCGGCCCGAAGGCCAAGGCGCTCATCGCCAAGGACCACAAGTTCGTCTCCACCTCCTACACGCGCGGGTACCCGCTCGTGGCGGAGGAGGCCCTGGGCGCCATCGTCAGGGACCCCGACGGCAACTGCTTCCTCGACTTCGCCGCGGGAATCGCCGTGGTGGCCACGGGCCACTGCCACCCCGAGGTGGTGAAGGCCATCAAGGACCAGGCCGACAAGCTCATCCACATCAGCGGCACCGACTTTTACTACACGAGCCAGGTCCAGGCCGCCGAGCGCGTGGCCCGCCACGTGCCGGGGAAGGTGACCAAGCGCGTCTTCTTCGGCAACTCGGGCGCCGAGGCCATCGAGTGCGCCATCAAGCTCGCCAAGTACCACACGGGCCGGAAGCGCTTCATCGCCTTCTACGGCGCCTTCCACGGCCGCACCACGGGGGCCCTGGCCCTAACGGCGAGCAAGTCGGGGCAGAAGGAGCGCTTCTTCCCCCTCATGGACGGCGTGACGCACGTGCCCTACGGCTACTGCTACCGTTGCCCCTACGGCCAGACCTACGGCAAGTGCAAGATGGAGTGCGTCTCCTTCATCGAGGACGTGGTCCTCAAGACCGCCATCCCGCCGGGCGAGGTGGCCGCCATCTTCGTGGAGCCCATCCAGGGCGAGGGCGGCTACGTCGTTCCCCCCGTCGAGTTCATGAAGGGCCTGCGCAAGATCTGCGACAAGCACGGCATCCTGCTCGTGGCCGACGAGGTCCAGTGCGGCGTCGGGCGGACGGGCAAGTTCTCCGCGATGGAGCACTTCGGCGTACAGGCGGACATCACCTGTCTCGCCAAGGGCATCGCGTCGGGCCTGCCGCTCTCCGCGTGCGTGGCCTCGGACCACATCATGGACTGGGCTCCCGGCAGCCACGCCTCCACCTTCGGCGGCAACCCGTTGGCCTGCGCCGCGGCCGAGGTCACCATGCGCCTCGTGGACGAGGAGCTCGCGGCCAACGCCGCCAGCCAGGGCGAATACATTGTGCAGCGGCTGAAGGAGTGGATGGCCCGCTACGAGGTCATCGGCGACGTTCGCGGCAAGGGCCTGATGATCGGGGTGGAGTTTGTCAAGGACCGAGTCTCCAAGGAGCGCAACAAGGAGCTCCGCGACGAGGTGGTGGAGGAGTGCTTCCGCGAGGGCCTGCTCCTCCTCGGGGCCGGCACCAACACGCTCCGCATCTGCCCGCCGCTCGTGGTGGACCGCGAGCAGGTCATGGCCTTCCTCGACATCCTCGAGCGAAGCCTCCAGAAGGCCATGAAGCGTCTCGGTTACAAGGGGTTCCCCTTCTAGGCGGTCCGGGAGGGCCCCCGGGCAGGGCCGGGGGCCATTCCGCTCTTCGAGAGGGGCGCCGGGCGTCGAATGTGAGCGCCGTCACAACTGGCCCAGCGGTCCCTCGAAAGGGCGTCTCGGGGATGGACAGCCGCCCGTTCGTTGTGGTCAACTGACGCCACGCGAGGTGCCATGGACATCACCTTCTGGGGCGTGCGCGGCAGCGCCCCCTGCTTCTCGAGGGACCGGGTCCACTTCGGGACCAACACCTCCTGCCTGGAGGTCTCCGGCCCCGGGGGCGAGCGCCTGATCTTCGATGCGGGCACGGGCCTCGTGGTTCTCGGCGACCACCTCGAGCGCCTCGGCTACCCCCAGTGCGACGTCATCCACCTCTTCTTCTCCCACTTCCACTGGGACCACATCCAGGGGCTGCCCTTCTTCAAGCCCATGTACCGGAAAGGCACGCGCATCGTGGTCTACGGCCGGCAGGGCGTGGAGAGCGTCCTGACGAGCCAGCTCGTCCCGCCCTTCTGCCCCATCCCCATGGAGGCCGTGGCCGCAGAGCTCGAGTTCGTCACCCTCAAGGAGCCCGTGGATGTGGGGCACTTCAAGGTCACGCCCTTCCCGCTGAATCACCCCCAGCACTCGTTCGGCTACCTCGTCGACGACGGGGCCAAGAAGGCCGCCTACGCCACCGACTCGGAGCCCGACGGCGGTTCCTTCGACCAGATCCTGAGGGACGGGGTCCGCGGCGCCGAGTTGCTCATCATGGACTCGAACAACGCCGTGGAGGAGGCCGAGCGCCGGAAGGGCTGGGGGCACTCCACCTGGAGGGACTGCATCGCCGTGGCGCGCGACGCGGGGGTGAAGAAGCTGGTGCTGAACCACCACGACGCCTTCCAGAGCGACGAGTCGGTCCGCGAGAAGGAGGCCCGCGCCCAGGCCGAATTCCCCGGTGCGCTCTGCGCCTGCGAGGGCATGACCCTCGCCGTCTGAGGCCGCCGTGTCCGCCCTGAGGCGCCGCGACCCCGTCGCCCTCTCCCTCGGCAGCAACGTGGGCGACCGGGCGACATTCCTCTCCCTCGCCCGCAACTACCTCGGCACCGGCAACCTCGTCCGGATCCTCAAGAGCTCGTCGATCTACGAGACCGAGCCCGTGGAAGCCCCGCCGCAGCGGTGGTTCCTGAACCAGGTCCTCTGGGTGGACACGGACCTCCCGCCGGCCATGCTCCTGAGCCACTGCAAGCGCGTGGAGACCATGCTGGGCCGGCGCCGGACCACCTGGCACGGGCCCCGCACCATCGACATCGACATGCTCTTCGTGGGGAGCCTGGTGGTGCGCACGCCCCTCCTCACGCTGCCCCACCCGGCCATCCCCAACCGGCGGAGCATCCTCACCCCCCTCGTGGAGATGCGCCTGCCCTGGATCCACCCGGTCCTCAACGCGGACGCGGGGACGCTCCTCCAGCGCTGCCCCGACCGGAGCCGCGTCGTCCTCGTGGTGCCTGAGGTGTCGCTGGGGTGAGGATCGTGAGGAGGGAAGTGGAGAGTAGGGGAGTATGGAAAAGCGGGCGGTGATCGGGTGATCAGGTGATCGGGTGATCGGGTGATCAGGTGATCAAGTAGTCTCATCTTCCTTTGTCCGTGTCGCTTCCGTTCTCATTTCCCAAATCCGAAATCCGAATTCTCCCTCCCTACTCTTTCCTGAACTTGAGGATGAGCGGCGAGCCGAGCAGGTCGTAGGCCTGCCGGAACTCCTTCTTGAGGTACCGCGCGTAGTTCACGGGCGGCGGGAGCTTGGAGTTCGTGAAGATCGTCAGGATGGGCGGCGCCTGCCCCGTCTGCGTGGCGTAGCGGAGCTTCAGTTCCTTCCCCTGCAGGGTCGGGGGCGAGACGCGTTGGACGATCTGCTGGAGGGTCTTGTTGAGCGCGGCGGTGGGCAGGGGCTGCGAGAAGTTCCGGTAGGTCCGCGCGGCGGCGGGGAGGACCTTGTCCGTGCCGCGCCCCGTGTTGGCGGAGACGCGCACGATGGGCAGGTAGTCCATGAAGGCGAACTTCTCGAGGACCGCCTCCTCGACCTCGCGGGCGGACGCCTCGCCCTTCACGAGGTCCCACTTGTTGAGCACGAGCACCACGCCCCGGCGGGCCGCCTCGATGAGCCCCGCGATGTGGGCGTCCTGGTGGCCCGGCTTCTGGGAGGCGTCGAGTACGAGGAGCGCGATGTGGCACTGCTCGAGGGCCCGGCGCGCGAGGACCACCGAGAGGATCTCGGCGCCCGGCCCGGTCTTGGCGTGACGGCGGATTCCCGCCGTGTCCACGACGACGAACTCCCTGCCGGCGGCCCGGATGGGCACGTCCACCGGGTCCCTGGTGGTGCCGGGGATGTCGGAGACGAGGGCCCGCTCCTCGCCGATGAGGCGGTTGAGGAGGGAGGATTTGCCCACGTTGGGGCGCCCCACGATGGCGACCTTGATGGGGCCCTGCAGGGCTCGCTTCTCGGCCTCCTCGCCCTCGTCCTCGTCGGCCTCCGCCTCCTCTTCCACGGGGAGACCCTCGAAGATGAAGTCCCACAGCGGGTCCATGCCGCCGCCGTGCTCGGCGGAGACGCTGAAGATGGGATGCAGGCCCAGGGCGTGGAATTCGGCCGAGCGCAGCTCGTGGCCGGGGGCGTCCACCTTGTTGACCACGAGCGCCACGGGCTTGCCGAGCTTGCGCAGGCGCGCCGCGAGGTCGCGCTCGAGGGGGATGAGCCCCTCCTTGCCGTCCACCACGAAGAGGACCTTCTCGCCCCCCTCGATGGCGATGGCCACCTGGTCCTCCACGAGGGAGATGAGGGGATCCTGGGTGGCGCCGAGGAGGCCGCCCGTGTCCACGAGCTGGAAGGAGCGGCCCTCGCGCTGGACGATGGCGAGGTTGCGGTCCCGCGTGACGCCGGGCATATCGTGGACGAGCGCCTTGCGCCGCCCGAGGAGGCGGTTGAAGAGCGTGGATTTCCCCACGTTCGGGCGGCCTACGATGACGACGGTGGACATTCCGGGCACGGATCCCTCCCCGGGAATGGTAGCATGG
>JBBIUU010000004.1:38299-44161 GCA_037440125.1 Acidobacteriota bacterium
CTGCTACGACGCCCTGGGCACGGTGGTGGACCCCGAGCTGGGTGTGGACGTGGTGAGCCTGGGGCTCGTGTACCACCTCGTGATCGAGGAGGGGCTGGCCACCGTGGAGATGACCATGACCTCGCCCGGATGCCCCGTGGCGGACCAGCTCCTCTTCCAGGCCCAGAACGAGCTCCTCAAGGTTCCCGGAGTCGAGCGGGCGAAGGTCAACCTCGTGTGGTCCCCCCCGTGGACCCCGGAGATGATGAGTCTCGAAGCGAAGATGATGCTCGGTTTCGCCTGAAGCCTCGAGACAGAACCCGCCCAATCTCGGAAACGGACCGCGAAATGGGTCGCCTGACCCTCCCGTGTGACCCTGCGCACACTCTTCTCAACGTCGAGTTGTTACCGTTCCGTGTCAGCCCTATACTTTAGGCATCCTGTGAGGCCGAGATGCCCGAGACCCCTACGCTCCTGGTGACCGACGACGACGCGGGAACGCTGAGGATCATGACCCGCTACCTGGAGATGAAGGGGTACCGGGTGCTCCCGGCCCAGAGCGCGCAGCAGGCCCTCGAGCTGGTCAAGACCGAGCCGGTCCACCTCCTTCTCACCGACCTCGTCATGCCGGGCCTCGACGGGCTGGGGCTGACCAAACTCGTCAAGGCCCACAACCCGGCCATCTCGGTCATCATGGTCACGGCCTACGCCTCCATCGACACGGCCGTCAAGGCGATGCAGGCGGGGGCCACCGACTACATCACCAAGCCCGTCATCCCCGAGGAGCTCTACATCAAGGTCGAGAAGGCCCTCGAGCACTACAGCCTCCAGCAGGAGGTGCGGGACCTCAGGGACCGCCTGAACCAGGCGGTCCGTCCGCCCGACCTCATCGGCGAAAGCGTCCGCATGAAGGAGGTCATCTCCATGCTGGGCCTCGTCGCCAAGCGCGAGGTCCCGGTGGTCCTCACGGGCGAGAGCGGGACGGGCAAGGAGGTGCTGGCCAAGGCCATCCACGCCCTGAGCAACCGCGCCGACGGGCCCTTCGTGCCCCTCAACTGCGGGGCCATCCCCGAGGCGTTGCTCGAGAGCGAACTCTTCGGCTACCAGAAGGGCGCCTTCACCGGGGCCGTGGGGTCGAAGAAGGGGCTCTTCGAGGAGGCGCACGGGGGCACGCTCTTCCTCGACGAGATCGGGGACGCGCCGCTGCCCATCCAGATGAAGCTGCTGCGCGCGCTCCAGGACGGCCAGGTGCGACGGCTGGGCAGCACGCAGATGGTGAGCTTCGACGTCCGGGTCGTCGTGGCGACGAACCGCAACCTGGAGGAGGAGATCGCCGCGGGGCGCTTCCGCGAGGACCTCTACTACCGGCTCAACGTCGTGAACATCGAGCTCCCACCCCTGCGGGAGCGCAAGGAGGACGTGCCCCTCCTCGTGGAGCACTTCATCAAGCTCTACCAGCCCAGCATCAACCCCGCCGTGAGCGGGATCACCCCCGAGGCCGAGCGGAGGCTCCTAAGCCACGACTGGCCCGGGAACGTCCGAGAGCTCGAGAACGTGGTCAGGAGGGCGCTCGTGCTCTGCCGCGGGGAGAAGATCGCGTCGGAGGACGTGGTCCTGCTCGGCGCGGACTTCGCCGAGGAGACGCGGGAGACCGTGGTGGAGGGGGGGCTCGCCGACGCCCAGCGCCAGTTCCTCAAGACTTACTTTCTTGAGGCGCTCGAACGGCGGAAGGGCAACATCAAGCAGGTAGCCGAGGACGCGGGCATCAGCCGGAAGAACGTCTACGAGAACCTCAAGAGGCTCGGTGTGGCGCCCTCGGCGTTCCGGAGGAAGCCATGAGGCCCGAGGACGAGAAGCTCTTTTTCGGCCACGACCTGGCCACCCCGCTGACGAACCTCGTGGGCGCCCACTATCTCCTGCGCATGTCCCTGCCGAAGGACGACGCCGCGGGCCAGGAGTCGCTCCAGATCCTCGAGGCCAACACGCGCGCCCTCGAGCGCATGCTGGGCTGGTACTGGCGCCTGCGCGAGCTGGAGGCTTCCCGCGAGCCCGTGGCGCCGTGGCCCGCCGATTCGCTCGTGCCGCGCCTGCGGAACTGGATCGAGGTCGAGGGCCTTCCCATCCCCCCGCCGAAGGGTGAGGGCGGCCCCGGGCGCTTCGCCCTTCCCGCCGAGGAGCTCGACGCGGGCCTCCTCGGCGCCGCGCTCACGCTCCAGGCGGCGGCCAAGGTTCCCGTCGCATGGGAGTTCGAGCCCCGCGAGGGCGCCCTCGTGAGCCGGTGGGTGATCGATGGCGACGAGGAAGCGCTCGACCCGGGCCGCCTCTTCAGGAAGGTCTACTGGCCCGGGCCTTCCAAGGTCAAACCCTGGCTCGACCCCTGCCTGCCCTACCTCCGGGAGGTTCTCGAACCCCGGGGCGGCTCCCTGGAGCTCACCTGGGCAGAAGGGAAGTGGGCCCTGGAGGCGGCCCTGCCGCTCCTCCCATGACCCGGGTCCTCCTCGTCGAAGACGACGTGCACACCCGGCGGGTGCTCAGGGCCGTCCTCGAGAACGAGGGGTTCGAGGTCGTGGAGGCCGAGGACGGCATCCAGGGCCTCGCGGCCGCCGAGAGCCAGCACCCCGCCTGCATCCTCACGGACAAGATGATGCCGCGACTCGACGGCCCCGGCATGCTCGCCGCGCTCAAGCAGCGCGGCTCCACCATCCCCGCGGTCCTGGTCTCGGCCGCCCACGAGCTGCCCCGCGCGGAGGAGTTCGAGGCCATGGGCATCGTGGAGACGGTGGCCAAGCCCTTCGCCTTCGAGCGCCTCGTCGACGTCGTCCGCCGCATCACCGGCGAGAAGGGATAGCTCACCGCAGAGCACGCAGAGACCACAGAGAATGGACTAGGGAATTTGAAGAACAAAGATCAAGAATTTGCACCACGGAGAGCACGGAGCACACGGAGAGGAGATTAAAGAGACTCCTTGTTCTGAAAAAGAAAAGGCTGAAGCTCCTCTTAGTTCCTAACCTTCCCAAGGATCATTTTCTTTTCTCCGTGATCTCCGTGTGCTCCGTGGTAAGTTGTTTTGAACCCGTCTTTTCCGAGAGCCCCGTCTTTCCTCAGCGTTCTCTGTGATCTCTGCGGTGAAGAGTCGTTGACCTACAGGTCGTTCCTGAGGTCCGCGAGGGAGAGCCCCACCTCGGGCAGGAGCTCGTAGAAGAGGTCCACGGGGAAGCCCACCACGTTGTGGAAGGAGCCCTGGATCGATCGGATGAAGACCGCGCCGGCGCCCTGCGCGGCGTAGGCCCCCGCCTTGTCCATGGGCTCGCCCGTGGCGACGTACCACGCGATCTCCTCGTCCGTCATGGGCCGGAAGGTCACGCGGCTCTCGCTCAGGCCCTCCGCCTCGCGCGCCCCGCGGGCCCTCAGGTAGACCCCGGTGAACACGGTGTGCGTCTCGCCCGAGAGGTGCCGGAGCATAGCCACGGCCTCCTCGCGGTCCGAGGGCTGCCCGAGCACCTTCCCGCCGAGGACGACGAGGGTGTCCGCGCCCACCACGAGGGCCGCGCCCTGCTCCTTCGCCGCCACCGCGAGCGCCTTGTCGCGGGCCAGGCGGAGGACCTGCGCCTCCGGAGGCTCCTCCGGAAGGGATGTCTCCGGTGCCCCCGAAGGGACGGCCCTGTGCGCGATGCCCAGCATGTCGAGGAGCTGCGTGCGCCGCGGGCTCTTGGAGGCGAGGATCACATCCATCTTCAAAGCCTGGCGCGGTCCGGCGAGGATCCCGCGCGTGCTCCTCCGCGAAGAGGCCCGCGGGATGAGCCTTGGGGAGGCCTTCGAAGGAGTCTCCCGGCCCGGCTCACTTGGAGAACTTCACGACGAGGAGGATGGCGAGGAGGAGGCCGACGAGGGTCAAGGGGTTCACGCTGAGCGTGATCCCGAGGACCATCTGGACGACGCTGAGGTCGAGGTGCAGGGGCTCCTTGAGCCCGATGGAGACGCCTTTGAAGAAGACGTCGTGCCAGGCGCCCGTGGGGAGCAGGAGGCCCACGACCTGGCCGAGGATCGTCCCGATGACCGTGCCGAGGAGGAGGACGAGGAACGCCCCGAACCAGCCGAGCTTCACTGGACGACCCCGCGCGGAAGGGTGCCGGTCGGGTCCGTGGGGATGGGCCCGAAGGTCCGCTCGTAGCGGTCGAGGTTCTCCGCGAGGGTCTGGACGATCTGTTTGAGGGCGATGGGGTTGGTGAGGAGGCGGGACATGATCTTCACCTCGGGCTTGCCCGGGACGATCCGCCCGAAGTCCATCACGAACTCGGCCTGGTTGTGGAGCACGGAGAGGAAGTTCACGTAGGTGCCCTCGGCGGTCTGGGGGTCCACCTGGATCTTGAGCTCGAACGGGGGGTTATTCTCGGCCACGGTCGTCCTCCTGCAACGCGGATTTTACGGCCCCGGGGGCCTCCAAGTCAACGCGGGACGGGCGTTCCGAGACCGCCGCGAGGGCCCCCGGGAGGTGAGAGGCGGCGGGGGAGGTGACGGTGCAGTCCACGCCCCCGTCCCGGAACGCCAGGGAGAGCTCCGAGCCCTGCGCGAGCGACGCGGCCCGGGTCACGGGACGGCCCGAGGCGTCGAAGGCCGCCGCGTAGCCCCGCGAAAGGGTGGCCAGGGGGCTGAGCGAGTGGAGCAGCCTGGCGCCCGCCTCGAAGCGGCCCCGCGCGCCCTCCACGAGGGACCGCACGGCCGCGCGGAGGCGCCCGTCGGCACCGTCCCTGCGGGCCTCGAGGGCTCCTGCCCACCGGGCCAGGACCTCGGGGGAGAGCGAGCGGCGGCAGAGCTCGAGGCGCTGGAGGTCCCGCCGCACGCGCGATTCGAGCGCCCTGGGCAGGGAGAGATCGGCGCGGTCGGCGCCCTCCTGCAGGAGGCCCACCCGGCGCTGGAGCAGGAGCCCCAGGCGCCCCGCGTCGCACCGGCCGAGGCGTTCGCGGGCCGTGAGCACGCGGCTCTGGAGCAGGTGTA
This sequence comes from Acidobacteriota bacterium, assembly GCA_037440125.1. Lineage (GTDB taxonomy): Bacteria > Acidobacteriota > UBA4820 > UBA4820 > DSQY01 > JAKAJA01. Next base: position 43,274 of record JBBIUU010000004.1, read on the forward strand.
TCGCCCGCCGGAAGGCCTCCCCCGCTTGGTGGCGGGCCTCCTCGGTCTTGCTTGTCAGGAGCTCCGCGGCCACGGAGGGCGTGGGCGCGCGAAGGTCCGCCGTGAGGTCGGTCAGCACCGTGTCCACCTCGTGCCCGACGGCCGAGACGACGGGCACGAGGCAGGCCGCCACCCGTCGGGCCAGGGCTTCGTCGTTGAAGGCCCGGAGGTCTTCCGCGCTCCCTCCGCCCCGGGTGAGGAGGATGACCTCCACGCTGGGCCTCGACTCGAGCCTGGCGAGGGCGGAGATGAGGCTCGCGGGCGCCGAGGCGCCCTGGACGAGGGCCGGGGCCACGACGACGTCGAAGGAGGCCGCGCGTCTCCGCAAGACCGACAGGATGTCCCGCAGGGCCGCGCCCTCGAGGGAGGTGACGATGCCCACGCGGGCGGGGAAGTCGGGGATGGGGCGCTTCCGGGAAGGGTCCGTGAGCCCCTCGGCCATGAGGCGCCTCTTGGCCTGCTCGAAGGCCATCTGGAGCGCGCCGAGCCCCGCGGGCTCGAGGACCGTGGCGTAGAGCTGGAGGTCGCCGCCCGCCTCGTACACCGACAGCTTGCCGCGGGCGAGGACCACCGTACCTACCTCCGGCTCGAACCCCAGGCGCTGGGCGTGGGTCCGCCAGAGGACGCCCTTCAGGGAGCTCCGCTCGTCCTTCAGCGTGAAGTAGCAGTGCCCCGAGGCCGCGCGCTTCCACGCGCTGATCTCGCCCTCGACCCAGAGGTCGGGGAAGGCCGCCTCGAGCTCGCTCGAGAGGATGCGCACCAGCTCGGAGACCGCGTAGACGGGACGACCGGACCACTCCTTCGGCATGGAGAAAGGATAATTCGGAATTCGGAAAGCGGAAAGCGGAA
>JBBIUU010000004.1:44261-55463 GCA_037440125.1 Acidobacteriota bacterium
TTCCATTTCCGAAATCCGAATTCCGACTTCCGAATTCCGACTTCCGAATTCAAATGCTATCCTTCGGGGCGGAGGTCATCCTGATCATCGCAGAGCGGCTTATCGAGGGCAGACTCATCGCGAGGTACAAGCGCTTCCTGATGGACGTGCGCCTGCCCGACGGGAGCGTGGTGACCGCGCACTGCCCCAACTCGGGGAGCATGGAGGGGTGCCTCCTTCCGGGCGCCCCGGTGCTCGCCTCCGAGGCCCGCAACCCGGACCGGAGGCTCAAGTACACGGCGGAGTGCATCCGCCTGCCGACGGGCTGGGTCGGCATCAACACCCACCGCACGAACCTGCTCGTGGGCGAAGCCCTCAGGGCGCGCGCCGTCCCCGAGCTGGCTGAATATACCGAGGTCCGCGCCGAGGTGCCGTACGGCCGCAACAGCCGCATCGACTTCCTGCTCACGGGTCCCGGGCTCCCGCCCTGCTACGTGGAGGTGAAGAACACGACCTGGCCCACGCCCGACGGCGGCACGGGGTTCCCCGACGCCGTCACCGAGCGCGGGCTCAAGCACCTCGGCGAGCTCCGGCGGGTGGTGAGGGAGGGCTGCCGCGCGGTCATGTTCTACCTCGTGAACCGGGAGGACGGCGCTTTCTTCCGCCCGGCCCACGAGAAGGACGGGGCCTACGCCAAAGCCCTCGTCCGGGCCGCCGGGGCCGGCGTGGAGGTCATCGCCCGCCGGACCCTCTTCGCGCCGCCCGAGCTCACGGTCGGACCGGCGGTCCCGCTCATGCGCGTCAAGGGCAAAACTTTAGTCCCCCTGGTCTCGTAGGGTCGTTCGAGGGAGGGATTCATGCGCAAGTTCATCCCCGTCGTCGCGGCGGCCGCCCTGGCCGTGACCGCCGCCGCCCAGTCTCCACCCGTCCTCTTCCAGACCCCCATGTCGCCGCGCAACGCCAACTACGCCATCGAGGCCAGCCTCGACGCGAAGTCGCACGTGGTGAAGGGGACCGAGAGGATCCGCTGGCGCAACATCCAGGGGGCGGAGGCCAAGGACGCCTACTTCCACCTCTACTACAACGCCTTCGCCAACAACCGCTCGGTCTTCATCTCCGAGTCCGGCGGGCAGCTGCGGGGCGACCGCTTCGACAAGCTGCACTGGGGGTACTGCCGGGTGACCTCCATCGCCCAGATCGTGGACGGAAAGTCCGTCCCGCTCAAGCAGGAGTTCTCCGGCGAGGACCGCACGGTCATGAAGGTGGACCTCGCGGCCCCCGTCCCGCCCGGCGGGGAGGCCGAGTTCGAGGTGGCCTTCGAGGACCAGCTGCCCAAGGTCTTCGCCCGGGCGGGCTACGCAAGCGAGTTCAACATGGTCGGCCAGTGGTTCCCCAAGCTCGGGGTCTGGCAGGGCGAGAAGGGCTGGAACTGCCACCCGTACCACGCCAACAGCGAGTTCTTCTCCGACTTCGGCGTCTACGACGTGACCCTCACGGTGCCCAAGGACTACGTGGTGGGCTCCACGGGCGTCCAGTGGGCTGAGGAGGCGAAGGGCGACACGAAGACCCTCAAGATCCGAGCCGAGGACGTCCACGACTTCGGATGGACGGCCTCGCCCCACTTCGTCGACAAGACCGAGACCTACGACGGCGTCAAGATCCGCGTCCTCATGCAGCCCGTGAACGCCCCCCACATCCCCCGCTACATGGACGCCGCCAAGAAGACGATCGAGCTCTACGCCAAGTGGATCTGGAAGTACCCCTACCCCCAGATGACCATCGTGGACCCGCCGGCCGAGGGCATGGGCGCCGCGGGGATGGAATACCCCATGCTCATCACGGCGGGGACCTCGCCCTTCATGACCGCCGCACTCAGGTTCCCTGAGATGGTCGTGGTGCACGAGTTCGGCCACAACTGGTGGTACGGCATGGAGGCCAACAACGAGTTCGAGGAGGCCTGGCTGGACGAGGGTATCAACAGCTACTACGAGACGCGCATCATGGACGAGTGGCTAGGCAAGGACGACTCCATGATCGGCGGCTTCGCCGGCTGGCACCTCGGTGACGTGCAGCAGCAGCGCGTCCCCTATATCAGCATCCCCGACGTGGACCCCATCGTCCTCGACTCCTGGAAATACATGAACAACGGGACGTACGGGGCCATGAGCTATGGGAAGTCCGCCATCGTCCTTTCGACCCTCGAGGGCATCCTCGGGCGCCCGAAGATGGACGAGGTCATGCGCGCTTTCTTCAACGAGGTGAAGTTCACGCACCCCACGACGGCCGACTTCCTCCGCATCGTCTCCCGCGAGGCCGGCCGCGACATGGACCCCGTCCTCAAGCCCCTCCTCTACGGCACGGGCACGGTGGACTTCAAGGTGGCGCGCGTGAAGAACGTCTCCCGCGAGGAGACGGAGGGCTACGACCTCACCGCGAACCCTCCCAGGCTCGTCGGCGACGAACCCAAGGGCAAGGGCAAGGAGAAGGCCTCCGACAAGAAGGACGCCAAGGCCGACGGCAAGGCGAAGGCGGACGAGCCGAAGGGCAAGGACAAGGAGCGCGTCTTCGACTCCAAGGTGACCATCCAGCGCAAGGGTGAGCTCGTCCTGCCGGTGGAGGTCCTCGTGACCTTCAAGGACGGGACGACGAAGCTCGAGAAGTGGGACGGGACGGGCCGGTACATCACCTACAAGTACGAGGGGGCCGAGGTCGTCAGGGTCATCGTCGACCCCGACACGAAGATCCCCATGGACCTCAACCTCCTCAACAACGGCTGGGCCACGAAGAGCGACGGGCTCCCCGCCCGCGCCCTCACGACCCGCTTCCGCGTCGTCGCTCAGGGCCTCATGGTCCTGATCGCCAACCTCCTGTGAGGCCCGCCATGCGCTGGATCGAAGCGATCAAGAACGGTTTCCTCTGTGGGCGCCGCGGCCTCCTGGGCGCCTGCATCTTCTACCTCGAGGCGCTCCTCCTCAGCTCCCTGGCCCTCGCCCCGCTCGCCTCGGGCCTCCACCGGGTCCTGGACGAGGCCCCCACCGCGGCGCCCCTCGCGGGCGGCGCTGGCCTCGACCGGCTCCTCGAGACCGCCGTCAACCAGCCGGGCATATGGTCCGCCGGATTCGGGACTGTGGGGTTCGCCTTCCTGCTCCACGCGGTGCTCGCGCTCCTCATCACGGCGGGCGCCACGGGCCTCATCGCCAGGGCGCCCGAGGGCAGCCCCTGGCGGGCCTTCTGGCGGGATGGCGCGTCGCTCTTCCTGCCCTTCGCGGGCCTGCTCCTCATGAGCCTCCTCCTCCTCGTGGCCGTCGGGATCCTGCCCTCCCTCCTCGTGGCGGGGCTCGGGAAGGCACTCAAGGAGAGCGTCTCGGCGGGCGCCTTCTGGGGCGTGATAGGGGCGTGGGCCGTGATCTTCCTCTTGCTCCTCACGGTCTTCAAGGGCGCCACGGGGTTCACGCAGGCGAGGCGCGCGCTCGGCGACGGCTCCGAGGGCTTGGGCCGGTGCTTCCTGGGGGGCGCCAAGTTCTCCCTGAAGAAGTTCGTGCCGTCCTTCGGGTTCACCGCGTTCTTCCTCCTGCTCAGAATCGCCACCGTCTGGGGCCTCTACATGGCCGTGGCGCCCGGCTACGGGACCGGGGGCAGGGCCTTCGTCTCCGCCCTCCTCCTCCAGATCGCCTTCGCCGTGCAGGCGTATATCCGCGTGTGGGAGATCGGCGCGCAGGTCGGCTACCTCAAAGCGTCGGGCGGTGCGTACGAGCCGCCCCCTGTGGCCGCTCCGGCGCCCGTCATCATCCCGGAGGCCGAGCCCGAGCCCCCCATTCAGGAGCCTCTGGTCACAGCCTGAGAACCACCTCTCTGAAACGACCGCCGGCCGGGCACCCGCGAGGGTCCCGGCCGTTTTTGTTTTTCGAACACGAAGAGGGGGACTACGGCGAGGCGGCTCCCGAGAGGTTGTCGACCATCTTGTAGAGGGAGCTCTTCTCCTCGGGGGCGAGGTGCTTGCTCGACTCGAAGAGGAGGAAGCTCAGCAGGTGGCTCAGGCTCCCCTCGAGCGCACGCCCCCGCTCGTCCACGCGGGTCTCCGCCACGTTGGCCTGGAGGGCGTAAGGGTCGAGGCGCCCCTCGGAGTCGAAGTGGACGCCCTCGAGGACGGGGGAGTCGGAAGAGCCCATGGCGCGCTCGAAGAGATCCTCCACGGCCATGGGCGTGAGGTGCGTCGCGAGGTAGGCGCCGATCTGAACGAACACGCGGTTGTAGCTCTCCACGGCGGACTCGAGCGCGTGGGCGTCCTCCACGTCGTCGCGTCCGTCGCCGCCCCGCGCCTCGGGGACCTGGACGTAGCGCGCCATGACGAAGGCCATGAGGAGCCGGAGGGTCTCGAACTCCTCCATGTTGGAGAGGTGGATGATGTCCCGCACCGTGCGCTCGCCATCCACGAGGGAGAGGATGGCCCGCTCGGCCTCGAGGAACTTCACGTTCGTGTCGCGCTTGTCGTGCGGGGCGATGCGGGGCACGACGCGGTCGCCGGGGATGATCTCCTTGATCCTGGGCCACTCGTCGAGGCGTCGGATCCCCTCCATGATGATGTTGGTGGTGGAGGTGGAGAGCTTGATCTTCTCCTCGTAGGCCTCGGGCGTCTCGTCGAAGCCGAAGCGGCCCTCGTGCACGGAGAAGACCGAGTAGATGATTTCGAGGACCTGGTTCTTCACCGCCCACCAGAGCTCTTTGGGGGTGAGGATGCCCATCTGGACGAGGATGCGGCCCTGGCGCTTGCCCGGCTCCACCATGAGTCCCGAGCGCATGTTCTGCTCGGGGGTGATCTTCCCGTGGCGCACCAGGAAGGAGCCCAGGCTCTCGTCCGGGTCCGTGGAGCTGGCGAAGATCATCTCGCCGCGCTCCCAGTAGATCTTCCGGGTGCGGTCCCCGTGGTTCAGCACGAGCGTCCCGGTCTTCTTGATGAGGTTGATGAAGGTCAGAAGATCCGGGGCGCTGACGGCCTTGAGGGACCCCTCGATGATCCGCTCGGACATCGCTCCTCCATGCTTCAGAATAGCGGAAGGTCCGGCCGTTGCCAAGGTTCCCCGCACGGCGGGTTGTTGACTCGCGGTCGGGCCGCACCTATCATTCAGGCGTGAGCAAGGGACGCCGCATCGCCGTCTTCGGCCGGGCCGATCTCCAGCCCGGGACCCCCGACTACCTGGACGCCATGGAGCTCGGGCGCCTCATCGCCCTCGAGGGATGGTCCGTCCTCACGGGCGGCTACGGAGGCGCCATGTACGCCGTGAGCCTCGGCGCCGCGCGCGCGGCCATGTACCATTTTGAGATGGGTTCCGGCCTCTGGGCCCTGTGGAAGTCCAGGTTCCTCCCCCCGCGAATCCTCGTCCTGGTCGGCCCGGCCTGGGGCCCCATCATGGACGGCCTCATGGGTCCGGGCGCGCTCGAGAAAAATCTGCTAGAATGGACAGCACGCGCCGAGGGGAACGGTCCGGCGCTCGGCGCCCTCCGCGGCGCCCTTAGAGAAGGCTCGCTCGATGGCCAAGTCCAAAGATAAGGCGCGCGCCGCGCGCCCCCAGGAAGACCCTGCCGGCCTCGCCAAAGGGGTGGTCCGGGAGTACTGGGAGACGATCTGCGTCGTCCTCATCTTCGTCCTCTTCGCCCGCACCTGGATCTTTCAGAACAGCAATATCCCGAGCGGGTCCATGAAGAACACGCTCCTGGTGGGGGACCGGCTGCTCGTCAACTCCTTCGTCTACGGCCCCGCGCTCTCGGGGCTCGAGCGGGCGATCCTGCCGATCCGGTCGCCCAAACCCGGCGACATCGTGGTCTTCAAGTTTCCGGGCAACCCTCAGGTGCCCTTCATCAAGCGGGTCATCGCGAAGGGGGGCGACGTGGTCCAGGTCGTGGACAACCACGTCTTCGTCAACGGCACGATGCTCGTGGAGGGCTACACGCTCCTGCCCTCCGAGATCAAGGGCGCGCACGTGGACCCGCCGCCCGTGCTCCCCGCCGACAAGGTGCCCGAGCTCCCCGACTACCTCTCCCAGCCCGAGCGGTTCACGACGGAAGTCATGCCCGACCGCGTGGAGGTCAACATCAAGGATCCCCAGGGCGGCGAGCTGATGGGCAAGGGGACCTTCGGGCCCTACCGCATCCCCGCGGGGCACCTCTTCGTCATGGGCGACAACCGGATGAACAGCGAGGACAGCCGGTACTGGGGCGCCCTCGACGAGCGCATGGTCCTCGGGAAGGCCTGGGTCATCTGGTGGTCCTTCGCGGAGGGGGATTACGACTACCTCAGGAACTCGGCCGGCGACACCCTGCGGCGCCTGTTCGACAAGGTGGGCCACTTCTTCGGAAAGACGCGCTGGGATCGCATCGGGATGCGGCCGCGCTAGAAGCCGTCCGGCCCTCGGCCCCTCGGCGGGAAGCCCGGCGTCCTGTTAGAATCGGGGATCAGGGAGGAAACGAATGCAGTTGACCCAGCAGGTTCGGGAGTATCTGGCCAAGACCGACGACGACTTCCGCCGGCTCTACGAGAGGCACCAGGAGTTCGAGCAGGAGTTGGACGCGCTGGCCAAGAAGGGCTTCCTCAGCGCTGACGAAGAGCTGCACGTGGCCGAAGTGAAAAAGAAAAAGCTCACGATCAAGGACCAGATGATGGTCATCGCCAAGAAGTACGAGGCCCAGATCAAGGGACTCCAGTAGGCAGCGGGTTCAGAGAGGGACGGAAAGGGGATGCGGGTGGCCGGTACCCGGTTGCCCTTCGGTGACCCGTTCGCGGAGAACGCGACGCTCAACGGGCACCTGAGGCAGATGGTCGACGAGCTGGTCGGGCTGGGAATCACGTTGCGTGAGGCCCAGGCGGAGGTCGAGCGGCTCTACATCGAGCGCACCCTGGCGTCCTGCGAAGGCAACAGGAGCCGCGCCGCGCGGAGGCTCGGCATGCACCGCAACACCCTCAACACCAAGATTGAGCAGTTCCACATGAACGGGGACTCCCGTTCGTGAAGCCCTCCCACAGGGACGAGTCGGCCTGGGTTGACCGCATCCGGGCGCTCTTCGGCGCATCGGCGGCCGAGGTGGGCATCGGCGACGACGCGTGCGTCCTGCCCCCCGGGCGGTACGCCGTCACCACCGACACCCTCGTCGAGGGCGCCGACTTCGAGCTCGCCTGGGCGCCCCCGGAGGGCGTCGGCCACAAGGCCCTCGCGGCGAACCTCTCGGACCTGGCGGCCATGGGCGCCGAGCCCCGGTACCTCCTCCTCACCCTCGGCTGGCCCGAGCCCCTCGACGACGACGTCGTGGAGGGACTCCTGCGCGGCGTCCGCGACCTCTGCGCCGCGGAGGGCGTGGGCCTGTGCGGCGGCGACCTGACTCGGGCGCCCCGCCTCACGATCTGCATGACCCTCCTCGGCGAGCAGGCCGACGCGCCCCTCCTCCGCTCGGGGGGCAGGCCGGGCGACCTCCTGTACGTGTCGGGCCCTCTCGGCGGGCCCGCCGAGGCCCTCCGGCGCTTCCTGGCCGGCGAGCGGCTCGAGCGCTTCGACCCCCGGGCCGCGCCGGCCGACGAGCGCCAGCGGGCGCTGGACCGGTTCTTCCGCGCGCCCGCCCAGGTGGCCCTGGGCCGTTTCCTCGCTGCCTCGGGGGCCGCCTCGTGCTGCATGGACCTCTCCGACGGTCTGGCCCGGGACCTGCGTCGCCTGTGCGCGGCGAGCGGGTGCGGCGCCGAGGTCGACGAGGCCGGATTGCCCGCCGACCCCGCCCTCGCCGGGCTGGGGGAACGGGAGCGCCTCGAGACGGCTCTCAGGGGAGGGGAGGAGCAGGTCCTCCTCTTCGCCGTGCCCCCCGACCGCGGGGCGATGCTCGAAGGGGCCCCCGTCCGGGTCCTCCCCCTGGGACGGCTGGTGGAGGGCGAGGGGATCGCGGTGCTCCGCTCAGGTGGTGGACGTGAAGCTCTGGCCGTGGAAGGCTTCGACCACTTCCGCCCGTGAGGCGTGGAGGGAGCTGGCCGGCACGGGCCAGCCCCCGGCGCGCACCGCCGCGGCGGTGGGCCTGGGCCTCGCCATCGGCCTCCTGCCCATCATGCCCTTCCAGACGGCGGCGGCCCTCGGGCTGGCCTTCGTCCTGCGCCTGAACCGCCTCGCGGTCTGGCTCCCCACCCTCGTCTGGCAGCCCTTCACGGCGCCGGCCATCGTGGCGGCGGAGGTCTGGGCCGGGCGCGCGCTCCTGGGCGCGAGCGGCCCCGGCGGGGCCGACGGATCCCTCTGGGCCCGCTGGGGATGGCCCCTCGTCGTGGGAAGCGGGATCGTGTCCGGGGCCGCCGGGCTCCTGGTGGCCGCGTTGGCCTACCTCCTGCTGAGGCGCCGCGCTAGACAGGGGGACGCCCCGGCCGTCTTAGAAGGAGAAGAGGGATGACCACCTCTCTCCTCGCGGGTCTCCTGAAACGCGCCTGGAAGGGCGACGACGCGGCCTTCACGGCGCTCGTCGAGGCCACGAGGGAGAGGCTCTTCTGGACGGTGAAGAGGATGGTGGGAAGGGACGCGCTGGCGGACGAAATCCTGCAGGAAGGCTACATGGCCCTCTGGGGCATGGAGGGGCGAACGCCCCCCGACAACCCGGAGGCCTGGCTGCGCCGCACGTGCGTGAACCGCGCCCTCGACCACCTCCGACGGGAGGAGACCAAGCTCCACCAGGCGGGCGAGGCGGCCCTCGAGAACCTGACGGCAGCCGTGGGCCTCGAGGAGACGATGGGCGTCCTGGAGCTCGAGGAGGCCCTGCACCGGGCCATCGCCACTCTGCCCGGCCAGGAGCGCGCCGCCTTCGTGATGAAGGTCGTCGAGGGGCTGGAGTACGCCGAGGTCTCCGCCGCGCTGGGCGTCTCGGAGAGCACCGTGAGGAACCAGGTCATGCAGGCCAGACGCAAGCTGGAAAGGGCCCTCGCGGCCCTGGGGATCGAACCATGAGGATCGCACGATGAGGATCGCACGATGAGGATCGAAGCCCTGCGCTCGGCCCGCCGCCCCGAATCGGAGTGGGAGCCCTTCATGCACCAGCTCTCGGCCAGGATGGCCCGGCGCCGCCGCTCACGTGTCCTGAACTGGGCTGCCGCCGCGGCGCTCGTCCTCGCCGCCCTGGGCGGGCTCCTGCTCATGCCCGGCCCGAAGGCGCCGGAGCCCTCGCTCCGCGCCCACGTCCCCACCCTCTCCGACCCCGTCTTCACGCCCTCCTCCGGAACCGCCGTGGCGGTCGCCGGGGGGGCCGTCGTCATCCTCCCGGAGGCCCGCACATGAGATACGGGAAAGCCCTGGCCTGGACCCTCGCCGCCGCCGTGCCGCTGATCATCGTGGCCCAGCAGGTGGAGAAGCTCACGGTGATCCTGAGAAACCGGGACGTGCGCTCGGTGACGGCGCGCGTGACCGAGGAGCTCGGGCCCGCGGGCCAGGTTTGGGTGGACGGCGCCAAGAACCAGGTCACCGTGGAGGACGAGCCCGCCCGCCTCGCGCAGGTGCGCCGCCTCCTGAGCGAGCTCGACGTGCCCGCCCGCCGCTTCGCCGTGGCGGCCCAGCTCGACGTGCTGCCCAAGCCCGACGCGAAGGGCCTGTTCCGGCCGTCGCCCCAGTTCGCCGACATGACGGCCTGGGCCGAGTCGGTCCTGCCCTCGGCCACGTACTCCTGCGTCCTCGACCTCCGCGAGGGGGGCCGGGCGAGCTGCGGCCTCGGCACGACCTACCGCCTCGACGCCAGGGCCCAGGGCTACGACCCGACGCGCCGACGCCTGGCCTTCGAGAGCCTCTCGCTCCTGGCGGTGGACCCCGCCGGCAAGAACGCGACGCCCGTCTTCCAGGGCGCGGCGGTCCTCCCCGTGGGCTCGCCCACGGTCCTCCTCGTGAACCCCACCGACCAGACGCCGCCCCTCAGGCTCCGGGCCACGCCCCAGCTGATGCCCGAGATCAAGCAGCCGGAGGCCCGCTGATGCCGACCTTCGTCTGCCGGCTGGGCACGGCGGGGGGCGACCTGGTGGTCCAGGAGTTCGAGGCCGCCAGCGAGCCGTCCCTCAAAGTCCAGCTGCAGGACAAGGGCTACTACATCTTCTCCATCCGGCCCAAGCACCCGCTGGCCGGCGTGGGCACGGCCATCCTCACCCGCAAGAAGGCCGTCTCGCTCCGCGACTTCGTGACGTTCAACCAGGAGTTCACGGCCCTGCTCAAGGCGGGCCTCCCCGTCCTGACGGCGCTGGACCTCCTCCTCGCCCGCAAGACCCAGGGCTTCTTCCACCAGACCCTGGCCCTCGTCCGCGACGACGTCCAGTCGGGGACCAGCCTCAGCGACGCCTTCAAGAACCGCGGCGACGCCTTCCCGCCCATCTACTCGGCCACCGTGGCGGCGGGCGAGCGCAGCGGCGAGCTCGTCGAGGTCATCCAGAGGTACCTCTTCTACCTCCGCACGGTCCAGGCCATCCGGAAGAAGATCCTCTCGGCCATGATCTATCCGGTCATCCTCCTGACCCTCTCGGTGGCGCTCGTCTTCCTGCTGCTCACCGTGATCGTGCCCAAGTTCTCCGCGCTCTTCCTGGGCTCGGGCGCGAAGCTGCCCGCCCTGACGGAGGCGGTGCTCGCGATCTCCAAGGTGTTCCAGTACGGATGGCCCGTGTTCCTTATCGTGCTCGTGGCCATCCCGGTGACCTACAAGGTCGTCTCCTCGCGTCCCGAAGGGCGCCTCTTCATCGACGGCTGGCGCCTCCGCCTCCCCGCGCTCGGGCTCAACGTGAAGCGCTACAACATCGCCCAGATGTGCCGCACGCTCGGCACGCTGGTGGCGGGCGGCATCCCCGTGGTGACGGCCCTCGACGTGGTGGCCGACGCCATGAGCAACGAGGTCTACAAGGTGGAGCTCAAGCAGGTCCGCCAGCGCGTCATGGAGGGGCAGGCCCTCTGGGCGAGCATGGAGAAGACGCGCATGATGACGCCCATGTCGGTCGAGATGATCGAGGTGGGCGAGTCCACGGGCTCTCTCGCCGAGATGCTCGACCAGGTGAGCACGTTCTACGACGAGGAGCTCGGCACGGCGGTGGAGCGCTTCGTGGCGCTCCTCGAGCCCGCGCTCCTCCTCGTGATGGCGGTGATCATCGCGCTCGTGGTCCTCTCCGTGTACATGCCGCTCTTCAGCATGTACAACCTGATGGGGAACTGAAGTGAAAGGCGGAAGGCGTGAGGCGGAAGGCGTGAG
>JBBIUU010000004.1:55563-62239 GCA_037440125.1 Acidobacteriota bacterium
AGGCGGAAGGCGTGAGGCGGAAGGCGTGAGTGTGAAAACGGTCAAGCATCTTGCTCGCGCCTCGCGCCTCGCGCCTCGCGCATCATCGGCATACCCGCGGAGATAGACATGGCCCAGACCCCCAGCGACATCATGGCGAACCTCCCCAGCGAGGGGGAACTCCTCAACGAGGAGAAGAACGCCCGGCGGCTCTCCGAGAGCCTGCGGCTGCCCTTCGTCTCCCTGCAGGGCTTCCGCGTGGACCCGGAGCTCTTCCTCTCCATCCCCGTGGACCTCATGTTCAGGTACAACTTCATCCCGTACCAGATCGAGGGCCACGCCCTCGCCATCGTGGCGGCGGACCCGTCCGACGTCACGATGCTCGACGAGCTCGAGGTCCTCCTCAAGCGCCCCGTCAAGCTCAACGTCGGCCTTAGGAGCGAGATCCAGGACGTGCTCAAGAAGTCCGAGAGCAGCCAGCGCGTCCTCGAGGAGGTGAGCGAGGACTTCCGCCTCCAGATCGTGCGCGAGGAGTCGGAGGAGGGCGGCGAGGAGGTCATCTCCATCGACAAGCTCTCCGCCGACACGAGCCCCATCATCAAGCTCGTGGACTACACGGTCTTCAACGCCCTTCAGCGCAGGGCGAGCGACGTGCACGTGGAAACGCGCGACAACGAGGTCATGATCAAGTACCGCATCGACGGCGTCCTCTACCCCGCCATGGACCCCATCGACAAGCGCTTCCACTCGACCATCATCTCCCGCATCAAGGTCATGGCCGAGCTCGACATCGCCGAGAAGCGCATCCCGCAGGACGGCCGCTTCAAGCTCAAGGTGAAGGGCAAGACCGTCGACTTCCGCGTCTCCGTCATCCCGACGATCCACGGCGAGGACTGCGTCATCCGAATCCTCGACAAGGAATCCACGAGCGAGGAGTTCAAACAGCTCAACCTCGACGTCCTCGGCTTCGAGCTGGACGTCAAGAAGCGCATCCGCCGGCACGCCGCCGAGCCCTACGGGATGCTCCTCGTCACCGGGCCCACGGGCTCCGGCAAGACGACGACGCTCTACGCCGTCCTGAGCGAGATCCAGTCCACCGAGTACAAGATGATCACCATCGAGGACCCGGTGGAGTACCAGCTACGCGGCATCACGCAGATCCCCGTCAACGAGAAGAAGGGCCTCACCTTCGCGAGGGGCCTGCGCTCCATCCTCCGCCACGACCCCGACAAGATCATGGTCGGCGAGATCCGCGACGAGGAGACGGCCAACATCGCCATCCAGTCCGCGCTCACGGGCCACCTCGTCTTCACCACCGTCCACGCCAACAACGTGGTGGACGTCCTCGGGCGCTTCCTCAACATGAACGTGGAGCCCTACAACTTCGTCTCGGCCCTCAACTGCGTGCTCGCCCAGCGCCTCGTGAGAAAGATCTGCCCCAACTGCACGGAGCGCGTGACCTACCCCCGCGAGGTCCTCGAGGAGGCCAACATCCCGCTCCAGATGGCCGAGGGCGCCGAGCTGTTCGAGGGCAAGGGCTGCCTCGACTGCAACGGCACGGGGTTCCGCGGACGTATGGCGATCTCGGAACTCCTGGAGCTCAGCGATCACATCCGCGAGCTCATCCTCGACCGGAAGCCCGCGAGCGAGATCAAGAAGGCGGCGCGCGAGGAGGGCATGCTCACCCTGCGCGAGGCCGCCGTGCACCAGTTCCTCAAGGGCCGGACGACGCTCAAGGAGATCAACAAGGTGACCTTCGTCGAGGAGACGCACCGGTGAGGAGAGAAGGCGGAAGGCGGAAGGCGGAAGGCGAAAGGTTGTCAAACATGCCGCATTCGAGATTCGACATTCGACTTGGGTTGCTCGCATGATGAAGCTCCTCGCCGACCGGTTCAGGCCCTCCCTGCCGCCCGTGGCCGTGCTCATGGAGGCCCCCTCCGTCATGGCCCTGCGCGTGGCCAAGCCGGGCCCGGGCATGCAGCCGCTCGTGATGGACGAGGACCCGATGGCTGCCATCGTGGACTCGGCGGGGGCCGAGGGCCACGGGACGCGTCTCGCGGACGCCACGCTCACGCGCCTGGGGCGGCCCAAGCGCCTCTGCCTCGTGCTGGGCGACCCCTTCTTCCGCCTCCAGCTCCTCACGCTCCCGGACTTCCCGCGCAACGAGGAGGAGCGGGTCCAGGTCATCCGCTGGCATCTGCGCAAGACGCTCAACATCCCCGTGGAGTCCCTGCGCCTGCGCTACGAGGTGCTCCAGAAGGAGGCCGCCGGCGTGACGCTCTGGCTCTCCGCCTGCCAGGAGGACGCCGTGGTCGCCCTCGAGGCCGCCTTCGCCCAGCAGGGGTGCGAGGTGGGCTACGTGGGCGCGAGCTCGGTCGAGCTGCACAACCTCGCGCTCGCCCGAGGGCTCTACCCCGACGAGGGTTCGGCGCTCCTGCTCAACCGGACCGCGGGCTACCTGTCCTTCCTCTTCTCCGACGGGGGGCGGCCCGTGTTCTTCCGCTGCAAGGAGAGCCCCGCCGACGAGGACTCGGAGCCGGGCGAGGCCCGCCTGGAGCAGGAGCTCCGTCTGACCCTTGCCTACCACCGCGACAAGCTGGGCGGGGGAAAGCTGGCCAAGGTGCTCGTGCGGAGCCAGGCGCCGCACCTCCCGCTGCCGCTGGCGGGCGTCCTCGACGAGGACGTCCCGGTGGAGGACCTCGCGCAGGCCGCGGGGCTCGGCGCGCCCTGGACGCCGGCGTGGCTGCCGCTCGTCGGGTTGCTGGAGGGGAACTGACATGAGGCGCCTCTCCGTCAACCTCGCCACCGTCCCCTTCGCGAACCGCGCCCTGCCCCTGGGCGTGCTCTCGGCCGTCGGGGGCGCGGCGGCCATCCTGATGGTCTTCAACCTCGTCTCCTTCGTCATCCTGGGTGGGGAGTACCGCACCCAGCGGGCCGTCCTCAAGCACCAGCAGGAGCGCCTGGCCAACCTCGAGAAGGACCTCCAGCAGAAGCGGTCGGTCCTGGAGAGCGCGTCCGCCGCCACCTTCTCCGGCGAGGCCCTCTTCGTGAGCGATCTCCTGGCGAAGAAGCGTTTCTCCTGGGTCCAGTTCCTCAAGGACCTGGAGAAGGTGAAGGCCTACGGCACGGCGTTCCAGTCCGTCAGCCCCCAGATGGACCCCTCCGGCGTGATCCGGGTGAGCCTCCGCGGGCAGGCGAACCCGCGGGCCGAGCTCATGAAGCTCGAGCAGAACATGTTCGCCGACCCGCACTTCAAAGAGGTCCAGCTCGCGGGCGAGCAGAGGGACGGCACGGGGCCCGTGGTGACCTTCAACCTCTCCTGCGTCTACCTGCCCGGCGGAGGTGCCGATGCGCCTTGAGCGGGCCCTCCACAAGCACTTCACCAAGGCGCTAGGCATCGGCGCCGCGCTCCTCGCACTGAACCTGATCGTGTACTTCACGGCCGTCTCGCGCCTCGACCGTTTCGCGAAGACGGTGAAGGCCCAGGTCGCGGACAACCGCGCGAAGCTCGCGGCCCTCGAGGCGGAGGACAAGACGGCGACCGCGGGTGTGGGGACCATCAAAAACAACCGCCAGATCGTGGACGACCTCGCGAACGGGGTCTTCCTCACCAAGGGCCAGCGCCTCGTGGAGGTGCAGAACGTCCTCCTCGGCCTGACCGACTCGAGGCGCCTCCAGGCCGAGGCGGTGAGCTACGCCTACAGCATGCAGCCGGACGCGAAGACCTCGTGGGGGCGCCGCTACCTCAAGGTGGACGTGGCCACGAACCTCACGGGCTCCTACCTCGACATCAAGTCCTTCATGGAGGACCTCGAGAAGAACCCGCAGTTCCTCATCCTCGAGGCCTTCAACCTGAACGCCTCGGGCCAGGGCGCGGGCACGGTCCAGGGCTCCTTCCAGATCGCCACCTACTTCGTCGCCACCGAGGCGGACGAGCGCGAGACCGCGGGGAGGCGCAAGTGAGGAGTCTCCGCTTTCTCCTCGCCCTCCCGCTGGCGCTGACGCTCCTGGGCGCCGTGCACTGCGGCGCGCCCCAGCCCGCCCAGCGCTCCTCCATGGACGTCGAGGGCGGCGACTCGGGCGATGGCGGCGAGCGGCCGCGCGCCAGGGCGCACCAGGCGCAGCCCTCGGCGCCCGCCCAGATCGTGGCCCTCAGCCTGGATGGGGTGCCGCTCCTGAAGAAGGCCGAGGCCGCCGCGGGGAAGGAGGGCGACCCCGCCGCCCAGCCGGAACCCGGCACCGTGGGCCCGCCGCGGCCTCCCGAGATGAAAGAGGCCGAGGCGAAGGAAGCCGAGGCCGCCGAGGCGGCCGCCCAGCAGCCGGCCGGCATCGCGCTGCCCCCGCGGAACCTCTTCGCCTTCGAGGAGGACCCCGCGGTGATCCTCGACCGGCAGAAGAAGGCCGAAGAGGCCGCGGCGCGCGCGGCCGAAGCGGCCCAGCGGGCCGCGGAGGAGCGGCAGAAGCAGGAGGAGTACCTGCGGCTCCATCCGCCGCCGCCCCAGCCGCCGCAGATCACCTTCCAGTTCATCGGCTACATGGGTCCGCCCGAGGAGAGGATCGGCGTGTTCGCCACGCCGGGGATCCTCCTCGCCAGGAAGGGCGACACGATCCTGGGCAAGTTCAAGGTCGTGAACATAGGGTACGAGTCCGCCGAGATAGGCTTCACGGGCTTCACGCAGACCCAGAGAATCCCCTTGTCCGCAGGAGGTAAGTAAGGTGAATCCCAAGGTCCTCTCCCGACTCGCGATCCTGTGCCTTCTGGCCCTCGCCGCCGCCTGCGGTTCCTCGGCCTACCACCGGGGCATGTACTACCTCGAGAAGCACCAGTGGGACCTGGCGGCGGACAACCTCGAGAAGGCCGTGGACGAGAACCCCCACGACCTTCGATACCGCGAGGAGATGGTCCGGGCCAAGCTCAAGGCCTCCCAGACCCACATGGACCTCGCCCAGATGGCCCTGGGGCGGCAGGACTACCCGCTGGCGCTGAAGCACCTCGAGCGCGCCCTCCACTACGACCCGAGCAACCAGTACGCCAAGGACCAGCTCCAAAAGGTCGTCGAGCTCGCCACCGCCAAGGAGGCGAGCGAGAAGCAGCGCGCGACGACCATCGAGGAGATGAAGGCGGACGCGCGGGACGACATGGGCGTGCCGAGGCTCGACCCGGCCTCCAACATCCCCATCGTCCTAAAGTTCACCGACACCTCGGCCAAGACCATCCTGGACGCCATCTCCAAGGCGAGCGGCGTGAACTTCCTCTACGACGACAAGGCCGACGTGACGAAGCGCCTGACGGTGGACTTCGCCAAGGTGAACATGTCGCAGGTCCTGGACTACCTCATGATGCAGACCAAGAGCTTCTACAAGGTCCTGGACCCGCACACCCTCATCGTCGTGCCCGACAACAAGCAGAAGCGCGACGAGTATACCGACCAGGTCATCCGCACTTTCTACCTGAGCAACGCGGACGCGAAGGACGTGTTCCAACTCGTGCGCTCCATCCTGCAGGCCCGGAAGATGGCCATGAACCAGGACCTCAACTCCATCACCATCCAGGACTCCCCGGAGATCGTGGCCATCTGCCAGAAGATCATCGAGGAGAACGACAAGAGCAAGGGCGAGGTCGCCGTGGACGTGGAGCTCCTCGAGGTCGACAGCGGGCTCACGCGGCAGCTCGGCATCGACCTGAGCGCCCACCAGTTCACCATCGGGCCCAAGCAGAACATCACCTACGACAGCAGCGGGAACCCCACCGGCATCGGCTCGGGCCCGCCCGTGCCCCTCAACAAATTCGTCGACGTGCTCAGCCACAGCCTCTACATCACGCCGATCCCCAACTTCATCGCCGACCTCCTCCTCGACACCACCGGCGGACAGATCCTGGCCCGGCCCCAGCTCCGCGTCATGGAGGGTCAGAAGGCCATGGTCCACATCGGCGACAAGTACCCCATCCCCACGGCGAACATGTACAACCAGGCCGGGGGGACCACGGGCCAGTATTACCAGCCGGTGACCTCCTACACCTACCAGGACATCGGCGTGAAGATCGAGATCGAGCCCAAGGTCCACCACAACCACGAGATCACCATCAAGCTGAAGGTCGAGATCTCAGCCATCTCCGGTTCGGTCGGCGGCGGGAGCCCGAACAACCCCGCCCAGCCCATCATCGGAACGCGCGAGAGCAACAGCGTCATCCGCCTCGAGGACGGCGAGACGAGCATGATGGCCGGCCTCATCTCCCAGGAGGAGCGGGCCCACACGAGCGGTCTCCCCGGCATCGCCGAGATCCCCATCCTCCGCCGGCTCTTTTCGACCACGAAGGACGAACGGAAGAAGACCGACGTGGTCATGCTCCTCACGCCCCACATCATCCGCATGCCCAACATCACCGAGAGCGACATCAAGCCCGTCTGGGTGGGCACGGCGGACAACCCCAAGCTGAAGGGCGAGAGCACGAGCTGGGCGCCGTCGCCCTTCGGCACGGGCGCGGATAAGACGAAGGCGGCGCAGCCGGCCGCCTCGGCCCAGCCCGCGACCCCACAGGCCGCACCGGTCCCGCAGGGCAAGACCCCGCCGCCGGCGGCCCCACCCCAGCCGAAGCCCGCGCCGGCGCCGGTGTCCACCGTCCCCCCGCCGCCCGCCCCGCAGCCCGCCCCGGCGGCCACGCCGCCGGCCACACCGCCTCCCGTGTCGGCTGGAC
>JBBIUU010000005.1:0-2505 GCA_037440125.1 Acidobacteriota bacterium
ACGCACTCGGGGTTGAGCGGCGCCTCGTAGGGGTCGGAGACGCCCGTGAAGTTCTTGATCTCGCCGGCGAGCGCCTTCTTGTAGAGGCCCTTGACGTCGCGCTCGCTGAGCTTCTCGATGGAGCACTCGCAGAAGACCTCCACGAACCCGGCGCGGCCGTCCACGCTGGCGCGGACCTCGTCGCGGATCTCGCGGTAGGGCGAGATGGCGGCGGTGATGGCGCAGACGCCGTTGCGGGCCAGGAGCTTGGCCACGTAGCCGATGCGCCGGATGTTGGTGTCCCGGTCCTCCTTGGAGAAGCCGAGGCCCTTGGAGAGGTTGGTGCGCACCTCGTCGCCGTCGAGGATCTCGACGGGGACGCCGCGCTCGAGGAGGCGCTCCTCGACCAGCTGGGAGAGGGTGCTCTTGCCGGAGCCCGAGAGGCCGGTGAACCAGAGGATGAAGCCCTTCTTCATTGAATCACTCCTTTGCGGGTATTCGGTGGGAATGGGATTGGAACGCTTGCTCGTGCCACGAGGAGGTCATGGGCGAGGTAACCCTGGTGCACCCTCTTGGGCACAGGAGATCAGTCGTAGTGGGACCAGAGTCGGAGCACTTTGACGATGCGCTCCTCTTCGTACACCTGGTATACCAGCCGGTGATGGATGTTGATCCGCCGGGAATACGCTCCCTTCAAGTCGCCGACCAACTTCTCGAACGGCGGAGGGTTCTGGAAGGGGTTCGACGCCAGCACGTCCAGAAGGGCCAGAGCTTTGTCCTTCAGTCCGGCGGCGGCCAGCTTCTTCGCGTCCTTCTGCGCCTGGGCTGTATAGACCAGCTCCCATGTCACCACTTGAGGTTCTTCCGGCACTTCTCCACGGGCTCCGCCATACCCTTCTGGATCGAATCACGCATGCCGGGGATCGAGAGCAGGAAGAGGGTCTCCTCGATGGAGCGCCAATCCTCCTCGGACAGGAGGACGGCGTTGTGCCGCTTTCCCGTGATCGTCACGGGTTCATGCGACGAGGCGGCCTCGTCGATCAGGCGATAGAGCTTGCTCCGGGCGTCGCTGGCTTTGAGCGTGGTCATCGGATTCTCCACACCAATGGTACGCTATATCGTACGTCTTGTCAATGCGCGGGACCGGCGCTCACTCGATGACTTTGCCGATCATGTCCTCGGGCACGGGGACGCCGAGGGTCGAGAGCACGGTGGGGGCCACGTCGTAGAGGCGCACGCCCTGGCGCTTGCCGGGCTTCACGCCGGGGCCTGTGAGGATGAACATGCCGTTCTGCGCGTGGTTGGCGTCGTCCGGGCCGGTGTCGTTCTCGAAGACGTGGAGCGCGTCCATGCCGACGCTCCCGGCGCTGCGCCACGCCAGGTCGCCGAAGTAGACGATGAGGTCCGGCGCCACGTTGTTGACCTTCGTGTAGAGGTCCTCGGGCTTGTGGGCCTTCGTGCCGATGGGGTTGCCCTTCTCGTCGCCGAGGGCTTCGAGCTTGGCCTTGATCATGTCGCGGGTCTTCTCGTAGTCCCCGGGCTCGATGATGCCCTGCGGCTCGCGGCCCTTCACGTTCATGAAGATGCGCGAGTAGTAGCCGCCCTCTCCCCAGCACACCGTCTTGGACCAGTCGATGTCGGAGGTCTTGAGCTTGCGCTGCTTGGTGGGCTTCTCCTTAAGGGTGAGGAGCCCCTCGCGCATGAAGAACTCGTTGACGCACACGGCCCCTGCCATGGTGCGGGCGCCGTGGTCCGACACGACCCAGATCTGCGTGCCCTCGGGCAGCAGCGGCAGGACGGTCCCGATCTGCTCGTCCACGTACTTGTAGTAGTCGCGGATGGCGAACTCGAACTTGTGCCCCTTCTCGTAGAGGCGGTGGTTCACGTCGTGGTAGCGCCAGTAGGCGTGGTGGATGCGGTCCACGCCCATCTCGACGAAGATGAAGAAGTCCCACTCCTTGGTCTTGACCCAGTCCCGCACGACTCTGAAGCGCCGCCGCGTCATGGTGTAGATCTGCTCGAGGAGCGCGTCCTTGTCGTCCGTGCGGAACTCCTTAACGTCGATGATGTAGTCGCCCTCGGCCAGGCGGTCCAGCTCGTATTTGGCTTCGTCGGGCCACGTGTACTGGTGGTCCTTGTCGGGCGTGAGGAAGCAGCCCACGAGCGTGCCGTTCAGGGGCTTGGGCGGATACGTCTGGGGCACGCCCAGGGCCACCGAGCTCCTGCGGTTCCGGCTCAGGATCTGCCAGAGCGTCTTCTCCTTCACGTAGGCCGCGTTGGCGAAGTAGAGCTCGTCGTAGTCGTAGGACTTCCGGTTCCGGAAGCCGTAGAACCCGAGCGTGCCGGGGTCTTTGCTCGTCATCATGGCCGTCCACGCGGGGACGGTGATGGGCGGGTCCGTGGAGCGCAGCTCGCCCCAGGCGCCCGAGTCGGCCAGCTTGGCGAGGTTGGGCAGTTCGTCGCGCCACTGCTCGAAGACGAGCTGGGGCGCCATGCAGTCCATGCCGAAGATGAAGACCTTGTCAG